>JAFUGH010000054.1 GCA_017469465.1 Clostridia bacterium | reverse complement strand
TGATATAATACCATCCTTCAAATCCATATCCTGCTTTTACTGGTGTTGCTGGTTTTGATACTAATTCTCCTGGCATTAAGCTTAAACTTGTTACTTCACTACCATTATCCAAGTCAATTGTTATTGCGTAGTACTCTCCATCATAACTTGTTGTTGCTCCTAATTGTTCTGCTAACATTACAGCATTTGGCACATCCTGTGCATATACTGCTTGTATTTTTTCAATTGACTTGGTTTGCCTATTGTAGGCACTTGCACTCCTTGCATAAAGCAGAATACCATACAACGAAAATATTAACATGGTAAAAAATGCTGTCATTGTTAATGATCCTCTATTATTTTTCATTTGTGTCCTCCTTTGTTTTTCCTTATAACAATTTCGCATATAATTTTGTTGCAGCACATTCGTAGCGGCGAACCATGTTCGCCATATGTTGTCCAAATACTTAATTATGTTCCTTTTTCATCTTTAAGTATGTAACTTAAAGATGGATTTTTCATTTTACTTTATGTTGAAAAAACATACTAATAAAGCCAATTTCAATACTTTTTATTGTATTAAAATTGGCTTCAATCATTCATTATTTAATTCATAAAATAATTTTAATAAGAACTCTATTTTTTATTGAAATTTCCATATAGGTATGATATATAAAAATTATATGAACAGACTTTAAGTTACATACTTAAAGATATTTTTTTAATAATTTTGATAGTTGTTCCTAAAAAATCATTCCAAAAAGTCATAAGAAATTTAAGTTTGCTTTACTATACTATTTATTTCCTCCTTATTTTCATTTATAATAAAGGTTAGCCATTCGTCTAATTTACTAGATATCTTCTATTCCTAATTTTTCTATAACTTGCTTTCTTGTGAGAGAAACATCTTTATTCACTTCCACATTTTTTATTTGTAATTTGGAAAATATCCCCTCAATCAAGTCTTGCAATAAATCTTTGTTCTTTGGCTCACCAAATATTTTTTTGAATATAAAATCATTCGTTGGTTTTAATGTCATTTATTACCTCCATTCTAGCATTTTTTGTTTTTTCTTTCAATATTTTTGAAAAAATGGAACTTTTTTAGCAATTCTACTCTGCCCTACATTGGGCAAGTGAGCATTTGACTTTTTAAGCCCATTATGATATCTTTAAAGCAAATTAATCGAAAGTCGAGGTAATAAGAATGTCAAAAAAATATCTTGATAAGTATGAGTATAAAACCTTACGTGAATTAATAGAAACATCGACACAAAAGCATCCACACGAAAATGCTTTTATTTTAAAACATAAAGTTAGTAAAGATGAAATAAATTATGAAGAAATTACGTATCAAAGATTTTTAGAAGAAATTCACAACTTTGGTACTGCATTAATAAAGCAAGGTTTTAAAGGAAAGAGAATTGCTGTCATTGGTAAAAATAGTTATGAGTGGGCACTTACATACTTTACGGTACAGTGTGGTGTTGGAATTATTGTTCCTTTAGATAAAGGACTTCCAGTTGACGAAATTGAATACTCTCTAGTAAAAAGTAAGGCAGATGTTATCATTTTTGATAATGAATATATTGATGCAATGAATCACATTAAAGAAAAAGGAACTACTTCTCTAAAAAAATATATTTGTATGAAGGAAGAAGAATCATGGAATGAGCTAGAAGCCAATACAAATCAAAAATCTATTACCAAGTTTGAAACGATTGCAGATTACATCTCTTTAGGGGCTAGTGAGCTTCGTAAAGGAAATCATGATTTTTTAAATGCTGAGATAGATCCAGATAGCATGTCATTAATTTTATTTACCTCTGGAACAACTTCACTTGCAAAGGCTGTCATGCTTACGCAAACGAATATTTTGAATTCTTGCAACGGAGTTTCTAGAATTATAGACGTTACTCCAAAAGATACTACTCTTGCTATTTTACCATTTCATCACACTTTTGGTGCACTAAGTTTAATGTACTTTTTAGCTGGTGGCTCTTGTACAGTATTTTGTGATGGACTTAGACATATTCAAGAGAATTTAGTTGAATACAATGTTACTGCTTTTATTTGTGTCCCTCTTCTTTTGGAAGCAATGCATAAAAAAATAATGACTAAAATAGAAAAAACTGGTAAAACTAAAAAAGTAAATTTTGCAATTAAATTAAGTCAATTTCTTTTAAAATTTAAAATAGATATTAGAAGAATGCTATTTAGTGAAATTATTGAAAATCTTGGTGGTCTTAGAATGGCAATTTCTGGGGCATCCGCACTTGATAGAAAAGTGGAAGAAGATTTTAATAACTTTGGTATATTAACAGCACAAGGCTATGGTTTAACAGAAACAGCTCCTGTTTTAACTGGACCAATTTTGAATGGTCATAAAATTGGTTCTGCAGGAACTGCTATTCCTCATGTGGAATTGAAAATAGATAATCCAGATGAAAAAGGAATTGGAGAGATAATTGCGCGTGGTCCTAATGTTATGCTTGGCTATTATGAAAATGAAGAAGCAACAAATGAAGTCATTATAGATGGTTGGTTCCATACAGGTGACTTAGGCTATTTGGATGAAGAAGGTTGGCTATTTATCACTGGCAGAAAGAAAAATGTTATCGTCTTGAAAAATGGTAAAAATGTATTTCCAGAAGAATTAGAAGTATGTGTAAATAAACTTCCATATGTTACTGAAAGCATGGTGTTTGGTTTTCCAAAAGATGATGACTTAATGGTTTCTGCTAAAATTGTATATGACACAAAAGCTTTTGACTCTTCTCTATCAGAAGAGCAAATTAAGGAAAAAATATGGGAAGATATTAAGAAATTAAATCAAAGTTTTCCAAAATATAAACATATTAAGAATTTAATCATAACAGAAGAACCAATGATTAAAACGACAACTGCAAAGATTAAGAGAAATGAAGAACTGAAAAAAATTTTAAAAAACGTTAAGAAATAATAGACAAATTTTGTTGTTGGATTTTACTTAGAAATTCTCGACGTATTTAAAGATACGAATTATTTTTTTACAATGGAATTCGTAGTGGCGCACAGTGTGCGCCGCTACAACTCTTGAAAAAGGAGGTCTAATTATGTCTTTGAAAGAAAAAGTTGCAATTCCTGATTATACGTTAGGCGAAGAGCTAGTGAATGCAATTTCTCATGGTGTTGGAGCTTTGCTTGGAATTGCTGCATTAGTATTATGTGTTGTATTTAGTGCTATCCATCATAATCCAACTGCTGTTGTAGCAAGTAGCATTTATGGTGCTTCACTCATTTTTTTATATTTAATGTCTACCCTTTACCACTCACTTAAAGTAAACAATGCTAAAAGGGTTTTTTGCATCTTAGACCATTGCAATATATTTTTATTGATTGCAGGTTCCTACACACCTTATCTTTTAATTACTTTAAAAGGTGCTGTAGGTTGGACTTTATTTGGAATTATTTGGGGAGTTGCTATATTAGGTATTACTTTGAACGCCATTAATTTAAAAAAATTTAGAAAAATATCTGTAGTGGCATATATAGCCATGGGATGGGCAGTAATATTCGCTATTAAACCATTAATGGACAATTTAAAAACTGGTGGGATGGTATTCCTAGTACTTGGTGGAATTTCCTATACTGTTGGAGCAATTTTTTACGGATTTGGGAAAAAGAAAAGATATATGCATTCAGTATTTCACTTTTTTGTATTGTTAGGTAGTATTCTACAATTCTTTTCTATTTTCTTTTATGTGATATAATTTCGATTCTCAAGATTGTTCGCTTTTCAAACTTAATTAATTATGTAATTACAAAGTGGCTGTAAAGAAGTCGAAATTCGCACAAAGGGGACGTCACCTTTGTGTATAATTTGACATATTTCCTATATTATGTTATACTTTTTCTCAGTTGATTTTTCATTATTTCTCGCTACAATTAAAGGAGGAATCGCAATGGTATTCATCATCACAGCTCTTATATGGCTAATCGTTTGGACCTCTATTACCTTTGTACTCTTATCGATTATCCCCTTCATTATTGGGTTGGTTGGTGCACTTGTCATATGGGCACTGATGAAATGTTATTACATTTCCATCATATTCCGAACCAACTTATTGAAGTAAGTACAATGCACATATAATAACCCCTCAGATGCTATTTCACCTGAGGGGTTCACTTTATTTTTGTAATTCACTTATCTTAACAGCTTTCACATGTTCAATTGGTTTCCATGCCATATTTGTATTAAATATCGCACATGCATTTACAACATAAGTTATTCCTAAAAATATAGGATAAGTAACGATACCTTGCCAAACTTGTTTTAAACTTCTCTTCTCCAATTTTAAAACGATGATGACTTGCAAAATAGAACCTAATATAAATAACACACTAGTGAATAATTGCACTCCTAATTGAGAAATTATCTCTTTGCTCGTCAATGTTGACATAGACAAAAAATTTAATACACTTGTAATAATAGAAACAAATAATATTGGGAAGCTCATTAAATAAATAAAAGCATCAATAATTACTGGAGTAACTTTTTTGCATTGATAAAGCTTTGGTATACATTTTCCCATACTTTGGATATGACCTACTCCCCATCTTAATCTTTGATTCCAAACCTGTGAAAGTGATGTTGGCTGTTCATCAAACACAACAGCATCATGAGCCCAAGCAATTTTTCTTCCTCTAGCAATTTGTGTAAATGAAAATTCAATATCTTCAGTAAGTGCGGTAGTATGCCAACCACCTTCTTCTTTGATAATATCCATAGAAACCATAAAACCAGTTCCTTGAATAAATGCAGATAATCCCATATTATATCTAGCATAATGATACATTTTATTTAATGTCCAATAATAAATAGCACTGTTTGCAGAAATCCAGTTATCATCTACATTCTTTATATCTCGATAACCTTGAACTAATTTTTCACCCTCACAAAGCTTTTCATTCATTTTATTGATAAAACCAGGTGTTACCAAATTGTCTGCATCAAACACACAAAAAGCATCATACTTATCTGGAAACTCATCTAGTACTCTATCGAAAAACCATTCTAGTGCGTATCCCTTACTTCTTTTCGTTTCATCAAACCTTTCATATACGATAGCTCCAGATTTTCTAGCAATCTCTGCCGTTTTATCCGTGCAATTATCTGCAATCACATAAATATCTAATTTATTTTTTGGATAATGTTGCTCTTTTAAACTTTCGATTAAATTTGCAATAACTTTTTCTTCATTTCTAGCAGAAACAATTGCCATAAATTTATGCTTTTTATTTATTATTTTTTTCTTTTTAACTGGTCGCATGTATGCTAAAAATGCAAATACAACTTGATATATAGCATAAAACATTAGTATAAAAGTCAATATATTCTTAATGACTAATATTACTTGCATCGTTTTCATAAACTTTCCCCCAAAGTTTCAATTGTATTACTTGTACTAGTACAGTATAACTTACTATTTAACTTTTGTCAACCCAAGCTATCTTCTTAGTCCAATTTTTTGTTTCATTAATTCATATTTTTCTCTAGAAGTTTTTAAAGCTTTTTCAATTCCGACGTCTAATATTCTATCAAGTTCTTCACTATTAATCAAGTCATTATACCTTTTTTGTATTTTTTCAATTTCTTCAACTACCAAATCTGCAACTGCTGTTTTGAATGTACCATAGTTACTCTCTGCAAATTTTTCTACAACATCTTCTTTACTCATGCCAGACAAACTAACATAAATATTAATTAAGTTAGAAATTCCTGGTTGATTTTCTATATCAAAGTTTATCTTTCCCATGGAATCAGTCGTAGCTGACATAATTTTCTTTCTAATCACAGCTGTATCATCAAGAAGTCTTATGACACCTTTTTGGTTTTCTGATGACTTACTCATTTTTTTATCAGGAGATTGTAAATCCATTATTTTTGTGCCTTCTGCTCTAATTAATGGTTCTGGCACTTTAAATGTTTCTCCATATTTTTTATTAAATCGAATGGCAATATCTCTTGCAATTTCCACATGTTGCTTTTGGTCAATTCCGACTGGAACATAGTCTACATCGTAAGCTAAAATATCTGATGCCATTAAAACAGGGTACGTAAATAGTCCAGCCGAAAAGTTTGCATTCTTTTTACTTTTATCTTTGAATTGCGTCATTCTACTAAGTTCTCCAAAATACGTATTACATTCCAACATCCATGAGATATTCGCATGATATGGATTTTCTGATTGTAAAAATATTGTATTTTTTTTCGGATCAATTCCACAAGCAATATATAAAGCAATTAGTTGTCTTATATTATTTGCAAGTGTTTCTGGGTCCTGTGGTATTGTAATTGCATGCATATCTGCAATAAATATAATTGAATCATATTTTTCTTGGTAATCTACCATTTGTTTAATTGCACCAATATAATTTCCTAAAGTGATTACACCCGTAGGTTGTAATCCTGTTAACATTTTTTTCTTTTCCATTTTTTCATCTCTTTTCATATATTATCTCTTTTTTAATATATCTTTTCGTTTGAAGAAGATTTTTCAAACTTCCTTTTCTAAAATTTTAATTGCAACCTTAATTCCATCTACTGCTGCACTCATAATTCCACCTGCATAGCCTGGTCCCTCTCCGCAAGGATAAATTCCCTGTATGTTCGCCATTCCATCTTCATTTCTAAGAATTCTTACAGGGGAAGAACTCCTTGTTTCTACTCCTGTAAGTATTGCATCTTTGTTTGCAAAACCTTTTAATTTTTTATCTAAATTAATAATTCCTTCCTCTATTGTATCTGTGACAAATTTAGGTAACACCTCATGTAAGTCTGCCATGGTTACTCCTGGTAAGTAACTAGGTTTCACTTCTCCCCAATTCGTTGTTTTTCGTTTTGCTAAGAAATCTTCTACTCTTTGTGCGGGAGCTTTGTAATCACTTCCACCTATTTCAAACGCCTTGTGTTCTAATTCTCTTTGAAAATACATTCCTCTTAGTGGATGATTTCCTTCAAAATCTTCTGGATTTACACCAACCAAAATAGCACTATTGGCATTTTCCATATTTCTTGCGAAATAACTCATTCCATTTGTTACTACAGCATTTTCTTCACTTGTTGATGGTACCACTACTCCTCCAGGACACATACAAAACGTGTACAATGTTCTATCTTCTCCATGGTATACAAGTTTATAATCTGCTGATGGAAGCTTTAATTGCGTTTCTTCTCCATACTGTGCTTTATTAATCATCTCTTGTTTGTGTTCAATTCTTGCCCCTACTGAAAAGCTCTTAGCTTCCATGTTTAAGCCAAGCTCAAACAATTTTTCAAATGTATCTCTAGAGCTATGACCTATTGCAAGTATGGCAGTGTCCGTCACAATTTTATGGCGAACGCTGTTCACCGCTACGTTTTCTTCTTTATTGCGAAGGTTACTTCGTACGCTATGGTTGTGGCATGCTAACGGATGAATAGCCTCATGTGTGTGCGCCACTACACATTTTTCATCCACATTTGAGCTACAAACAACTGCTTTTAACTGACTATTTTCAAACTCAAAATCCGTGACTTTTTCGTTGAAATAAAATGTTCCACCTAAGCGAATAATTTCTTCACGCATATTCCTTACTACTTTTACTAAATTATCAGTTCCTACATGAGGTTTGTTCATGTATAAAATTTGCTCTGGAGCGCCAAATTTGACAAATGTTTCAAGTACCTTTTTGCAATAAGGACTATTGATTCCTGTATTCAATTTCCCATCTGAAAAAGTTCCTGCTCCTCCTTCGCCAAACTGAATGTTGGAAAAAACATTTAATTTGCCTTCTTTTTTAAATTCTTTCACATCAGCTATTCTATCATCTACCATTTTACCTTGTTCGATAATAATTGGTTGAATGCCATGTTCTGCAAGAAACAATGCTGAAAATAATCCAGCAGGACCAGCTCCAACAATTACCGGTTGAAACTCACTTCGTCTACTAACTATTATTTCTGGTAAAGCTGTTTCTTCTACCTTTTTGAATATACCGTTTTTTCAATAATTTATCATATGGCGCACATTGTGCGCCGCTACGATTATTTCGAGTATCATTGTTACCATCATTTGTGAAGCTACTCATTAACACATCATCTACAAAATCCACATCAATGGTATACACAAAATGCACATCATTTTTATTTCTAGCATCCACTGATTTTCGAAAAATTCGCCAAGACTTAACGATGTCTTTCGGAATTGCATACTTCTTTAAAGCCTTAGTTACAACCTCTTCATCAGATAAATTTTCTCTTATCTTAATTTCTTTTAACCTATACATATTAAAATTCTAATTTTGCTCCTTCTTTGGTATCAATCATATTAATCCCATTTTCTTTTAACGTATCTCGTATGAAATCTGCAATCTCGTATTGTTTGTTTTTCTTAAATTCATTTCGAATATCGATAATACTCTTTTCTAATTTTTCCATATTTGCATTGGGACTAGAATCATTCTTTACCTCAAATTGCAAACCTAAAATATCTCCTGCTAATTCATCAAATACTTTTCTAATATATGCCAATTTATTGGTATCTTGTTCTTTTGCTTTATTAGCCTCTTTGGCAAGTTCTAATAAAACTGCAATTCCCACTGCTGTATTTAAATCATCATCCATTGCTTCTAAAAATCTATTCTTCATCGCGTCAATGTCATCATAGCTTTCTGTTATATTTAGGGTATGGCGAACGCTGTTCGCCTCTACGATATATGGTTCTGTGATTTCAACTAGATTTTGAAACTTTTCATATGTCTTTTTTGTTTCTTCTAACTGATCTTCAGAAAAATCTAATACACTTCTATAATGATTCTTCACAATATATAGTCTTACAAACATTGGACCATATTTTTCAAAAAGGTCATTTAAATCAACTGTATTTCCTAGTGATTTCCCCATTTTTTGACCATTGACTGTAATCAAATTGTTATGAACAAAATAATTGACAAATGGTTTTCCAGTAATAGCCTCAGATTGAGCAATTTCACATTCATGGTGTGGAAATACATTATCCATGCCACCACCATGAATGTCGAATGTATCACCTAAATATTTTCTAGACATGACTGAACACTCAATATGCCAGCCAGGATATCCTTCTCCCCATGGAGATGGCCATTTCATTAGATGTGTTCTATCTGCTTTTTTCCACAAAGCAAAATCTTCAGGATTTTGCTTATCATCAGCGACCTCAATTCTTTCTCCAGAGATATTATCGTCCAATGTTCTACCAGAAAGTTTTCCATATTCCTTAAACTTTCTTACATCATAATAAACGTTTCCTTCTTTTGTTACATAAGCATATCCTTTTTCGACTAGCTCTTTTACTGCCTCAATAATCTCTATGATATGTCCTGTCGCACGGCAACTAATTGTTGGTTTTAAAACATTTAATTCATGCATACAATCAAAATACATTGTTTCATACTTATATGCAACTGCTACTGGATCTAACTGTTCCGTTATAGCTTTCTTTTGAATTTTGTCTTCCCCTTCATCTGCATCTCCTACTAAGTGACCAACATCTGTTATATTTTGCACATATTTTACTTTAAACCCTTTATATAAGAAATAGCGATACCACGTATCAAATACGATATAGCTTCTAGCATGCCCAACATGTGGTGGTCCATATACTGTTGGTCCACATACATACATACCAATATTTCCTTCCGTAATCGGCTTAAAATCCTCTTTATTTCTTGTAAAGGTGTTATAAATTTTTAGTCCCATAAAAATCCCTCCGTTATATACTATTAGAATTATAATATACTTATTATAAAATTTCAATCATAGCATCGAACTTTGTTTGCTATTAAACGTCATAATCCCTTGGTGTATAAAGTGTGCTGATACGTGTGAACTTTGTTATCTATACTCTAATATAATATCTTTGCGTACAAAAAAAGACACATTTTCATGTGCCATTTCATGGCGAACACAGTTCGCCGCTAATATCATCTGACTGTTAGCATAGGCACTAGAATAACATAAACTACACCAGTGCTATTGCTACTGGCGTTATCCTAGCTACACCAACATGTATTCTTTATTTCAAATTTCTTCATATCAATCAACTCCATGTAAGAATAATATCACGTAAGATTACATAAGTCAAGTTTTTTTCTATTTCAATTCTCTTTTTGACCATCTAATAATTATTAAAGTAATATAGGTAAGATTAAAATGCTAATAATAAACATATACCTAATATTAAATTCAAAAAATAGCCTAAATTCTATAATAGAATTTAGGCTATTAAAACATCACTACTCACTTTTTCACAATCTTTCTGTAAAAAGTTTTATCATTTCTTCATTCGTAACCCAATATGCGGTCAACCAAAATTTTCTTACACAACTAAAATGTGAATCAACGGTAACTACAAACACGTATTTTCCATCTTTATATATTACTTCATATCTTCTAATAAACTTTTCATATCCAAATCCTTGAACATGTTCTACCTCTTTTTCTTTAATCTCCACATCCGCTATTTCAGTAAATTCAATCCTAGGAACTCTTTTTTCAAAATCTCTTATTTGCTCGCTAAAATCGTACTCCTCCCACTTAGTGACTATATGTGAGGTTAAATACCGCACATCACATTCGTACTTTTTAGTATCCAACATATTAAAACCTCCTCAAAATCTTGGTCGGCACAGTATAATAAAAACTCAATACAGTTATTCTAGCATAGATATTTTATTTTTACAAGAAAAAAAAGTCGACGTAACTTAAAAATAATTTATATGAATCATTAATCTTCTGATTTTTTTCTTAACAAATAAGTAACAAAAAATATTACACTCGAAACTAATACGATTGTTGGACCTGTTGCCGTTAATGCATAGAATGAAATAAATAAGCCAGTAATTCCTGAAAACAATGCAAATATAATAGTCCAAAAAGTATATTGTCTCATGTTTCTTGAAATATTTCTGCTAGATGCTGCTGGCAATATAAGTAATGAATTAATAATTAAAATACCTACCCACCTAATCGAGAACATAACAATGACAGCCACTAAAATAATAAAAATATCTTCAATTAATCTTACTGGAATGTTTTTGCTTTTGGCTAATGAACTATTAATACTAATAGCAAATAGCTTGTTAAATAAGAAATACCAAAAAGCTAAAACTGCGAGAGCAATTCCTAAAAGCATGTATATCTCACTAGGAACAATACTTAAAATATCTCCAATTAAATAGTTAGAGAATTTAGTAAAATTACCATTACGAGACAAAATCACTAATCCAAGTGCTAATGCAGTTGATGAAAACACACTGATAATTGTATCTCTAGAAGATATTTTTAAGTCCTTAATTCTATTTAACAAAAGTGCAAAAGCAATTCCAAAAACAACCATGGATAAAGTTGGATTAGTTACTCCAAGAAGTGCTCCAATTGCAATTCCCGTAAGTGCTGAATGTCCTAGTGCATCTGAAAAAAATGCAAGTTTATTATTTACAATCATCGTTCCGACTAAGCCAAATAGAGGTGTAATAATTAGAATTGCCCAAAAGGCGTTTTGCATATATGTATATTCAAACATATTAATCTCCTTCTTTGAATTATATTTTCCCAAAAACTTCAATAAATTTAGCACTTTGGAACACTTTTTCTGGCGTTCCTTCTTCTTCTATTGTTTGATTTAAAAGTATCACGTTATCTGCATATTTTTTTACATATTCAAAATCGTGTGAAACTATGATTACTGCTATATCTTCTGTGTTTTTTAGTTGATATATTTTTTCATAGAATTGTTCTTTTCCATTTTTATCAATACCTGAAATTGGCTCATCTAAAATTAATAAATCTGGCTTAGACATCATAGCTAGGGCAAGCATCACTCTTTGAAGCTCACCACCTGAAAGTCTATTTACTTTTCTATCTATTAATTCTTCAGCTCCAAATGCTTTTAAATGTTCTTTAATTTTTTCATGAAGTTTTTTGCTCTTATATAAAAACACTGGCACATTCGAAGAATATGTCGCAACCATGTCATACACTGTGATTGGCGAATTTTCCAGGTCTAATTTTTGAGGTACATATCCAATTCTAATTTTTGTTTGTCCTTTTGTTTTAGATTTGAAGCTAATATCTCCTTCATGAGGAATCTCACCTAAAATTGCACGAAGCAACGTTGACTTACCAGCACCATTTTTTCCAATGATGGCTGTAAGTTTACCACAGTGTATATGAATATTAACATTTTTTAGAATCTGCTTACTTCCTCTTT
Organism: Clostridia bacterium; assembly: GCA_017469465.1. GTDB lineage: Bacteria > Bacillota > Clostridia > TANB77 > UBA1234 > UBA1234. Next base: position 34,872 of record JAFUGH010000054.1, on the reverse strand, counting down.
TCACACTAATATTATTAATTTTTGTACAACAAAATCCGCAACTATTTTGCATTTATTTTAGTGCCTCCTTCAAAATTCTTAAATTTTCTTTCATAATTCTTTCATATGCATCTTTACTTAATTCACCAGTTACTACTGGGTCTAAGGTATACACAGGTTTATTTGTCTCATTAGCAATTACATTTGCTATACCTGCATCATACTGTGGTTCAACAAAAATCGCAGTTGCATTGGTATCCTTTATATCTTCGATTATTTTTGCAAGTTCTCCTGCACTTGGACTTGTTCCTGGTTCACGTTCGATAACAGCAACTACATTTAAGCCAAATTCTTCTGCAAAAAACTCAAATGCTTCATGAAAAGTTACTATATTTCTATTTTTCAAAACACCTAATTCTGAATGCATTTGCTCTTTTAATTCTTCTAATTTATTAATATAATTATTAGCATTTGCCATATACTTTTCTTTGTTTTGACTGTCAATTTTTCCAAGGGATTCAGCAATATTTTTTACTTGCTCTATATACATGCTAATACTAACCCAAATATGTGCATTTTCCCCATGATGATGGCCATGCTCATCATCCTCTTCGGCATGTTCTTCTTGTTCGTGTGCTTGTATGATTCCTTCACTTGAATCTATAATATTTAGTTCAGGACAAGTGTTTATTGCTTTATCTAAGAAAGACTCCATTCCTCCTCCATTTACAATAAATATATCAGCACGTTCCAATTCATTCATATCTTTTGTTGTTAGTTGGTAATCGTGCAAGCAACCCACTTCTATATTTGTCATATTTGATAAATTGACATTTTCCACATTGTCTACAATATTGCTTGTTGCAATATAAATCGGATAAAACGACGTAACTATATTTAATTTATTGGTATCTTTATTTTGACTTTGACTGCACCCTATTAACGTAAAAAGCATCATAAAAAAGATAAAAAAATAACATATATTTTTCATAACTAATTCCTTTCTTACTTAATATATGCGATTTATAATCATAATATATGGAGCACAATGTGCTCCGCTACATAGACGAATACATTATACCATGTTTTACTAGTTTATTCAATATTAGTAAACATATTTTGTAAATTGATGCTTTCTTAGTGAAAAAAGTCCCAAAATAGTAATTACTAAATGAAAACTACTTTCATTATGCAATTAGTATTTCAGGACTTCCTTTTTAATAATTCATTACTTTAGAAGCAATACACACTTCTTAAATCTGTACAATGTACGATTTATAATCGTCCGCAAACACACAATAGGTGTTCATCGCTATTTGATGTACTTCCAAAATCTTTATTTGAAAGATGCACACATCATCAGGATGTTTAGGATTAACCGTTTCAATCTGAATTTTTGAATTTGGTACAGGCTTTTGACAACTATATGCAAATTCAGGTGGCATCGTAGAAAACCACTTCAAATTGAATCCAGGATTGGCTTCTTTATTCTGATGATTATCCATTCCTTCAATTTCTACGAACGTTTCTCCACAAAGTTCGTAAAATTTCTGAAATTTGTATCTGTAACCAGAATGAAGCAGCAAGTGGGACTGACAAGGAGCTCCAGACTCCGAATAACCATTGTAATAGCCAAACATAGACGTCCTCCTTTGTTTATGCAGTAATTACAACTATTAAGTCGAGCGTACAATGAAAGTAAAAAATATTCTCCTTTCTTCTTAGTAACAACCTTGATTTGCTTTATAAGTTTACCATAATTTGAATTAAATTGCAACAAAAATTTATCAAATCCTTGCTAAATAATAATTATTATGGTAAAATTGTGTCGATTTTAGTCAAAGAATATCTAATCAAGGTGCTTAACTAAGTTACCCCCGTTATGAACTTGTAACTAATCTATTCACAATCACGAACATAAATGTTGAAAGGATGTTGTTTTCATGTGGTTAAGTTCGCTTTTCAGTAAAACTTTTTTTGGTACAGAATCTTCGAAAGAATCTGAGGAACTTTGTAACACTTTACAGCAATGTAACATTCGTTTTACCTGTAAAACTCTTCGAGGAAAAGAAATCTTAAAACACTACCATGATGATCCTTTTCATATCTACGCAAAAAGTTATCTTCTCAAACTACCAGAATTTCATATTATCCGTGTAAATAGATTTGATTTTCAAAAAGCTATCGAAATCTATAACGACTTTTGACTTTAGCTTTTTTGCACATTCTTAAAAAAGGCGATTCCATTTTCGCCTTTTTTAGTTATATTTGACGATATCCATAATATAACAATTTATTCTTGCATATAACCTCTTATTTCAATATAATAAAATCGAAGTAAGGGAATTGTAAAAGTATTTTATCAACTTTTCATTTCATCATTTATATTAATTATATAAATATTTAGTTTCATTTTATAATTAGGAGGTTATTATGAAAAATAGAGGTTTTGAAGTATGTAAGGGCTTTGAAGATAAAGATATTACTTTACCAATTAGAAAAACAAAAAATTCTGTAGCTTATGATTTAGAAGCAGCTGAAGACACAATCATTCCTTCTATTTGGAAAACTGCATTTTCAAATATGGGAAAGTTTTTAAAAGGTGATAAAGAATTTGATGCTTTTAAGCCAACACTTGTAAAAACAGGATTAAAAGCTTATTTTAATGAAGATGAAGCTCTTTTTTTAGCTACTAAAAGTTCATACCCTTTTAAAAAAGGATTAATGCTTGCAAACAGCATTGGTATTATTGAAAGTGATTATTATGGAAATCAAGATAATGATGGTCATATCATGTTTGCTTACTATAATTTTTTGCCAGTAGATGTAACACTAAAAAAACACGAAGCTGCAGGTCAAGCTTTCTTTCAAAAGTTTTTAGTTGTAGATGATGATGAAGCTACAGGAATTAGAACCGGAGGATTTGGAAGCACAAGTAATGAGTAATTGTTATATGAATAGCAATCATGCTTACGTTTAAAATGACACCTTTCTAAACTATTTAGATGGTGTCATTTTAATTAATTGCAACAAAAGATTTAAAATACATATTTATCAATAAATTTTTTTATTGTATTTAGGTATTTTTCTGTATCAACCAAATAGCCCATTCCATGATTTGCTTCAGGAATTATTAATAATTCTTTTTTATCTTTGTATTCATTATAATTAATTACCGAATTATTCACAGGAACGAAATCATCATTTTCTCCGTGAATAAACAAAATCGGAAGTTTCGTATTTTTAAGTACATCTATTGTGTTTTTTTCTTTCAAGCTAAACCTCCCCAGCATCATACACCATAAGTTTATCATATGTATAAAACATTCTCCTGGCAAATGAAAATAATGCTTTATAGCATATACCACTTCATTCCACGCTGATATAAAACCTGAGTCAGCAATAATCAGCTTTACATGATGCTCTTCTTTTAATTTATCAGCCGCTAGTAATACTGTAGAAGCCCCCATTGAAATTCCTGCTAAAATAATTGGTAAATCAGAGTAACGATTACTAACATATTCACACCACTTCACTATATCCATACTTTCTTTGCTTCCAAAAGTAATATATTTTCCATCACTTTTTTCAGATGTTCTTTGATCATTTAAAAGAACATCATATCCCCAATTATAATATTGAAAACATGATATATACAAATCTCTTCTAGCTGTACTTCTATATCCATGACATTCTATTAGAATTCCCTTTGGCTTTTCATGTTTAATTAGTAGACCATGAAGATTTAAACCATCGTTAGATTTTATATAAACATCTTCTACTTCATGATTTTCTATTTTATTATCAACCCATGCTACTCCCATTTTGGTTTTCTCTTCATAAGGTTTAAGGGCATTAGAAACTGAATTATGAATAATTGCTAGTGGTTTTTTCGTTTTCATTTTTTTACATATTATCACAAACATAATGTAGCTAATAATTATATATATAAAAGCAATTACTATTATAAGATAAATCACATTCTACCATTCCATTCATATATTTATTTTTTGTTCTTTATTCAAGTTTTTTCTTTCATTCGTATTTTCTAATCATTTTAACAATATCGTCTACATTCATACTTCCCGCTCTTGTAATTGAGTTATAACCATATTTATTTTTTAAATTATCAACCACTTTATCTAACTTATCTTGTTTTTCAGTACCTGAGGTTGAAAACATAGATAATTGTACTTCATCTTCTCCAATTAAACCGTCTACTTTAACACCTATAAGTCTAATTAAAATTCCTTTCTGAAACATTTCGTATAATAGTTCTTTCGCTTTAGTATATATCTCTTTTGTGTTAGAAGTACTGATGTCTAACTTTTTTTGATGAGAAAAATCTTCAAATTTATTTGTTCTTAATTGTACATTTACAACACTAGCTAGCAATTTATATCTTCTCAGCCTAAAGGTAACTTGTTCTGTTAATGCAAGCAATACCTTTTCTAAATCCTCAATCCTTCCAATATCCATAGGAAGCGTAATTGAATTTCCGATACTTTTTGGAAGTTCAACTTGATACTTAACAGGAGAATTATCTATCCCATTTGCGTACTCCCACATTAGTGCTCCATGGAGTCCAAACTTTTTAGTAAGAATATTCTTATCGGTTTTAGCTAACTCTCCAATTGTTTTTATTCCCATATTATACAATTTAGGAACCGTTTTTTTCCCAAGCATAAACAGCTCTGATATTGGCATGTTCCATATTTTTTCTTGTATTTCATTTTCAAATAATGTATGTACTCTATCTGGCTTTTTAAAATCTGATGCCATCTTGGCAAGTAATTTATTATGAGCCACACCAACATTTACTGTAAAACCCAACTCTTCTCTAACGCGTCTATTGATTTCCATTGCTTTATTCAGTAGTGTATCATTTTGTAAAAATTCTGTCATATCTAAAAAACATTCATCAATTGAAAATCTTTCAATCTTGTCGGTATATTCTAAAAGTAATTGATATAAACTATTGGAATATTCTTTATATTTTTTATAATCTAGCCCACTAAACACTTGCAAATTTGGACATTTTCTTTTTGCGGAATATATCGTTTCGGCAGTAACAATTCCATACTCTTTTGCTTTCATGCTTTTAGCAAGTACAATTCCTCTTCTTGTAGTTTCATCACCACCAATAATACATGGTATAGTTCTAATATCTAATTTACTTCCGTTTTTTAACATTTCGATTGCTGTCCAACTTAAAAAAGCATTATTCACATCTACATGTAATATTTGTCGTTCCATTTCATCACCCTTCAAGGCAAATTTAATAATTTGTTATCATCCATATAATTCGTGAATTGTTTTATATATTCATTTTATACGAAGAACTTTTGTTTGTAAATATGTTTAGCCACAAGCAAAAATTTCTATAACTTTACTACTATATAAAAAATCTCATAAATAATAACCTTTGGTTACTATTTATGAGACATCCTGTTTTATAATAAATTACCATTTTACCTTTGTTAGCTCTAAATCTATCTTTGAAGTATCTAATTTAGCTGCTAGCTCATTTGTAGGTCTCCATACGTATCTTAGGACTCTACTTCCATTATATGTTTTCACCGATGCTTCTCTTACACCACTATCAACTATCTCAATAATTCTTCCATTTCCAACGTACATTGCCAAGTGAGCTCTACCTCTCCAAATTAGAATATCACCTGGACGTAAGTTTTGTATTACACTATCCGTAATGGTTCCTCCCGAATATTTTTTTCCATTAATAACCATTGATTTTGCCGGAGCTCCTATTGCTTTTCCTGTGGCATTATAAGTAGCACAAATATCCGTTCTACCAACACCTAGACTCCAGCGAATTACTGTTTTACAAAAACCTTCACAATTCATGAAATATTTAAGTTGTTTCTTTGAAGATGAAATTACATGACTTGAATTCTTCCAATATTGAGAAACTTTTCTAGTCGCTGCGCCACCATAATCGACGTTGTATCCAAAACTACTTTTATGTTTTAGCATAATCTTAGCTGCATTTGCCATGATTTCACCGACTTGCGCACCAGTCAATTTTTGACCACTCTTTATAATTTCTTCTATCGATTGTGTTTGAGTTACTGTTTGGCTATTATTTGTTTGATTGTTGTTCGTCTGATTATTATTCGTTTGGTTGATATTCGTTTGTTGACTAATAGGTTTGGCTTTAACCCCTACTACACAAACAGCTTTTTTACCATTAGAACTTTGAGCAGTGATTACTGCTGTACCAGCACCTGTGCCAATAACAATACCACTACTTGATACAGCTGCAACCTTGGTATTGTTTGACTTCCACGTCAACTTCTTGTTAGTTGCATTTGATGGGCTTATTGTTGCCACTAAACTTAACCTTTCTCCTTGTTCAATTTCTTTATAAGCAGGAGTTATTTTTATGTCAGAAACATCAATTTTAGTTGTAGATGTTTGATTTGATTGACTAACATTTTTTTGTTTTACTTCCACAACACAAAATGCTTTTACATTATTACTACTTTTCACAGTTATCAATGCAACTCCAGGATTTGTTCCGATGACAATTCCACTTTTTGTTACAATTGCAATATCTTTATTACTTGTCGACCATGTTAAATCATCGCTAGAATAATCACTAGGCGTAATTGTAGTTTCTAATTTTAATGTTTTTCCAGACTCAATACTTGCATTTGAAGGTGTTAACTTGATACTCTTAATTTCACTTGCACTTACAACACCCATTGAGAAAAGTAACATTATAAAAATAATTCCTAGAATGAATACAAATTTACTTTTATATCTCATCATCATTCCCCTTTCTCTTTCGTTTTAAATACATGTATATAATTATTTTAACACATTATGTGAATATAGTCAATTTCTTACAGGATTCCAATTTTTTCCAAGTCATTTAACTATTTTCACTCTTACGATTTGTTAGTTTCTTCACTACCATATTTTTCATCATACTCGTCTTGGGCTGCAATTGCTTCTAACGTTGCAAGTTTTGCTTCCTCTGCCGCCAAAAAAGAAAGCTCAACACAAGCTGATGCATATTCAATTGTTTCTTCAATATATGCTTCCATTTGTGCTTTGTCATGCGCTGCTTTTTTCTCTTCTAAATTAGCTTTTGCAACATCCATATTCATTTTTGCTTTAATAAGTTCCGAAGAAGCTTTTCCTTTTACTCTCTCGGAAAATAATCTATAATTTTCTTTCATAGCATTAACACTACTTTTTGCCTCTAGAATTTTTTCATCAACTTTGTCCTTCGCATACATTCCCGCTATTTGAGCTGTTTCGACAGAATCTTTTGCTTTATCGCTTAAGCCTTTCATTTTTTCACTTAATTCTTTCATTTTTTCATTAATTTGTTCTTTATTCATAAATTTATCCCCTTTCATTTATATATACTAGTATATTAAATTTGAATGATTCTTTCAAGCATAATAATATTTATTACATTTTCAATACATACGCTATTTATCTAGTTAATTATGCCATATTGATAACTAAAAATTATTATTTTTTATCTTTATTCATTCTTATACTCCTCATGTTTTAAATTAATAAATTCAAAAGTCCAAGTACAAATCCAATAACAGCCCCTAAATTTACTAAAGCATTTAATTCCTTTTTCATAATTTCCAATATCATTTTTTCTAGTTCTAGCATGTCCATTGCGTTAATTTTATCTGTGACTATTTTTGCTATATTTATCATCTTTAATATGTCTGACAATTTTTCCATTACTATTTTTTTATATATATTCATAGTAATAGAAACTAAATCTATTTCTGATTTTTCCACTTTAGCCATTACATCTGAAATTTTTGCATTAGTTATTTTATTCATTTCCTCTTCAACCATATTTGTAACTATTTCATGTCCATTTTTTCTAATATATTCATTAATTTTATCTTCGATTGAATCAGATATTTTCGATACAAATGTATTTCCACCAAACATTCCCAAAATAGAGCCACTTAATTTTTCCATTACTCCACTTTCAATTTGCTTAGCTATCGTTGCTCCAACATTCGACTCCTGAATTGTTTCGTAAATTTTATCTGCTAATGAATCAATCAAATAAGCAACCGTTATATCATATGAAGTTTTATCTACCACGCTGGTTATACGTTTTTCAATTGTTTCTTCATCTCGTTTTAAATTATCAATCCCCCCTATTATTCTTTGAGTTATGACTGCTTCTATTTCATCAGAAAGTAAATTATCTAAAAGCACTTGCTCATTTAATAAATTTTCACTTATGACATTTCCAATAGAATTTGATATTCGCTCTTTATTTTTAGGGATGATGCCTGGCGTAAAAGGTAACGTCCAATTTCCAACTTTTATTGGATGTAACGGTCTAAACATCATTTTTACAGCTATCCAATTAGTGACATATCCAATTACAGCACCAATCATTGGTCTAATCATCAACATATAATTCATCTATTCTCACCTATTCCACATTCTTAGCTATGAATCCTACTCTCATTTTTCATAAATTCAACTAGCTCTGCAGGCATACTATGTGCCCAGCGTACCGTTTTAAGTCCATGTTCCTTCAATAATTTCATAGGATATTTTTCCTTATCATATTTTTCTAACACTTCCATTGTAATATTTTTCTTCTTAGTATAGGAATTTGGCACCACATCTATTACTTTACATTTATATAGTATAGAAGAATATGGTGCGCCAACATATATGTATATTAAGTCATTAGTAAGTACACCTAATGCTTTATCCCAAGTTATCACTTTATGCTTGTCTAAATAACTAATAATATCAAACATATGAGGATTGGTTGGAAGGAACCATGTGCCAGAACCTCTATTGATATTGTAGCTTTTATCAATTGCTTCAAAAATTTCTTTTGTCTTCATAGTACCATCTAATTTAATTGTTATCCAACTTTGTTTGTTCATATGGTAGCCTGGAAATATTTTTTGATTATCAACGATATTTTCACCTTTTATGCATCTTAAATCAATCATATCCACTATTTTATCTGAATTAATTCCTAATTTTCTTTCAGAAACTTTCATTAATATTCCATACCACTTTTGATTCTCTTTATTTCTCCAAATAGCTGCCTCAGGAAGCTTATCCCATAAAAATTCTAAATCGTCTCCATATTTTTTTCTCACATATTGAATTACTTCTTGCGCTTGTTTACTTTGGAAAACATTAGGAATAGTACAATTATCCATAAAGTCTTGTAAAATAAGTTCATACTCTTCTCTTACTTTTCCGACAAATTCCCCAACAGAATCTTGCACATCAACAAGTAAATATTCATCTTCATTAAATAAATCTACAACTTTGGAATATTTTTTTTTTCAGAAATAAAAATCACTACTTGAAATTGTTCATCACATATATCATCATAATAAATATATTCATTTTGTTTTTTTTGAAATCCAAACTCTTCTAGCCTATCATAATTAACACTTTTATTCTTTAATAATATTTCTAAATTTCTCATATTGCCTCCAAGGAATTATTCTCTTATACTATTGTTATTTTAGTATATTTTATATAAATATACAATATAAATTTACAGTTGCGTACAGTATATACAAATATAGCGATGCATATTTATGCACCGCTATATTCTTACATTGCTTCTCTAAAAAGCTTTATAAAGTCTTCTTTTGTAACCTCAACAGGATTTCCAGGTTTACAAGGATCTTCCATTGCTTTCTCCGCAAGCATTTCTAAATCCTCTTCTTTTGCACCATAATCCTTGATTGTTTGTGTAATACCAACCTTTTTACTTAACTCAGATAGCATCCATACAAAAGTATTTATCACATCTTGGTCGTTTAACTCTTTGGCGTCCGGTCTACCAATTTCACATAGTATTTCTCTAAATCTTTGTACTGTTTCTTGATTTTTTCCATTAAATCTCATAACAATTGGAAGAAGCATAGCATTTGCAATTCCATGTGGTGTGTCGTATACAGCTCCAAGTTGATGTGCCATTGAATGAACAATACCAAGTCCTACGTTAGAAAATCCCATTCCAGCAATATATTGTGCCATTCCCATTTTATCAATTGCTTCTCCATCTTTATCATTTACGGCTGATGGCAAATATTCAAAAATCATTTTTATTGCTTGCATATGAAACATATCAGACATAGTATTATGTGCTTTTGTAATATACCCTTCTACCGCATGAGTTAACGCATCCATTCCAGTTGCAGCCGCTAAGCTTTTTGGCATAGACGCCATTAGCTCTGAATCGACAATTGAAAGTATAGGAATATCATTTGGATCTACACATACCATTTTTATTTCTCTATCAGGATCAGTAATAACATAGTTTATTGTCACCTCTGCAGCGGTTCCTGCTGTAGTTGGCATTGCAATCATTGGTAAGCCTCTATGAGCAGTATTAGATAATCCATTTAAAGATATTACATCTGCTCTATCCGGATTCGTCATGATAATAGAAATTCCCTTTGCAGTATCAATACTTGAACCACCACCAACAGCCAATATTAAATCTGCTTTAAATTTTTTACAAGCTTTTACTCCATCTAAAACGTTTTGGATTGTTGGATTTGGTTTTATTTCTGAATATAAAGTATAGTGTATCTTTGCTTCCTCTAACAAATTTTGAATCTTCGCAGTAACACCACATTCAACAAGAGCTTTGTCACTTACCAAAAAAACTTTCTTATATCCTCTTTTTTGTATTTCGCTAACCAATTCTTCCCTAGCACCTTTTCCAAAATACGAGGTTTCATTTAGCACAAACTTAACAGCCATTTCAATTCCTCCTTAGTATATATTAATAATCATTATAACAATCAATATTGTGAAAAACAAATCGAAATTTCAATACTTACGTAACTTTTTTAATTCATCTTTTTGTTCTTTAGTTAATCGATAAGACTCTATTGCCTTTTGAATTCCTTTATGATACGTCCATGTATCAATTTGGCAATTATTTTGATAAAACTCTAATGTTTCATCATAATACTTTATGAAACAATATGATATTAGCCAAGCATTAGCCATTTTAGTGTAATACTCATCAACTGTCACATGATTAATAATCTTAAAAATATCTTTAATATATTCATCCTCTATATAATAATTCAAAATCATTACTAATGCAAATCTTACATCAAATTCTTTGCTAGATTTTAAATAACCTTCTATCGTTTTCCAAATTTCAGATTTATACTTTTTAGTAATTTTTAGGCTACTACAAAAAGAATCACACAATGCCCAATTTCTTATCTTAGGTACATAGTATTGAATATATTTTTTAACTTCCTCAAAACTAAGTTTTGGATATAAACCAATCAAAATTCCCTTTAGTAATATCTCCTCGTAATAATCTTCTTTTATATTTTCTAATAAAAATTCTAACGTATCCTTCTTGCTTAAACTTTTAGCATACTCTCTAAGTTTCGGAAGTCTTACTCCTATAATAGGTATATCATCATTCACAATACCCCTATGAAATTCTGCATAAGTTTCATCAGCCATTTTAAATAATTCTTTTTCAATTTTATTCTTCATTCATTTTCCTCATCAATATTTTTCTCTTTAAGGGTGTAAATCTCATAATCACTTAAAGTATAATATAATCGTTTTAAAAAAGCAATAGAATGCCCATTTTAAACTATTGAAAATTTCCAACCACTTTTCTTTAAGTGAATGACAAAAAATCACCATCAATTAAAAATTAAGTTGTTCATGCTCTTCAATCCAACTCTTCTGCTTTGCTTCTGTTATCCTATCTCCTTCTTCTTCCTTACCAATTAAGAATGGTGACGTTGGAATATGCTTTTTGAAATTTTCTTTCACTAAAACCACATTCGTATTTGCATAGCAATACTTACAAAGATGTGGACATGTGTCATATGCACCAATATCGTTGCCAAGTACACAATTACATACTGTTCTTGGGTTTTGTTTTTTTTGAATCTTCAAGCGACTATGTATTGCCTTCTCTAATATTTCTTGACTTATACATCCTGTAATATCAATTCCATACTCTTTTAAAAACTCTTTTTCACAACATGCATGAATTGCTATGTCATTTTCTTTTCCAATTTGATAAAAAGCTTTTGCTATTTCTCTTTGTTCGTCCTCATTTGGTGGTACTAAATCAGGGGCATTTCTTTTCACCTTCTCATATAAGTCTAAAAAACTAATCGTACAATCATGCGTATAGCCCTTCAATTGTGACAATAATTTTTTGAAACATCTGATATGCATATTGATATCAAATTTGTTATTTAAAAATATTGGGTCATATCTCAGTGCTACCGAGTCCACTCCTAAATTGTTAGACAATTTTTTAAAGTCTTCAATCACTAACTTTTTGTCTGGCACATTTGGTTCTATCTCTTTTCCATATGGTGTAATAGTGACAAACCAAAATTGTCTATACTTATCTAATTCTGTTAAATGACTAATCAAAGGATGTGGATTTTTGGTACAAAATGCTAAACAGTCAACTGCCTTAGGATTTAAGCTATATTTCGTTACCTGTTTTTTATCATATGGATTTCTTACATAAACGTAACCTTCTTTAATTCTATTGAGCAACCAAGTTGCATAAAAAGCGGGTATATCAGTTCTCATACCAGTATTGATTATCATTATCTATCACCTTTTCAATAATTTTTCTAATACTTCATTAATATTTTCTTCTATAGAAATTGTTTTATTTTTTATGTCTAAATAAGTGTCACTGTACTCTTTATTAAATCTCACTAAATTCCAATTTTCATTTTGACTTACCATTTGTTTAATATTATCACACAAATGCTTTTCCGTGAAGTATACACTTTTTTAATATTAATTTTTCTAAAATTAACTATGAAAAAATATCAAAAATTATCTTAAAAGGTTATATCCTTGACAATATGGAGTATTATGTGATATGTTCAATTTAGAAAACTACGATAGGAGGATTAATATGAAAAAAATTATTTCTTTATTTCTTGTTTTGCTTATCAGCTTAATAACATTAACTGCATGTGATAGCATCATTAAAACACCAACAAACAGTGGCATAGAATCTACAACCAGCAACGTAGAATCTACAACGACTAACAATATTTCCAAAGATAACACGTCTGAAGACATCCCTTCACAAGAGATTAATAATTCTTCACCAGCTCAAGAAGAAGAAAAGTATACGGAAGTGAAGGTTTCCTCAGCAAAAGACCTTTTTCAAAATGTTAAACCTTTTACGAAAATTATCTTAACGGAAGATTATTATAATATTTCAGATATTGATCCAACTACTTTTGAAAACGATAATATAAAAGTAGAAGATTGGTACGATGGTTATGAATTCATTATTCGTAACATTGACCATTTGGAAATATGTTCTGCTAACAATGTTATGCCAGAAATCGTAACAGAAGGGGCTCATGTTAATGTTATTAGTTTAAATAATTGTAAAAATGTGAAAATTAGTGGCTTAGTTGTTGGGCATGAAGTTGAAAAAGGTAGTTGTTCAGGCGGCGTAATTCAAATTGAGAATTCTTCTGATATTGAAATAGATCATTGCCATCTATATGGTTGTGGAACATATGGAATTATCTCACGTGAAACTAACAATGTAGTTATCAATAATACAGATATTTATGGATGTTCTTATGGAATATTAGATTTAAGTAATAGCAATCATTTTGTTTTTAATAATTGCATTTTTAGGGATAATGGAGAATATACTATGTTTGCTATTCATAAATGTAAAGATACTTTGTTTAATAATTGTACTATAACTTCAAATAGAAGTGACTATGTTTCTTCATTAATATCAGCCTCTGAAAGTTCTAATATTACTTTTACGCAATGTTTATTTGAAGGAAACAAATACGATTATTTTAGTTCTACTGAAGATGATGTCAGACTAAATGGTTGTGTGATAAAAGATGAGAATTCAGAGAATAAATATTATATTGATTATGCAGATTAAGTAATCATAAAACGGAACATATTTCATTATGTACTTTTCGAATATAAAAGCGCATAATGAAATATGTTCCGTTTTTATTTTTATCAGTTCCATTCTACTTTATTACCTTTTGAAAAGCTGTTGGTAAAGGATATTTCTTTACTAGTTCTTCTTTTGTTACCCACATAAACTTTCCATTTTCACTTTCAACTTCCACAAGATAACAATCCATCTCCCAATCAACATGCGTAAATATATGTTTTGCTTTTTTTAAGTAGCTAATTCTTTTTACACTTAATCCCCAATCTTTTAATAATTCTTTTATTTCATTTTCATTCAGATCTCCCTCTGCATTTGGTAATTGATATAATCCACTTAATAAACCTTGATTTATTCTTTTTTCAATGGCTATTTTTTCTTCTGATGTAATCATCACCAATACTGTTTTTGTTTCATTTTTACGTTTTAACTTTTTTATTCTAACAGGAATGTCTTCTATTAAATTTTTTTGATAAGCAATACACATTTTATTCATTGGACACTTATCACATGTTGGTGCTCCATTTGGAAAGCAAATGCACTCGCCTAATTCCATTAAAGCTTCATTAAAATCACCAGATTGCGTGGGCATGATGTCTCTTAGTTTTTGTTCTATTTTTCTTTTCGTTTCTAGAAGTAAAACATCTTCCTTACTCCCTATTACTCTCGAAATAACACGTAATACATTTCCATCTACCGCTGTAACTTTTTCGTTATAGCAAATAGATGCAATTGCACCAGCAGTATATTCCCCTACTCCTGGGAGATGTAGTAATTGTTCATATGTGGTAGGCATCTTTCCATCGTATTTTTCCATTATCATCTTTGCAGCTTTATTTAGATTTCTTGCTCTACTATAATATCCAAGCCCTTCCCAAAGTTTTAATAATTTTTCCTCATTTACACTTGCTAACTTTTCTATTGTTGGGAGTTCTCTCATAAATCGAGTATAATAACTTTTGACCGCTTCTATTCTTGTTTGTTGAAGCATAATTTCAGAAATCCATACATGATAAGGTTCCTTATCTTTCCTCCAAGGAAGTTCTCGTTTATTTATTTGATACCATATAAGCAATGGCTCCACAATGTCTTGTAATTTTTGCACTGCTATCTCCTCATTTTTTACGTATTTATATTCCTAATAATAAACTCGCAAATTTAAAATAAATTAGTAAAGAACAAGCATCTACTATTGTAGTTATAAAAGGACTTGCCATTACTGCGGGGTCAAAGCCAATTTTTTTAGCAAGTATTGGTAAAGAACATCCAATAAATTTAGCTACCATAACAGTCATAACTAAAGTTCCGCAAACTACAAGTGATATCTGTACACCTACTTTATCGAATAACATCAACTTTGCAAAATTTGCTACCGCTAATGTAACACCACATAAAAAGCTAACTCTAATTTCTTTCCAAATTACTTTAAAAATATCTGTATATTCTATTTCTCCTAGAGATAATCCACGAATAATAGATACACTCGCCTGACTACCAGCATTTCCGCCTGTATCCATTAGCATTGGAATAAATGCTGTTAAAACCACATACGCCGCTAATGCTTCTTCGAAATGGGTAATAATACTTCCTGTAAAAGTTGCTGAAATCATTAATAAAAGCAGCCATGGAATCCTCTTTTTCCACGTTTCTATAATTCCTGTCTTTATATATGGTTTATCCGTTGGAGTAATAGCAGCCATTTTTTCAATATCTTCTGTTGCTTCTTCTTCAATAATATCAATAATATCGTCAATAGTGATAATTCCTACAAGTCTATTTTCTGAATCTACTACTGGCAAGGAACTGTAATCATAATCCTGAAATATATTTGCGACTTCTTCCTGGTCCATTAGAGTATTAATCGTTTCGCTTTCTTCCATGATATCATCTATTAAAGTATCTAAAGGATGCGTCAGTAAATTTTTCATTTCAACATACCCTAGTAAATGTCTTTCTTTATCTGTCACATAACATGAATCATAAGATACAAACTCATCTTCTGCATTTCTAATTTTAGTAAACGCCTCTTCTATTGTAATTCCTTTTTTCAAATGAATATACTCCACCGCCATCAATGAGCCAGCAGAATTTTCAGGATATTTTAATAATACATTAATATATCTTCTTGTTTCTTTAGATACATTACGTAATAGTTTAGAAACCATTCCGGCAGGCATTTCTTCAAATAAGTCTGCTGCATCATCAGAGTACATTTCTTCAATAATTTGTGTTGCTTCTTGCGTATTTAATAATGAGATTAAATTTCTTTGAACGTCTTCATCCATATAAGAAAAAACATCACTAGCTTTATCTTTTTGTATTAATCTAAATGTTTGTGCTAAATGACTTTCTGGCAAGTCCTGTATTAGAACTGCAATATCATATTCGTTCATCTCTTGAAATTCTTTTTTAATTTCAGAAAATTTCTTTTCATCTAATAATTTTGTAATGGTTTCCAAATCCATATGATTCCCTCCTTTTTCTTATTTTTTCATTATTTTTTACTTTTTATTAGATATTGAATTATAAATAAAAATTACCACATAATTTTAAAAGTATTATTTGTAATATATTTAATAGTTTAATAATATTGTAATCTTAGGTGATTATATGAAAATAATTTTATTTATCAAATCTAATATTCTAAAGAGCTTACTATGTTTTACTTTATTAATTGTATCATTTATTATTCTTTTAAAAAATGTTTTTTCAAATTATTTCATAATGCAACCGGTTTATAGTAAAGCTATTTCGAATAATCTTTTAGATACAATTAGCGAACTAGCAAAAGAAGATGAGAAGATTGCTTATCTCACATTTGATGATGGACCAACTACTTCTATTACCCCAAAAATTTTAACTATTTTGAAAGAAGAAAATGTGAAGGCAACATTCTTTGTAATTGGGAAACTAGTTGAAGCTCACCCTGAAATAGTAAAAATGGCTTACGAAGAAGGACACTATATAGCTAATCATAGTTATAGTCATAACAACTCTATTCTATATAAAAGCAAAGATAATTTCATTAATGAAATTAAGAAAACTGATATAGCAATTGGGAATGCAATTGACGATGATGAGTATTGTTCACATGTATTTAGATTTCCTAATGGCTTTATGAGCACTTTGTATAAAACACAAAAAGAAAACTATCTCCCTTTATTGAAAGAAATGGATTACTTTTATATTGATTGGAATTGCTTAAACAATGATTCAATGGGTAAATATAGCAATTATCAATTATTAGAAAATATGAAGCAAACTAGTAAGGGAAAAAATACGCTGGTCATTTTAATGCATGATACAAAAGATGTTAGTGATAGTTCTTTCGTTTTAAAAGATTCAATTGAATACTTAAAAGCACAAGGCTATATATTTAAAAATTTTTATGAATTCATAGATAATTAATAACTATTACCATAATTTAATCACTAAAATCTGTATCTAAAATAATATTATAATCGTATTTAGGAAATTGTTTTTTTAGTTTTTGCATAATATCTTCCATCACTTTTTCAGGCTCTAATTCTTCAAAATCAAATATTAAGTCAAATGAAATTGTATTAATTTCTTCATCAACATAAAAGCCGTGAACTTGCATAATATTTTTATATTCTTTTATTTAATTATTTTTTCTTTTTAGCAGTAAATAATCCTACCATAACAACAATTGCACAAATTGAGACTGGCAAATAAAAACTTACTAATCGGTGAAGCAGCATAGCACTATTAATATAATTTTCAGTAAAAATAGGTCTAAATATAGACTGAAAAGCACCTTCACTAACTCCAACAGCACCTGGAGAAGGAATCCCTGAAACTGTTCCAAAAACAATAGATTGCAATGCAACCATTAAAATATAACTGTGCTTAGGAAGTCCAAACGAGCAAAGTACAAAGAATGGCACAGAATAATATGCAATATGTTGCAAATAAGCAATAGGAAATTGCCTTGATAATATTCTTTTATTACTTCGAATATATTTTGCACTTTCATTATATTTATCTAATGCTTCTTGCATACTATTTTCTACTTTTTCATAATTCTTAATTTTTAACATTTTCAAAATTTTAGCAACCAAATTTACTAAAGCAGTAGAAAGCTTTTTCGAATACATGCCAATTATAATAAGTGTCAGAGCAGAAAAATTTAAAATGATTCCTATGATAAATAATGCAATAATTCCTCCATCCATATACTGATGAAAGAAAATCGCAGAAACTATTTCAAGCGTGATTGTAACAACTTGCATGCTAAACAAATTAAGTAATAATGACGCCGTAGCAGTTGGGACCTTAATTCCATCCCTGTGCATAAAAACAATTTGCATCGGTTGTCCTCCTGAAGCAGCTGGTGTTATAGAATTAAAAAAAACACCAATCAATACATATTTAATAGCAGATAAAAAAGTACAATTTTCTTCCAGTGCGCGTAATGTTCTTCTTAAATTAATTGCTTCACACAAGTAATAGATACCCATACATAGAAAACCTAAGAAAATAAATCTATAGCTTGCAGAACCTATAATACTATATATTTCATCTACATCTTCATTTTTGAATAATATAGAAAATGTCAAATAAATTAATATAAAGAACAAGAAAATATTTAACAAGTATTTTAAAATATTCTTTTTATGTTTTTTAGCAGAGTTAATCTCCATTGTTGAATTTTCATCTTCCATATATTATTTCCTCCAAATTCATATATATTTTTCTTTTTATTACATTATTCAAAACTTTACCCTAATGTAACATCTAAAATCATCATTATTATAAATCCAATCGCAACTCCTATTGTTCCAATATTTGAATGTTCCCCATTTTGCGATTCAGGTATTAATTCTTCTACGACAACATACATCATTGCACCTGCTGCAAATGATAGTAAATATGGAAGAATCGGTACAACTAAATTCGTTAATAATATTGTAATTATTGCAGCAATTGGTTCAACAATTCCTGACAATGTTCCATATAAGAAAGCTTTAGCTTTACTCATTCCTTCTGCTTTAAGTGGCATAGAAATAATTGCTCCTTCAGGAAAGTTTTGAATTGCAATTCCAAGAGCAAGTGTAAATGCTCCTGCTATTGTAATCCCAGCATTTCCAATTAAAGCACCTGCATATATGACTCCGTACTGCCATTCCCTCTGGTATATTGTGTAGTGTGACTGCTAATACCATCATTGTTGTTTTTTTTAATCTAGTTTTTAAGCCTTCTGGTTCGTCACTACCCAAATGCAAGTGCGGAATGAAACTATCTAAAACTAATAAAAATAGAATTCCAAGCATAAATCCAATTGTAGCTGGTATCCAAGAAATCATTTCCTGCTCTTTCGCCATTTCAATTGACGGAATAATGAGTGACCAAATAGATGCCGCAATCATCACACCAGAAGCAAATCCTAATAATAGTTTTTCTAGCTTATTATTCATTTTATTTTTCATGAAAAATACCATTGCAGAACCAAGTGTTGTTCCAATAAATGGCACCATTAATCCTAACATTAAATCCATTTTTTAATTCCTTTCATAATTACTATACAATAATTATATAGTATACCTTTCTTTTTCTCAATTATAATATTCATTTTCTAATCTATCATCTTAACCATCTCTAAATATTATATAGCATTTTGGTATTATATTGCCATTCATTTACAATATGATATGTCATCAAAAGCTAGAGAGAAGGGTGGATACATATAATCTATTCATACTAAAGGCCTTATCTTTTTCTTATATTAAAACATATTTAAATGTAATTTACCATATTTTAAAACATCTTTCAAGAGATTTAAGAGCTTATAAACAATACTGTTCATAAGCTCTTACAATACAATTATTTCAAATTTAATGCACACACCGTTTCCACATGATTGGTTTGTGGAAACATATCCACTAATTTTATCTTTTCTATTTCAAAATAATCTTTTGTCAATATTTTTAGATCCCTAGCAAGCGTTGCAGGATTACAACTAATACATATTAACTTTTGTGGTTTCAAATTCATAATTGTTTCTAGTGCTGTACTATCGCATCCTTTTCTTGGTGGATCTACAAAAATTACATTTGGTTTTATTCCGTCATTATAGAGTTTTGGTAGTACATCTTCTACTTTTCCTACAAAGAATTCCGTATTTCTTACTTCATTCATTTCAGCATTTTCTTTTGCATTATCTATTGCTTGTGGCACTACTTCTATTCCATAAACCTTTTTACAACTATCCGCCATAAATATTGAGATAGTTCCTATTCCACAGTATAAATCAAATACTATCTCCTCGCCTGTTAATCCGGCAAAATCTTTTGCAATATTATATAGTACTTCCGTTTGGAGTGGATTTACTTGATAAAATGAAAGAGGAGAAATTTTAAATTTGTAATTTTCTAATCTATCTATGATGAAATTTTGTCCATATAATGTGATGCACTCATTGCCTAATATTACATTGGTACGTTCCTCATTAATATTTTGAATAATTGAAGTTACATTTGGATGAAGATTAACAATTTCTTTAATTATCTTCTCTTTATTTTTCAAAGTTTTTCCATTTGTAACAAGAATAAGCATTAATTCGCCAGTATTCATAGCTATTCTCGTAATAATATGCCTAATCGTTCCTTTGCCACTTTTTTCATCATATGAATTAATTCCGTTATCCATCAAAATTTTAAAAACATTTTTGGCGGTTTTATCCGTTACTTCATTTTGTATGTAGCAAACATCGTTTTCAATCAAATCATGTGACCTATCAGAATAAAAGCCAATTTTTCCATCACTAACTGGATATTGTGCTTTATTTCTATAATAAAATGGAATTCCCATTCCTATTATTTCTTCCACTAATGGTTCGTATCCTAATTGTTTTCTAAGTGTAGACCTTACTACTTCAAGTTTATGTTTTAATTGAGCCTCATAGTTTAAATGTTGCAAATTACATCCACCGCATCTGCCAAAATTAGGGCACATAGGCTCTTCTCTATCATTAGAAAACTGTATTAATTTCAAAAGTTTTCCATATCCATAATCCTTATTCACTTTAACAATTTTAATATTAGCTTTTTCTCCTATTAAGGCACCTTTTACAAAAGTTATATATCCATTTATCCTTGCAATTCCTTCTCCATTAACCCCTATATCTTGAATATCGACTTCATATTCTTGATTTTTTTCTACCACAAATAATCTCTCCTTTCCGTTTATAATAATTAAACGTTATCATAAACGAAGATTCACTTCAAATTAAATCGTGCGTCAAATAATTACAATATTATTTCTCTTTTTAAATATTTATTCTTTAAAATACCAACTCCGATAAATTTTTTCTTGACATAGTTATCTATATAAATTTTATAAACTCCGTCTGGTTTATTTTCATATAGTTCCATTCCATTTACTAATTTAAAAAGTTTTTCTTTCTTTATCGTTACTTCTTTATCAATCAATTCCTCAAGACTAATCATTTTGTCTTCCGTTGCATCAGCAACTTTAATAGCTTGATCCACTGTGAAATCTCCTATTTGAGTTCTCCTTAATTCCATCATTGTACCATAAGTTCCAAGTCTTTCAGCTATATCCTCGCAAATAGTTCTTATATACGTTCCCTTTGAACAATGAATTGTATATCGTAGTATTCCCTCATCATAAAATGCATCATATATGTCATATATCTCTATATCTCTAGGTTCTCTTTCAATGATTTGATTTTTTCTTGCATACTCATACAATTTTTTTCCGTTGACCTTAACTGCAGAATACATAGGTGGAATTTGTTTTTGCTTTCCTATAAAACTTCCAAGTACCTCACCAAGTTTTGAAGTATCAATTTCACTCGTTCCCCTTTTTACAATTTTTCCAGACCTATCTCCCGTATCCGTTTTTACTCCAAACTTCATTTCAACTTCATATGTCTTATCATCACATGTTAAGTATTGCACTAATTTTGTTGCTCTATTAACGCAAATAACCAAAGCACCTGTTGCTATCGGATCTAATGTTCCAGTATGTCCAATTCTCTTTGTTCCCATAATATGCCTTAATTCTGCAACAACATCATGTGAGCTAACTCCTTCTTCTTTGTCAATAATGAAAACTCCATCCATAGGTACTCCTCCATTCTTTATTTCATTTTGTACTAGAAAAATGATTTATATATTATTTAAGTTGTTTTTCAATTTCAGCTACTAAAGTTTGTTTTAATAGATCAAATGACATATTGCTAGTCAATCCCGCTGCCTTCATATGTCCTCCACCACCATATTTTGAAGCAATAAGTGATACATCAAGATATTCATTTGATCTCATGCTTACTTTATATTTTTCATCTATTTGGCGAACAAAAATTGATACTTCCACATTTTCTATATCTCGTCCATAATTAACAATTCCCTCATGATCACCATCCATTAAGTCGTACTTTTCTTCGTCTTCTTTTGTAATATATGTAAATGCAACTTTTCCATTAGATAAAAGTTCCAACCTATCTAATGCTTTCCCCAAAACCTTGGTTCTAGCCATAGTAGTTAAATCAAAAAAGTTTCGATAAATTTTAGCTATATCGATTCCTGTTTCCAAAAGCATTGCTGCAATTTCAAATGTCTCAATTTGAACATTATACCTAAAGCCACCTGTATCTGTAAGAATTCCAGTATATAAGCACATAGCAATATCTTTGCTAATTGCAATATCCAAATACCCTATTACAACGACCAAATTTTGACAAGTAGATGAAGCTGCTGCATTAACGTAATTTACATCCCCAAAATTCTGATTAGTTATATGGTGGTCAATCACAATCGTATTCTCTGCTTTTTCAAATACTTCTTTGCAACTATGAAGTCTTTCTAAATCAGCACTATCTAATGCAATACATAAGTCATAATTATCATTTTCTTCAGCATATTTTTTTATATCTTCATAGCCAGGTAAAATGTCATACATTTTATTTAAGCTTGGAATTACCACATCAACTTTTTTTCCAATTTTTTTTAGAGCTAACATCATAGCTAATGAACTTCCTACTGCATCTCCATCTGGATTTTCATGTGTAAGAATTACAATTGAATTACTTGCTAAAATACTCTCTTTTATATTTTCTAAAACAGACATCTTTTTCTCCTTTACTAAAATAGTGGAGCACGCCATGCTCCACTGTAAAATGTGTATCAGCATAGTAACGAATCTTGTTCGCTATAAGCTAATTATTATTCATCTTCATTTTCTTCATCATGTTGTATATTTAATTCATTGATAACATTTTGAATATGTGCCCCATATTCTAGTGAATTATCAAATTCAAAAATAACTTCTGGAGTAGAATGCATTCTAATGTTATCTCCAATGGCTTTTCTAACAAGTCCACTTCCAGATTTTAATGCAAGCATAGCTTCTTGAATGTCTTTTGTTCCAAGCATACTTACGTAAATTTTGCAATATTTTAAATCTCTAGTAATAGAAACTTTTGTTACACTAATAAGACCTGTAAGTCTTGGATCTTTTAACTCTTGCCCAATTACCTTACTAGCAACTTTCTTAATTTCTTCTTCAATTCTTTCCGTTCTTTCCATTTACTTTCGTCCTTTCAAAATTATGTTTCTTTTATAACATCATTCATTCAAAAATCTTAATATGCACACTTTCAGATTTGGAAAATATTTAAGGTAATTTCACGGCAGGCGAGTGAAAGTGCCGAAGGCGTGCTGTTGCACGTTGAGGACACTTGAAGCGAAGCCTAACACAGAAATTACCCAAAGTTTTTTCAAATCGTTAATCTACTTTGATTTCTTCCATAATATATGACTCCAATATATCTCCTACTTTAATATCACTGTAGTCTTCAATTTGAACACCACATTCATATCCACTTGCAACTTCTCTTGCATCATCCTTCATTCTCTTCAAAGAAGCAAGTTTTCCAGTATGAATTACAACATTATCTCTAATAACACGAAGTCCAGAATTTCTAACTATTTTTCCATCTATAACATAACAACCCGCAATCATACCAACGTTTGTAATTTTAAATACTTGCCTAACTTCAGCTTGACCCTGAATAACTTCTTTATATTTAGGTTGTAGCATTCCCTTCAATGCTGCAGTAACATCATCAATTGCATTATAAATTACAGAATATATTTTTATCTCAACATTTTCCTTATCAGCAATAGATTTTGCCATTGGATCAGGTCTAACATTAAAACCAATAATAATTGAATTCGTTACTTTAGCAAGTGTAACATCTGATTCTGTAATTCCTCCAACATTACAATGAATAATTCTAACTCTAGCTTCCTCATTTTGAATTTTTTCTAATGATTGTCTAATAGCTTGTGCAGATCCTTGAACATCTGCCTTAATAATAATATTTAAATCTTTTAACTTACCTTCTTCAATTTGATTAAATAAATTATCTAAAGTAACTGGTGCATTTCTTTTAATCATGTCTTCTCTTTCTTTGCTCTTTCTCTTTTCAATTAAATGCTTAGCTACTTTTTCATTTTCAACTTCATAGAAAGTTTCACCTGCAACTGGTACTTCTGGAAGGCCTGTTACTTCAACTGGTGTAGACGGTCCAGCACTCTTTACTTTTCTTCCAGTATCATCAACCATTGTTCTAATTTTACCAATAACACTTCCTACAACAATTGTATCACCAATATTTAGTGTACCCCTTTGAACTAGAAGTGATGCAGTAATACCTGTATTTTTATCAAGTCTAGCTTCAATTACTGTTCCTTTTGATTGCTTATTAGGATTTGATTTCAAATCTTTCATATCTGCAACTAGTAGAACCATTTCTAAAAGCGAATCAATATTTTTGTGTTGTTTTGCAGAAATAGGCACACAAATGGTGTCTCCACCCCATTCTTCTGGTACAAGACCATACTCCGTTAATTCTTGTTTCACCTTATCGATATTAGCACCCTCTACATCAATCTTATTAATTGCAACAATAATCGAAACGCCAGCTGCCTTTGCATGATTAATTGCCTCAACTGTTTGTGGCATTATGCCATCATTTGCTGCAATAATAATGATTGCAATATCTGTAACTTGAGCTCCCCTCGCTCTCATAGCCGTAAATGCTTCATGACCAGGTGTATCTAAAAATGTAATTTCTCTTCCATTTATTTCAACTTTATATGCACCTATATGTTGCGTAATACCACCTGCTTCACGTTCAATTACATTGGTAGAACGAATTGCATCAAGTAATGATGTTTTTCCGTGGTCAACGTGTCCCATTACTACTACTATTGGAGGTCTTTGCTCTAAATCTTCTTCATTATCATCGCTATCATCAAACAAAATATCCTCATAAGAAACAACTTCTTTTTTCGTTGCATTAACACCAAATTCAGAAGCAACTAAAAAGGCTGTATCAAAATCCAATTCATTGTTTAATGTTGCCATGATTCCATATCCCATTAACTTTTTAATTACTTCAGAAGCTGTTTTCTTAAGTTTCTCCGATAATTCTTTGACTGTAATTGTCTCTGGAATTTCAATTTCTGTAAGTTCAAAAATCTTTTGCTCAATATGTTCCTTACTCTCTAATACCTTTTTCTTGTTCTTCTTCTTTCCTCTATTTCCTTTTGATAAATCATAGTAATCAAACATCTTGCTTTCTGTATCATCAAACATATTAGATAACTTACTTTCAGATTGTAAATCTTTAAGCTTACCCAAATTAATTTCTTCTCTTCCACCCTTAGGTGATTTTAATTTACCATTCTTTTTCGAAGAATCTTCAAACTTTCTATTATCTTTCTCTTTATCCTTGTATTGTGTTCTAACCGCATCTCTAGCAACATCTTTTTGTGATGTTTCTTGATTTGAAAGAATTCCTTGAATATCTTTTTCTACCTTATTGCCCGCATTATTCTTTTGAAAATTATTTTTCTTTTGACCATCAAATTTCTTATTACCGTCAAATCTCTTATTATCAAATTTTCTTGCATCTTTACTTTCGCGAGTATCATTTCCTTCTCTATTATCTTTTCCATCTTTATTGAATTGTCTTCTACTCTCAAATGTTGAATTATTTTTATTAAATTCTTTTCTAAATTCTTTCTTTTCTTCTTTAGACATAACTTGTCTTTTTTCATTTTGCTCAGCTTTTGCTATGGTTTTTTTTGGCTCTTTGACATTATCCTGCTTATTTACCACATTAGTATCCATTTCTTCTTTTTTTGAAGCAATAGCTTGAGAAGGTACTGTTTCATTTTTGTCTTCTATTTTAATCTCCTCTTTTGATTTTTGCGGTGTTATACTAGCAACCTTTTTAGGAGGAGTTCTATATTTTATATTCATAGAAACATCAGATCTTCTTTGAACAACGCCAAATGCATCATCATTATTTTTGGGTGCTTTTTTACGTTCTTCTGGCATTGTTTCAATTCTAGTAACCTCTCTTCTAATAATTACAGGAGACACTGGCGCTTTTTTGGTCTTTTTAATTTCATTATTTTGTATTCGAACGCTGTCACTTTTACTAAGCGCCTTTTTAATTTGTAACACCTCATCTTCAGTTAATGTAGACATATGATTTTTCACATCATATTTCATAGCTATTAACTTGTCTAAAAGTTCCTTACTAGACATATTAAGTATTTTGGCTAATTCATGTACTTTCATCTTTCCAAATTTTCCCATTATTATAATTGTGCCTCCTTTAATCAATTTCTATCATGTTTTTTAATTCAGTGTATATTTCATCTGATATTTTTGCTTCGAACTCTCGCTCTATTTTTTTAGATTTAATGGCTTTTTCCAAACATTCTTTACTCTTACAAATATATGCACCTCGTCCATTCAACTTGCCAGTTTTATCTAAAACAATACTATTTTCTTTCGTCTTAACAATTCTATATAGCTCATTCTTAGGTTTAGACTCAAAACAACCTAAGCAACGCCTAAGTGGAATTTTTTTCATATATTAAACTTCTCCTTTTATTTGTGATTCACTCTTGATATCAATTTTCCATCCAGTAAGTTTTGCAGATAATCTTGCATTTTGACCATCTTTTCCAATTGCTAATGATAATTGATTGTCTGGTACCACAACTTTTGATGTCATATTTTCCATATCTACATCAACTGCTAAAACTGTCGCCGGACTAAGTGCAGATGCAATAAATTGAACAGGATCTTCACTCCATTCAACAACATCTATTTTTTCTTCTTTTAATTCATTTAAAATATTTTGAATTCTAATTCCTCTTGGGCCAACGCACGAACCAACAGGATCTATATTCATATCTTTTGAATAAACAGCAATTTTTGTTCTTGAACCTGGTTCTCTAACGATATTCTTTATTTCAATTAATCCTTCATATATTTCAGGAATTTCAAGTTCAAATAGTCTTCTAACAAAGCCAGGGTGTGTTCTTGAAATAATCATTTGTGGAACCCCTTTATTGTTCTTTGTCACTTCAACCACATATGCTTTTATTTTATCATTTACTTTATATTCTTCTCCTGGCACTTGTTCATTTGCTGTCATAATTCCTTCTAATCTACCAAGATCAACAATTACCAAATTCTTGTCTACTCTTTGAATCATACCACTGACAATTTCACCTTGTCTATCTGAATACTCCGTAAAAACAATTTCTCGCTCAGCTTCACGAAGCTTTTGAATTATAACTTGTTTCGCCGTTTGAGCAGAAATTCTTCCAAAGTTTGCTGGCGTAATTTCAACTTCAACAATATCTTCCAACTTAGCTTTTTTGTCTATTTTCTTTGCACTCTCTAAGTCTATTTCTATTGCAGGATCAAAAACTTCCTCAACAACTTCCTTTAGAGAATATACTTTTATTGAAGCTTTCTCTTCATCAATAACTATCTTTACATTTTCTTGTGAATTAAAGTTTCTCTTATATGCTGTCACTAGGGCTGTTTCAATTGCATCTAAAATATAATCTTTGTTAATTCCCTTTTCAATACTTAATTCCTCTAAAGCTTCAAAAAATTCTTTGTTCATTTTCTATTCCTCCCAATTAAATAATATCTTTGCAGATGACACATTAGATAAATCTATAGTGATTTCATTCCCATTATCATCTAAAATTGTTATTGTTTCATCGTTAACTTTGACAATTTCACCAATAAATAACTTACTTCCTTCACATTGTGTATATAATTTAAGTTCTATTTTTTTGCCTATAGCAGCTTCAAAATGTTTTACTTCTCTTAAATGTCTTTCTAATCCACACGAAGATACTTCTAAATTATATGATGTTGCGATTGGATCTTTTTTATCTAGCATATCACTTACTAAATTGCTAACCTTCTCACAATCATCAAGATCAATTGTTTTTTCTAAAGAATCAATAAAAACTCTTAAAAACCATTCTGAGCCTTCTTTAACATATTCAACATCATATAATTGATAGCCTAATTGCTCTACTATTGGCTTAACTAGTACTTCTAATTCTTTCTCCGTTTTTGTCATATTTCTAACCTTTCCTCATCTACTTTAATACAACTAAAGAGTGAGGCCTTTGCCTCACTCTTCTAGTAACTTTTATTGTGCTATGCATATTTTAGCATAACTATATATAAAAATCAAGTATTTTATAATATTTTTGATTATCTATTTTGTGAAAGCCATGACTCTATAATGCGCCAATCTTCATAAGTAGTAATCTTTATATTTGTATAATCCCCTTCCACTATTTTAACTGAATACCCCTCCTTTTCAAGTAAGGAACAGTCATCTGTAACATCTACATTCTTATACTTTTCATGAAGCTTTACTAAAACATCCCTATTAAAGCATTGTGGCGTTTGTATTATCCAAGTATTACTTCTATTCGTAGTGCTTATAATAACATTATTTTTATCTGCTATTTTTATTGTATCTTTCGCTTTTACACCTATTGTTACGCCTTTTAATTCTCCAATACACTCAATACTCTGATTAATATATTCTTGCTTAATTAGTGGTCTTGCACCATCATGAATAATTACAATATCAGCGTTTGTACTTGTAATGCAATGATATACGGATTCTTTTCTTGTTTTTCCTCCAATGATTACCTTAATAATTTTATCATGCTTCTCTTCTGAAATTATATTTTTCACTTTTTGTATTTCATTTTCTTTTGAAGCAATAATAATATCGTCTATATAATTATTTTTATCAAAAGCATCTATACTATATTGTAACACCGTTTTACCATTTAATATTTCAAAATTCTTATTTCTATTTTTTCCATATCTCATACTATCTCCGGCAGCTAATACAATTGCAGTAACCTTTTTATTACCAATCACAGCATAGCCCCCCAACTATTACTAATTAATCTACTGTTATACATAAATACTTATACCATCACTTTTTCATTTAACGATTCAAAAGATATATAGTTAAATTTAAGTAAGATGCAAATGCAACCCACACTAAATAAGGAATTTGTAAAAGACCTGCTACTCGATTTTTCTCATAAAATTTTATTATCATAATTACAATTAATATTAAAAGAATGATAATCCACACAAACGCAAGCAATCTCCATTTTAATACAAAGAAAATAATTGACCACATTGCATTAAAGAAAAGTTGTAGATAATAAATCAAATTTGTTTGTTTTACATCCAACTCATTACTTCTCAGTACTCCATCAGATACCCCCATTAAAATATAAAGTATCGTCCATACAATTGGAAATAAGAAACCTGGTGGGGCAAATGCCGGTTGAATTAATGTCCCATAATCCATGTATGGCGATATAATTATACTGATTAGTATACCCGTAAGTAATGGTATTAATATGGATCTAATCCAAATGCTTACTTTATTCATATGATACACCTCCCTTTCATATTTATGCATATAAAAGGCTATCATATGACAATCAACTAGCTATGTAATATTTTTATCCGTATCAATATCTCTATTTCTTTTCACTTCTCTCTCTATTTTATTCAACAACTTACTTTGAATTTCTGCTGCATCTTCATCTAAATTTCCTATTATGTCTTTCTTATATCCATCGAAAAAACTATCTGCTTGTGATCCCAACTCTAGAATTGATTGCACTATTTCTTTATACCCATCTTCAAATAGTTTTTTTTCTTCTTCAACAAAATGATGCCTTTGTTCTTGTGCATAAGGTTTTAAACCATTCTTTCTTCTAAATTCTGCCATATTTTTTACTTTTATTGGCAATCCGTACTCGGTACTCATTTTCATTGCATTTAGATAATCATAAAATGGATAATCACATCCCGTAATTGATAAAAATACTGATTTCGGTTTGGCGTTATTTTTATCTAAAACTATCTCATTTATAATACTATTATTCGTAAGCTCTCCATCTTTTGAGATACCAAGTATCCCACCATACAAAGTATTTGCTAACTCCGTACAATGACGTTCAATTGCTTTGGGTGTTATCAGTCTAGTTGCAACAATATCTCCATATAAATGTCCCGTTTTAATATAATTATTTCCAACTTTTCCCGTTGTCATCACACTTTGAAAATGTTGTTCACTTGTTGCACAATCAGACCCACTAGCACATAGAAACGAATTGGTAGAAAACTCAAATTCAATTCCTAGATTCGTATGATACATATCCATATGCTTATTCGATAGAAGTGAACAAGAAAAATATGATGTGTTACTATACCTGTTATTTCTATATGTTTTACTACCAGGTAAACTAATATGCGCTCCCCCAGAATGTACTATGGAAAAAAAATCACCATTTTTAATATTAGTAACACTATCTCCTTTTTCAGTTTCCTCTTTCCATATTCTGGCTACTACTGTATTAGCAACCTCATCTTCTAAATTAAAAATACTGTACAAATCATTGGAGATACCATCAAAATTTTCAGAAGCATGATCAGGATATTTGCCATATTTCATTGCATATTCAACATTTTCTACGGATAATAACTCTTTATTAATTTTCGTATCGATATTATGAGAAGTATTCCCCCATTTGCGAAAGAACTCTTGAATTAATTGTTCTAATTTTAATAGTTTTTCATGTTCTTCTTTTGTTATTTCATAATCATCTTTTATATCGCTTACATCATTTTTCATACTTTTTATTAAATTAAAAGCGTACATAAGCTCTTGAGATACATTATTATATCCACTTAATTTTCTATAATTCATAAAAGACTCCATTCTATCTTCATTATTTAAAGATGAATATTCTCAAATATCTTAGTTATTCTTTTGCATCTATAATACTTTTTATTAATTTAGCATTATATCTTTCTATTTCGCTCAATTCGTCTAAGGATACTGTTTTTTCACTTATCGGTTTGTACCAATCCCACAAATTGAAATAATAATTATATTCTTGCATTTTAAAATCATGTCCATGCCTAGCAAATATTTCATTATACGCCCTATAGAGTTCCTCTTTGTCCAAACCATCTAATTCTGACTCTTCAAGTTGTCTTACATTGGATGGAAAAATTTCTGATTTTAATTCTTGAATAGATAAATATTCCTCAATGTCATTAAAATCAATATATCTTCCATATTCCTCTTCACTAGCATTTACTATAATGTTATTTACATCAAATTCATATCTAACATCATCTGGCAAATCAACTCTAGCCACATTTTTAATTACCCAATCATAATCTACGCCCTCTTTAAATAGTTCTTCGATAGATTTAATTTCTTTTCCTGTTAAAACATTATAAACATTCTTTTCTACTTTTTCATCTACAGCAAATTCTTTATATTTATCATAAACTCCCAAAAAATTAGTACCATTTATAGTATCATAAACATTACCATACATACCTAAATTATAATATCTATAATTATTCAATATAGCATCCATTCTATCTTTCTTTTCAGATATGTCACAAGTAATTATTTTTGTTTTTAATTTCGTTGACAACAAATTATTATATATCGTCATGCTATTTTTATACTTGCTTCCACATTCAATATCATATCTCACTATTAGAAAATAAGCTGTTTGTGGATTAGCAGCTGCTATCTTTTGATACTCTGCCACTTTTTCGTTTATCTTTAAAGCCCCTTCTTTTTCTTTTAATTCATAATATTTCTTAGCTGGATAATTAAATTCACTACCATAATAATTAGCATTATTAACGTCAATATCGTAAAAGAAATTATCACTAGCAAATTTA
Organism: Clostridia bacterium; assembly: GCA_017469465.1. Classification (GTDB taxonomy): domain Bacteria; phylum Bacillota; class Clostridia; order TANB77; family UBA1234; genus UBA1234. The sequence goes on along the minus strand of JAFUGH010000054.1, from coordinate 2,780 downwards.
GTCTCTTTATATTTGCTTAAATTATGTTCCGCCGAACATGACAAAAAACTTTTTGCTCCTATATCATCTCGTTCATATAAGCTTTCTTTTGTTAGATATTTATCATAAATAACAACCTTATCTGCTATATCTTTAAAAAATAATCTACAATATTGATTATCAATATTAATAACTATTTGTATAGGTGAAAAATTAAATTCTTTATTATTATCATTCATAAATTTTTTAGCACTTTTTTCTAAATCATACTCCGTAATTTGTGGAACATATTCTCTGACTTCTTCTTTTACCATTTCTGCATCTACATCATACCAGGAATACTTTCCATACCAGCCTCCTTTTTCAATATCATAATAAACATCATCATACCCAAAACCTTCCATACTCATATCTCTATGATTTTCTGCCAAACTTTTGTATAGAGCAATTCTCACAATTGAGTTTAAATCTTCTCCTCTTTTAAATAAATCTTCAAATTGTAGTGCTTCACCATTAATCAATTCGTAATTCAATCCTATCATTTTGTTAAAATATTCTTCCCCTATTTTATAATTTAAGTTACAATCTAAAGAAATTACGTTTGAAAAATTAGAACTGAAATAAGTATTATAATAAAAATCTAAGTAAGTTACCTCATCATTATTAATAATTGGGGAGGTCTCTTTCACAATTTTTTCTTTAATTGCAGTATTTATCTTATTTTCAACCTTTTTTTCTTTTAATCCACTTATATGTGGTATATTCCAATTTATGTTTTTTTCTTCTATAACGTATGGTTCCGTATCAATTATCAAATCATTTTCATTATATGTTCCATATAAATCAATTGTTTTTTCATTAACATGTGCATCTGGGTTTTCAATAGGATGATTAAAATCATTAACAATTTCTTCTCCAGATATTGAATTAATTACACCATTTTTATTTTTAATTAAACCAGCAGTAAATCCTAATGCAATTATTGCAAATAGTATTAAAAAAACAAATATTTTCTTCATTTATTACTCCTCCTTAATGAATAGGAACGTAACCAGCATCTTCTATTATTTTACTTCCTCTACTAGATAATACATTGCTAATCCATTTCTTAGTATTACTATCTTCACTAATACCTTTTAATGTTACAATGTATCCGTTTGTATAAATTGGATAAGTACCATCCTTAATTGTTTCCAGCGTTGGCTTTACTCCATTAACACCAATCATCTTTATTGTATCTCTTTTATACATAGTATTAACATAGTAAAAATAAGAATAACCGATTGCTGCTTTTGAGTTATCATATTCAGCAATAGCGTCAATAAGACCTCCCATTTCTCCTTGAATCTGCATTTTTGGAGCTGTCATAAAGCTTGCATCTTTCATAACAAGTGAAATCATAGCTGTTTGACTGCCACTACCATTTGGTCTTTGATAAGGAATAATTTCCTCATCATCACCGCCAACTTCTTTCCAATTAGTTATTTCACCTTTATATATTTTTACAATCTCATCTAAAGTTAGTGTATCTACTTTATTATTCACATTTACAATGAAAACAAATGCGGAACTAGTCACAGGAGTAACCTCTAGCTCAACACCTTTAGATTTTGCATACTCATAATCAGCTTCTGAAGGTTCTGCGACAAAAATAACATCAACTTTACCATCAACCAAATTTTTGTATACATCACTTGTACGTGTTTTAGTATATTCATAATCTAATTCATCTTCTTGTACACCTAGAAAATTAGCAGCAATACTATCAACTAAAGGATGAATTGCAAGTGACGCATCTACCCTAGGATAGTTATCTTTCGTGAATAGTGGTGTATCAGTGCTTTCTTCAATAGAATTAGATTCTACATTTCCACTATTTTCTACATTACTAGTTTCATTATTAGAATGTTCGTAATACGCATTGTTCATCGTGGCAGATTTATACCAAAAGACACAGCCTAAAATAATTGCACAAATAATAATAATAGTTACTAAAATCATTAAACCTTTTTTCATTTAAATTCCCCCTATTTTTTTAATAATTAACTATAACATTTAATATATTAACTATAACACTATTTTAATATATTAACAATAAAATAACAGTAAAATAACCAGTAATTATCAAGTGTATATAATCTAATTTTTCAAATTAAATTTGTTTTATTGCGATTAAAAATTTATAAGTACAAGTAAGATTGAAAAAAACATTAATTATAATATGTATCATAACGCCATTTTAATATATTATCCATTTCAAATAAAGTAGATATTTTTAAACTAATTATCAATTGGTTTATTAAATATAATCAAAAACGGTTATTTTTCAGCTATTCTTAGTAGCAGATTTAAAATTATCAAAAATATATATGTTAAAGAATTGTCAAAAGTTACTACCACAACGATTGACAAAGAATAGACGTTTTTTCTCGCTTCTTCTGTCACTGGCAGTGCTCGAAAAAATCGCAGTTCACAGCCTCGGCACTTCTACGAGCACCCGGGTATCCTGTGGTTGTATGTTCAATCTCCAACAAAAGGATGCGAAAGAAAACCCAGATGGCAAAAGCCATCTGAGTTTTCTTTGGCTCCCCTTGTAGGACTCGAACCTACGACCTACCGGTTAACAGCCGGGCGCTCTACCAACTGAGCTAAAGAGGAATAAATAAAAAATCTGGCGAATACCTATCTTCACAGGGGGCATCCCCCAACTATTGTCGGCTTTATTGAGCTTAACTTCTGTGTTCGGTATGGGAACAGGTGTGACCTCAACAACATCTTCACCAGAAAACTTCTATGCATCT
>JAFUGH010000009.1 GCA_017469465.1 Clostridia bacterium | reverse complement strand
GCTGAATGCACAATGAGTGCACAATGGGGACGTCTATTAAATGTGCATTCAGCCAAAATCCTCCGTCCCTATTGGTCGAAAATCCTCCGTCTCCGTCCCCAATGGCCTAACCGACAAATTGTAATTTGCTCAAAGCATAAAATAAAAATGCTGCCACACTCCAACCAATTATCAGTTGATAAAAAATTGCAAGCAAAAAAAATTTCACATTTTTAAGTTCTTTCAGCATTGATGTAATTGCCCCTATACATGGTACTGTGAAGAGATTAAACGCAACAAACGAATAGGATGAAGCTATCGTAAAAAACTCAAAAGGACTAGCAGCATCAAATAATTCAAATGTATTTTTAAATTCACCTGAAAGTCCCGCAATAATTTCCATAGAAGAAACCACCTGTTCCTTTGCAATCAACCCTTGAATTGCTGAAACACTTGCCTCCCAACTTTTCACTCCTAAAATTGGATAAAATATGGACGACATTTTCTTCCCACAAAAAGCTAAAATACTATTGCTTATATCCACACCATACTCAAACTTTGTTGAAAACGAAAGCAAAAACCAAACCATGATAGAAACAAGAAATATTACGGTACCAGCTTTATTAATAAATTCAAAAATTTTAAGTTTAACATCTCTATATAAAAATTTTATACTTGGCAACTTGTACTCTGGTAATTCGAATATATATAATTCTTCATTACTTTTACTGAAAAGTCTCTTTATCATTAGTGAACTAACTATAATTATTATCAGCGATAATATATAAAAACTAGTAGCAATCATGGCATAATTACCTTTAAAAAAATAACTTGTAAATAAAGTAATTATAGGAAGTTTCGCACTACACGGTACAAATGGCGTAGTAATAATTGTATTAATTCTTTCATCATCCTTTTCGATAATTTTGGTAGCCATAATTCCAGGAACACTACACCCAGTTCCTAATATAAATGGAATAAGTGATTTCCCATTTAATCCACATTTTTTTAATAATTTGTCAAAGATAAAAGCAACTCTTGACATATATCCACTTGCTTCTAAAAAAGAAGTAACTATAAATATTACACTTAATTGTGGTAAAAAACTCAAAATAGAACCAACACCAGTTATAATTCCCTTACATACAAGACTAATAATCCATTCCTTAGTATTAAAATTCAATAAAACTTGCTCTACCACTATTTTTACATTTTCAATAAATTTAGTTTCAAAATTTAAAAAAGCTTTACCAAATAGTTCAATCGAAACATAATACATGCCAAACATTATAATAAAAAAAATAGGGATTGCCAAAAATTTATTTAATAATATTTTATCTAGAATACCAGTAACATGATTGATTTTTTTTACTTTTTTTATGCACTTCTTACAAAGATCATCAACATAATCATATCTTAATTTAATATTCTTTTCGTCATTAAAAGAATTAATAATATTTTTATTTACTTTCTTCAAAGAATTATTACCAGAAATAGTATTTCTTACTTTTTTTAATAAATCAATGATTCCCCTTCCTGAGGTGGCAGAAACTAGACAAATATCGGTTGCTAAACTTTGACGAAGATTATCAATATTGATTCTTATCCCTTTATTCTCTAATCTATCTATCATGTTTAATATTATAATTACTTTTTTATTCAATTCTAACAATTCTGTTGTTAAAAATAGACCTCTCTCAAGAGTTGTAGAGTCTACCACATTAATAATCAAATCATATTCTTCATTAAGAAGATATCCACAGGAGATTTTTTCTTCTAATGAATAGGGTGATAACGAGTATATCCCTGGCAGATCAATAAGTTCCAAATCCAAATCAGAAATAATTCCACTCTTTTTACTTACAGTAACACCTGGCCAATTACCTATCTTTTGATTTGAACCTGTCAGCAAATTGAATAACGTTGTTTTTCCACAATTTTGATTTCCAACCAAGACTGCTCTCATTTAATCACCTCTACTAATATATATGAGGCCTCCTCTTTACTTATGCATAGCTCGTACCCTCTCACATATATTCCTATTGGATCCCCCAATGGAGCAATCTTGGTTATTTTTATTAGAGTTCCAGGAGTAAATCCTAATTCAAGTAAACGTCTCCTCACTTTCTGATTTAAAATTTCAATAGATAAAATAATAGCATATGTATTTATTTTTAAGTTAGATAATTTCATGATTAGTCTCCTAATTATCTTTTTTAAATACATATGCTAAAAAATTTTTTATTATTCATTTTTGAAATTTTCATAAGTGTCCTTAAATCCCATTATTTTACATTTCAACAACTATTTCCCCCATTTTAATAGACGCAATTTCATATCCATATTCCATATCATGTTTTACAATTTCATGTTTCATAATAACATCCGCAATTCGAAGTTGAGTTGGTTTAATTGCTTCAGCTGCTACAAATGCGCTTCTATTCCCTTTTGCGCCAGCATGTGCAAAGCCTCTCAAAGTTCCAAGTACAACAATATTTCCCTCTGCAATTACTTCAGCACCTCCATTAACGTCCCCAAGAATAATTACACTACCTTCAAATTCAATTCTTTGGCCTGATCTAATCGTCCCTCTAACAACTTTTGTTACAGAAATAGTTGTATCTTTATTAAAAATATTATCTATGGTTGCTAATCCCATCTGCTTTGGCTTTTCAATTTTAATATCTAAATTTGTTTTTTCAGAAATCATATTTCTTATTTCATTTTCTTCATCATCTAATAATCTTCTACCCCTAACAAGAATAGTTCCTTTTACTCCAGTAAAAGTATCCGAGCTCATTCCTAGTACTTGTGCTAACTTAGCTTTAATAGCTCCATAATCAGCATCTTTGTCTAAAGTAATTACTAACCTATTATCTTTTTTTTCGAACAATACATCCGTCTTCATGTAAAACCAACCTCCCACCAATTTATTCAACAATTAAATCATTTATGCTTTTCATCGTCATTTTTTCATCAACATCATTGTTGTATCCAAAATATTCTTCCATTACTTCTTTTACCACTGGAGCAGTGTATCCACCATGTCCACCATGTTCAATTACACACGCTACTGCAATTTCAGGATTATCATATGGAGCAAAACCAACAAACCATGCATTTGCACTACCGGTACTTGCAGTTGCTGTTCCAGTTTTTCCAGCAACCTCTATTGGGAAAGAAGCAAACGTGCTATAAGCAGTACCTCCTGTTTCTCCAGTAACGCTTCTCATTCCTTCAAATACAGCATTTAAAGTATCTTTACTAATATTCAAATTACCATACTCTTGCTTTTCTTTAGCAATCTTTTTATCTATGATGCTATCAACATAGTCTCCAGATTGACTTTCGCCTTCAACACTGATAACATCTTTTAATATAGAAAGCTCACCCTTTACTCCACCATTTGCAAGTGTCGCAATGTAATATGCCATTTGAATAGGAGTAAAGCTATTGTAAGACTGACCAATTGCTGCAGATAAAGTATCCCCAATCATCCATGTTCTTTCTTTACCATCTATTTGTGTAAGTGAATTTAAATATTCTTTGGAAGCTAAAGTTCCAGCTGCTTCACCAATAATTTCAACTCCTGTTTTTCTACCAAGTCCAAATAGCTTTGCATATTTAGATAAATTATCTATTCCCATTCTATAACCAACTTCGTAGAAATAATAATTACACGAAACTTTAAGAGCAGTTGCAACATCAACAGGTCCATGTGTTCCTCGATAGCTTGACCATATCCAGCAAACAGGTCTATGCCCTTTATCGTATCTTCCCTTATCAACAATTTTTTCCTTAACAGTGATTGCTCCTGACTCAATAGCTGCAATAGCAGTAAGAGGTTTGAATGTTGACCCAGGAGAGTACACTCCTTGTATTGCTCTATTATACATCGGTCTATCTTCATTTTGAAAATAATTTTGATACTCCGTATTGCTAATGCCATCAGTAAATTCATCAGGATTATAAGTTGGATAACTAGCTAGTGCTAACACTTCTGAAGACTTAACATCAAGAACAACTAATGCTCCTGCCCTAGCATCTGAAAACTTTTCTGCAAATTCTCCATTTTGAATTTTCAAAACATACTTTTCTAAAACTTCTTCTGCCTTTGCTTGTAAATCCATATCTATTGTAAGTACTACACTGTTTCCCATAATGCTATCTACTGTTTCAACTTCATCCGCAATAATTCCTGTAGAATCCATTTCAACTCTTTTGGTTCCATTTTCCCCACGCAAAAAATCTTCAAAAGTAGCTTCAATTCCTGTCTTTCCAATAGTATCATTTTGCATATATCCAAGTTCTTTTTTAGATTCATACTCATCACTACTTATTGGTCCAACATATCCAACAATATGTGCCCCAACATTTCCTGCTAAATACTTTCTAATTGGCTGAGTAACAACATTCATCCCTGCTAAATGGTTACTTTGTTCTTCTATTTGTAGCATGCTAGTTTTAGAAATATTTTTGGCTAAAGTGACAGGTCGATAACTTGAATATCCATTAGTTTCAATTTCATACCTCAAAGCAATTATTTTCTTTACATCATTCATATTTGTCTGATTAATTTTATACTTATTTTTATAATACTCTATAACACCTTCGACATTTGTATCTTCATCTAGTTTAAGACTTTTTTTCCAAGACTTTGCACTGTCCTCACTATTTTTAAAAACCATTTCCTCAAAGTTGATAGGGAAGTTATTATAGTATGAATCTCCATTCCTTTCTAATATGTTCGCAAGCAATAATAAGTTTTCATTTAAAACTTCCTTCTCTATCTTGGTATAATAAAGTTGAACATTATAACTTGTTTCACTAGATACCATTAACTTACCATATCTATCATAAATATTTCCGCGTGGAGCTATTGTTTTAATTTCTCTTACAAGTCTTTTTTCAGATTGCTCTCTATAGTTAGCTCCATTCACAACCTGCATATTAAACAATCGATAAATATATATAATTCCAACAATGCATACAAATGCCATTAAAAAATCATATCTACGCATTTATCCTCCTTGTATATAAATGGAGTACTGTAAACCACATCACAATTCACTGCAATTAATGACGAAAGTAGCACTTCACCATCTATAACAAATAATAACTCCTTTTCCCTTTATTAATAATCTCAGCTAAATTACTAAATACTTTAAAGCAAAGCCCCGAAAGTAAGACATTGTAAATTGCTTCAAGTACCACTATTTTGATTATTGAAAGAACTTCAACTTCATACTCATAAACTACTACCAAAATAAAATAGGACAGTACCTCAAAAATTACTGTTGTTGTAGTTGTAATCATCACAAGAGTTGCTTTATTTTCTTTAGAAAAGCCATTGCTCATTTTTCCACAAAAAAAGCCAATTAAGAAAAATAATAAAGTATATATTCCAAAAGCCTTTCCAAACAAAATATCCGATAAAACTCCATAAGTAATCCCAATTGCTATTCCCACACCTTGACCGCATAACGTACTTAGTGCCACAACTAAAATGATTCCAATGTTTGCTTTCACTCCAAAAAGAGCAATGGTATTGAATACATTTAGTTGCACCCATAATGAAATTAAAATCACACAAAAAACAATCATTCCAGTCCAAAAATTCCTCAAGTTAGCCTCCTATTCATTCACCACTTTTAAATTCTTCACAAATAATCGCTACAGTTTCAAGTTTATTAAAATCTACATACGTTTTTACTACAGCTTCATTCTCAACTGGATTTTTCTTCACATTAAACTCCTTGACTTCTCCAATTGGAATTCCTTTAGGATATCTTCCTCCTAAGCCAGAAGTCTCAATTTTATCCCCCTCTATTAAAACCAAATCCGTTGGTATTTTATTTAACTTTAATTTATTTTCATTCATTAATAATGAATTACCCTTACATGTAATAGAATCTCTTGTTCTAGTAGTTCTAGCGCTAATTGTGTTACCTGGATCCAAAATTGAAATTATTTTTGAAGTACTTGTTGTAACAGAAGCAACATAGCCTACAAGACCATCCTCTGCTACCACCGTCATATCTGGCTTCACTCCATCTTTCGAACCACGATTAATCGTATACACCTTTTCCCAATTACTAGTGGATTCACTAATAATATCAGCTGCAATCACATTATAGTCTGGATAGGAATTTATCAAATTAACATGCTCTTTTAAAATTGTATTTTCAGACAATATCAATTCATAATTCATAAGTTTTGCATTTAATTCATCATTTTCTTCCTTTAGTTTTTGATTTTCAGCTTTCAGTTCATCAACAGCTGGGAAAAACCTTGCATCTTTTGTTAACCAACTTTTTGCATATACATATCCCTTTTGCGGAAGCATTATCACACTTGAAAATATAGATTCGATCAAAGTCACTTTTCTATTATTTCCATTCGTAAAACCTATTCCTATGAAAAGAATTATGATAAAAACAATTAACAAAATGTTCTTAAATTTCTTGTTCATTGTATCTCCATTCATCTATTATTTACTTTTTTACCTACGTTTGCTCCTTGCATTAATAAGCACACTCTTTAATCCATCTAAATCATCTAATACTTTACCAGCACCTTTAGCAACACAATCAAGAGGATTATCTGCAATGTTAACAGAAATACCTGTTTCTAAAGCTAAAAGCCTATCAAAATTTTTAATAAGTGCTCCACCACCAGATAAAGTAATTCCATTAATCATAATATCTGCTGCAAGTTCTGGAGGAGTTTTTTCCAAAGTCATCTTAATGGCATCAACCATTTGCATAATCACTTCTTTCATTGCTTGCTCAATTTGCACAGATGTAACCGTAATCGTCTTTGGAAGTCCATTATTTAAATCTCTTCCCTTGATATCCATCTCTTCTGTAGTCATAGAAGGATATGCACATCCTATATGAATCTTAACCTCTTCAGCAGTTGTTTCTCCTATGGCGACATTAAACTTTTTTCTAACATACTCAATAATAGCTTCATTTAGTTCATCGCCAGCAACTCTAATAGATTTGCTAGTAACAACACCTCCTAAAGAAATGACACAAATTTCAGTTGTACCTCCGCCAATATCTACAATCATGCTACCACTTGGATCACCAATCTTAAGTCCTGCCCCAATAGCAGCAGCCATTGGCTCCTCCATCAGATATACTTCACGGGCACCACTATCTAAAGTAGATTCTTCAACGGCTCTCTCTTCTACCTCAGTAACACCAGTAGGTACACAAACAACAACCCTTGGTCTTGAAAACACATATCTTTGACATGCTTTATCTATCAAATACTTAAGCATTAATCTCGTAGCAGTAAAATTGGCAATAACACCATCTTTCAATGGCCTAACTGCATCTAAATTTTCCGGTGTTCTACCTAGCATTTCCTTTGCTTCAGTACCAACTGCTACCACTTGACCTGTATATCTATCAATAGCAACTACAGATGGTTCTCTAATAATAATTCCTTTTCCTTTTAAATGAACTAATGTATTGGCAGTTCCTAAATCAATCCCTATATCTCTCGAAAAAAAGTTAAACACTCTAAACAACTCCTTTAGAACTTATTCATTTTCTTTAAACTAGCAAATACCCCATTACCAATAATAATATGGTCCATTAATTCTATGCCAAAAAGTTTTCCTGCTTCGTAAAATCTCTTAGTTAATTGAACATCCTTCTCACTAGGGAAAGGATTTCCACTTGGATGATTATGAGCAATAATTATTTTTGCACTGCTACATTTTATTGGTTCTTTAAAAATTTCTCTTGCTTCAATTACACTTGAATTAAGACCGCCAATTGTATTTGTAATGATTTTAATCACTGTATTTTTGGAATCAAGTAAAATCGTTACTAATCTCTCTTGCTTTAAAAATCTCATATCCTCCATTAATAGCATCGCTGCATCTTCAGGTGAATCAATTTTATATCTTAAAATATCTGCTGGTTTCGTCATTCTTTTGGCAATTTCGGCAATTGCTTTTAACTGAATCGCTTTAATTTTCCCTAAACCTTTAATCTTTTGTATTTCACTAGTAGAAACTTCATTTAGAAAACTAAGTCCTAAACTTTCATAATCATTATGATTCATTAGTTCATAAATCAACTCTATTGCTGCTTTTTCTTTCGTACCTGCCTTAATTATTATAGCCAAAAGTTCGGCATCGGATAACCTTTCCGCTCCAAATGCCATAAATTTTTCATAAGGTCTTTCCATTTCTGGTAATTCTTTAATATTCAATTTTAGTCCTTTCTATCATGAACTAATTAAACCTTCACTTTTCTATACACAAGCACTGCCGTTAAAATTCCAATAACACTTGCAACATTTAATTCAAACATAAAGCTAAATGAAATTTGTAGCACACTTATATCTAACTTTAGTGGCTCTGTAAGCCCAAAGCTTTTGCCATAACCAAGCCACTGCAAATATGGTACTGTTTTCGCAAAATCCCCTATTAATCCTCCAATAATAATTCCTGAAAAAAGAAATATTAGAAACAACCAAAATCTAGTATCCTTCATTTTTCTTTCCCCCTTTTTCTTAAGTAATAAAACCTACATAAAGCTATTATATATATAACACATCATATTTTCAATACTTTTACGAGGTTTTTTCTTACGGAAATTTGCATAAGCGAGGAACAAAGAAGATGCCATTTTTTTGTCAATCAAAGACATCCTCATTGGAACAAAAGAGAATATTAGAAAATCAAAGATTTTCAATTTTCTTATGTTGCCTTTGGCAACGTAAGAATGTGCTTTTGTTGTTTCATACGGAAAGTATGACTTTCCTATGAAATGAAAAAAGTGAGTAAGTTCTGAAAATCTATCAAAACTTACTCACTTAATTATTCTTTATTTTATTTACATAATTCCAAATTTTCTCTTTGAATTTTTCATAGCATAGACACAAAAGTTTTCCCAAATGTTATACTCTTTAGAATTTTTTCTAATTAACTCTAAACAATACCTATTTTCAGAATTCTTAATCATCCTTAAAATATCTTTTTCTTCCGGTCTTAATTCTTTAAGTACTTTAGATTTTAATGCTAAATATCTATCCTCAACATAAATAAACGCATTTTCATCTTGCACGGTTTCATTATTCTGAGTATCTAGAATCTCGAATGCAACCTTTGTACCAAACTTTGCTTTACCTTTTTCATCTATAAATGTATCAAACAATTCACTTCCAAAGAAATTTTTCATTTCTTCAAACAAATAAACTGGAACTTTAATTGCTCCTTCTCCTAATCCTTTTTCTACTATTTTATTGAGTTCAAAAACAAATATGTTGACATTAGAAAAATCAATATTATTCATGTCTTTGATAATAGAGACTTTTTTTTCAGATTCTACCGTTGGTAACTCTTCATAAAACTTAGACAGTTTTTCAGCAGCCAATTTTTCAACATTTTCTTTTTCTATTTTTTGTTTCTTAGCTTCTGTTTCCACAGAAAGCTCTGCTTTTTTTATTTCACCATCAATATTAATATCTATATCTATATCAAAGTCATTTTCAGGAATATCAAATAGTCTGCCACTAGAACTCTCATCATACATATCATTTCCAATTGTTTCAATCGAAGTGCCACCATACATCTCACTAATACTAGGAATCTTCCTTTCAATAATTCTTGCTACAACCTCACCTTTTTCAGCAAGTAACTTTAGCTCTTCTTCATCTGTCTCTTTGAAAACTTCAGTTCCTTGTAAAATAATGTTTTTGGCATTTTCAAACATCTTCTTTTCAGCAGGCATATATGATATTTCTTGAACAACCAACTGACTAGTATATAAGCCCCCTTCTGAAAGCTTACCAGAAGATTCATAAATAAGAGATTGTCTATCGTCACTTTCGAAAATATAAATTCTTGTTTCAACCTTATTCTCATCACGATTTATGTGCAAAAATAAATGGCATCCTAATTTTAAGAGTTTCATAAGCATATCTTTTGAAATATTTTTTCTATCAGTTCCAATCAAGACATTTACCTCAGTGCCTAAATTTCTTGCCTCTTCAATTGACTCAAGTAACATTTCAATCCCAGTATCTTTTGCGACACCAGCAATTAGCCAAACCTTTTGAAAGCCCTTTCTCAATTTTTCGTTCAACAAATTTCCCAAACTCAAATCTTTCGGTTGATTCCAAAATTTAATATCCATAAAAAATCCCCTTTATTCAAATTTACATATTTTATTTTAACATAATTCTCCATAAAAAGCAAATTTTTATTGTTAACATAACTTTGGCTTCTCCATACAATATATTAAGCCAATCAATAAACGAATTACAAATGTATAAAAATCGATTCATTGGCAATAATTAGTTTAAGAATACAAAAGTTAAAGTGAGGTGTATGTGAGTTGACCGTAAAAAGAGGAGATATGTACTATGCAGATTTAAGTCCCGTAGTTGGTTCTGAGCAAGGTGGAGTTCGTCCAGTACTTATCATACAAAACGATGTTGGTAATAAATATAGTCCAACCGTAATAGCAGCAGCAATTACTTCTCAAACAAGTAAAAGTAGGCTTCCAACACATATTAACATAAATTCAAGTGAATATGGACTAATGAAGAATTCTGTTATATTAACAGAACAAATACGAACAATAGATAAATCAAGGCTTCTTGAAAAAATCGGGCAAGTAGATCCTATCACAATGCATCAAGTAAACTCAGCCTTAGGGGTAAGCTTCGGATTAATCTAGTAAATTACAATTTGTCGGAAAGATTCCTTATGGCGACGGAGGCATTGGGGGGATGTCTTTTCCCACATCCATGTCGATTCCAATTTGTTTTGATGCTTCGTAGCGGCGAACAGCGTTCGCCATTGGCTATGGAAACGTCCATGAAAGTCTAAACGATTCCGAAAGATAGTGGTCGAGAAGAAGATATATTTCTGCCTAAATCGTTTATCTTTTAGGCACTTACTTGGTAGGAGAACAAGGCGTTACTTTCAAAGGAGGCTTGAGCGAGAGGGCGGATCAATCTATCGCCCCGAGGCTCAAAATCCGACTGAAAAAGTCATGCCTTGTTCTCCTTAGCAGTAAATTTCATAAATAGTGATTATTACAAATTCCTTCGTATTAGTTAGGCAAATTAAAAACAATCATTCAGACAAATTGTACTTTATATGTGATAGATAAACTCTTTAAGTTCGCCTATATCCTCAATCTTATTAACATTATTTCTAATCTCTGCCGCATTAGGAATTCCTTTTATATACCATGCAATATGTTTTCGCATTTCTCTTACCGCTGTATACTCTCCTTTAAAATCCGTTAATAATGTAATATGACGCAATATCATACCCTTTATTTCATCAAGATTCGGTCTTCCTAGTACAATTCCCTCTTTTAAATATGCAATAATATCTCTAAAAATCCAAGGATTTCCATTAGATGCTCTTGCAATCATAATTGCATCACATCCTGTATATTCGAACATTCTCTTCGCATCTTCACCGCAAACAATATCTCCATTACCTATGACGGGTATTTTTACATTTTGTTTTACTTGTTTAATAATGTCCCAATCTGCCTTACCAGAATAAAACTGCTCTCGTGTTCTTCCATGAACTGTAATTGCAGAAGCACCACTCTCTTCAATTAATTTTGCAACCTCAATTGCATTTACATGCTCTTCATCCCAACCTTTACGTATTTTCACTGTTACTGGTACCAAAGAATTTGCTACAACAGATTTTACAATTTGACCAACCAGTTGAGGATTTAACAGCAACTTGGATCCTTCGCCATTTTTAACAACTTTAGGTGCAGGGCATCCCATATTAATATCTATTATTTCAGCTTGCTTAGAAACCTTTTTTACAATTTCTCCCATAATATTCGGATCATTTCCAAATATTTGTATTGCTGCAGGTCTTTCAACTTCAGAAATAGCCATAAGCTCTTGTGTGCATTTGTCTCCATAAAATAACCCTTTTGAGCTAACCATTTCTGTATAGGTTAATCCAGCCCCTTGCTCTTTGCATAAAACTCTAAATGGCAGGTCTGTAATCCCTGCCATTGGAGCTAAAAAAACGTTGTTATCAATATTTACATTTCCAATCCTTAACGATTTTAAATACATAAAGAATAGTCCCTTCCATTCATATAGTATAACTAAGTATTTTTATTCTAAAAACATTTTTTTCTTTCTCTTTCGATTAATACTAAGTAAAATTCCAATAGCCATGCAATTAGTAAGCATGGAACTTCCACCATAGCTTATAAAAGGAAGTGGAATACCTGTAATTGGCATAAGTCCAATAGTCATTCCAACATTTTCGATAAAATGTGCTAAAAGCATACTGCCAATTCCAGTTGCAAGTAGAGCTCCAAAAGTACCCTTTGCATTTTTAGCAATATAAAACGATCTAATAATCAAAAGAACAAAAAGCACTACAATAGTCATTGACATTACAAACCCCATTTCTTCCCCTATCACTGAAAAAATAAAGTCTGTAGTTTTCATTGGTAAATATCCGAGTTGAGTTTGGTTTCCATTAAATAGACCCATTCCCCAAACTTGCCCAGAGCCAACTGCTAACATTGATTGAATAATATTATATCCTGTATCCAATGGATCAGATTGAGGATTTAAAAACACATTAATCCTTGCTTTAGCATGTTCCGGCAAAATATATAAATATATAAAAGGCAATGATACTGCTACTGTAATAACGCTTCCCAAAACATACCATAAACTAATCCCAGAAGAAAAAATCATGATAGCAGATAATGCCAAAATAACCATAGCTGTACCATAATCTGGTTGCTTTATAATTAATAAAATTGGAACTGCAATATAGAGAAAAATCAAAAACAAGTATAAAACATTGTTTATTTTACTTTTTTCTTTCACCCAAGTAATAATCTTTGCAAGTCCAATAATAATTATTATTTTAGAAAATTCAGATGGCTGAATACTGATAGATGAGCCAATGGTAAACCAGCTTGTGGCTCCCTGAATTGGAGTAGTAAATAAAACTAAAAATAGTGCTAGCAACATAAGAGCATATAGTGGTATCCAAAGTTTGCCAAGTACTTCATAATCAATTGCCATTAAGAATATCATTAAAACAATTCCAATGCCAAACCAAGCAAGATGTTTACCAACTTCCTCCGTGTCACCTTCCACTCCCCCATTTGCACTATATAACGCAACAAGTCCAATCACAAATAGTACTAAAAACACAATAACGATTGACCAATCAATTGATTTAAAAAATTTTTTAATCAGTACTCACCTCCATACTATTTTATACAAACAAATGGCGAACATTATTTGCACTTCAACACCGTAACATGCTTTTACATGAACGTTGTCATGTGTGTTCGCCACTAATAATTATTTCTATTTAATACTCTCCCTAGTTTAATCTTCTTCTTTCTTCTTAGATACTTTTTTAGCTGTTGTTTTTGTTGTGCTAGCCTTCTTTACAGTCTTTTTGCTACTACTTGCCTTGGCTGCCGCCGCTGCTTTAGCCGCACTCTTCTTCATTTCTTTTGCAACATTTTCTGCAATTACATCAGCTGTTTTAGGTTCTTCTTCTTTTTCTTCTTCTTTTTTCTCTTCTACAATTTCTTTTTCAGCTTCAATTTCTTTTTTCTCTTCTTCAATACTTGAAACAATATTATTATCTTCCAACTCATCAAGAGAAGTTTCTTCTTCAATTGTGGATTCTATCTCAGCTTTTACAAATGTGCTACCTTCTTCTATTCTCTTACTTGCTTCATCAAGAATTTCATCAGCAACAGCATCCGTAATATTCTTCATTTCATCTTCACTTAATTCTTCACCGTTAGAAGCAACTGGCTTTATATTCTTGATTGGAATATTGGCATATAATGCTGGTCCCTCTAAGCCTGCTTCATACCCACGAGTAAGCTGAACTTCTAAAGACTCTTCATCAATTTCTATATATTTTTTAATGACATCAATAATCTCTTTTTTCATCATTTCAAAGAAATCTGGTGAAACACTAGCCCTATCTTGCATCAAGACAAGTTTTAGTCTATCTTTTGCAGCCTGTTTTGAAATATCTTTTTCTTTCTTCTGAAAGTTTTTTACAAAACTAACAATCGGCTCAAAAACTTCCTTTATTTCCATCCTCTATATGCCCCCTCACTTAAATTAAGCTAAACTATTTTGCATGTGACAAAAAACTTTTAAATTTTTGCCAACCACTTTCATTCTTACCAGGAATTGTTACTTCAATATTTTCTCCTAAAATCCTTTTTGCTGTTTCCATGTAAGCTCTTCCTGATAAAGATTTAGAATTCGTAACAGATGGCTCTCCTTTATTTGTTTGAATGATAACATTCTCATCATCTGGAATTGCTCCAATTAATTTAACAGACAATAACTCTACAATATCATCTGCATCCATCATTTCGCCTTTTCTAACCATCTTTGTCCTAATTCTATTTAAAATAAGTTGAGGCTTTGGCAAATTACTTGACTCCAAAAGGCCAACAATTCTATCCGCATCTCTAACTGCAGAAACTTCTGGCGTTGTCACAACCAGAGCACGATCTGCTCCTGCAATAGCATTTTTAAATCCTTGTTCAATTCCTGCTGGGCAATCGATTATTACGTAATCAAATTCCATTTTTAAATCTTCACAAATCTTTTTCATTTGCTCTTCATTAACAGCATTTTTATCTCTAGTTTGTGCGGCAGGAAGTAAGAATAAGCCTTCATATCTTCTGTCTTTAATCAGAGCCTGCTTTAGTTTGCAATTTTCTTCCACAACATCAACAATGTCATAAACAATTCTATTTTCCAAGCCCATAACGACATCAAGATTTCTAAGTCCAATATCCGTATCTACTAAGGCAACTTTTTTCCCCATCATTGTTAAGGCTGTTCCTAGATTTGCGGCACTAGTAGTCTTACCTACGCCACCTTTTCCTGACGTTATAACGATAACTTCTCCCATTTGTTTCCTCCTAATTACATGGCACATTGCACATATTATTTGCTTTTTTTATTTAATTACATACACTATAAGCAAAAACTTGCAAATGCCCACTTCCGTACGAATATATAATATCTATTATATCGCAAAAAGTCAAGTGAATTTTCGGTATGTCATCGTTATCTTATTCATAAAATGTGTATTCATACAATATTTATCATCAGACAGATTTTTTATTGGTATTTTGTAAAATTATGTTAAGTATGCTACAATAAAAGTATACTCATATTCTGATTAGTCACTGAATCACTCTTACGACCGACGCCATGATTTCAATTGGAGGTGACATTATGGCAATTGTGTTTTTCTTTGAAACACTGCTTCTCGGTAGCATCTTTTTTTTCACCTTTTTCAAGGTAGAAAAAGATTGGAACGCCATTACCCGCATCGTCTTGTCGTGCGACACTCTCTTGATGTGTTTTTTTGTAATAGGCGTGATGCCCACTATAGGGAGTATCCTCTTTCAACTGTATTGCATGGCAGTCTCCGGCCTTGCGCTGGGACTATCCATCGCACAGTTGACAGGAGCTCTCGTCCCTTTTACTGAAAGTCGACACTTCGACTTTCGCATGCCGGATGGGAGCATGATTCCAAAAATCGAAGATTAACGTTTGCCAAAAGGGGACCTGTAGGGCCCCCTTTTTCATTTGTTCATTCACTTGTTTATTTCATAAATACTTTATACGCTTTATAACTCATATAAACATCAAACTTACTTGTCACTTCATATGGTGAATGCATTGAAAGTACTGGCGTACCACAATCAATTACATCAAATCCTTTATTTGCCAATATATATGCAATCGTTCCACCGCCGCCTTCATCAACTTTACCAAGTTCACTAATTTGAAATTTGACTTTATTATCATCAAATAACTTACGAAGTTCAGCAACAAATTCCGCATTTGCATCATTTGCGCCAGCTTTACCTCTTGCACCTGTATATTTATTAAGTCCTACGCCCATTCCGAAAAATGACGCATTTCTTCTCTCTGAAGCAGAAGCATAAATAGGGTCAAAAGCACCATCCACATCTGCAGATAGCATCTTTGAATGTGAGAAAATTCTTCCAATAATATTTGGTGTTTTATCTTCTCCCATTAAATGAACAAGTTCACCGACAAAAGTTTCAAAGGTCCTAGACTCCATACCAGTATTTCCCACACTTCCAATCTCTTCTTTATCAACTAAAAGTGTAATAGCTGTTTTCTTAGGTGCTTTGGTTTCTAAAATAGCTTTTAAACTACAATAAGCACAAACTTTATCATCTTGACCATAGCCTGCAACCATACTCTTATCAAAACCAAGTGTTTTCGCATTAAAAGCAGGTACAATCTCAAGTTCACTACTGATAAAATCCTTTTCCACAATTCCATATTTTTCATTTAAAATTTTTAAAATATTTAATTTTACTTTTTCAGAAACTTTTTCATCATGATATGGAACACTGCCTAAAAGAAGATTTAAATCTTCCCCTTCAATTCCTTCCGATAGTTTCTTTTCCATTTGTTTTCTCGCCATATGCGGAAGTAAATCTGTAATAACAAAAGTAATATCATCTTCTTCATCACCTATTTTAACTTCCACGTTTTTACCATTTTTTAAAGCTATCACACCATGAATAGCAAGAGGTATTGTCACCCATTGATACTTTTTAATACCGCCATAGTAATGCGTCTTAAAATAGGCAAAACCAGAATCTTCATATAAAGGATTTGGTTTTAAATCAAGTCTTGGAGAATCAATATGTGCTCCAACAACATTTAAGCCTTTTTCCAGTGGTTCGCTTCCAATCACAGCAAGTATTACATTTTTACCTCTATTAGTCGTATAAACCTTATCTCCTTCTTTCAATTTTTTAAATTTTTCAAGTGGTTTAAATCCATTTTCTTCTGCTAATTTAACTGCACTTTTTACACATTCTCTTTCTATTTTAGAAGCATTTAAAAAATCAATATATTCATCACTAAATTTAAGAACCACCTTTTTTTCCGCTTCTGATAGCTCCTCCCAACCATTTTTATCTTCCATAAATAATTTTTCTTTTAATTTTTGTCCTTCCGTTTTCGTCTCTGCCATAATATCCCTCCTCTATAAAATAACAATAATCATACTTATTATATCCATTTATTCAAAAATAATCAATTATGAATAGAAGAAAAGCAAAAAAAGGACAACCATCTTTGTACAAAAATAGTTGCCCATTTCTATGCTTTTATTTTTTATTCTCATTCACATACTTCACAATCTTATTTACTGCTCCATCAATTCCAGTTTTACTTACATCAATAATTAAATCATAATTTTCAGGAGCATTCCATTTTGTATTGGTATAATAATCATAATAATTTTCTCTTTTTTTGTCAGCAGTTTGAATAAGATTAATTGCTTTATCTCTACTTAATCCATAGCGTTTTTCCACTCTTTTAATTTTATCTTCTAATCCTGCTGTAATGAAAACCTTCTTTGCAGTATTTCTTAAAATATATGATGCACATCTCCCCACAAAAACTGCATTTCCTTTTTGGGCAATTTCTCGAATGGTATCTGACTGAATCATAAACATTTTATCATTATTAACCTTTACTTCATAGGAATCTGAATTTTCAGGTATATCATATTCTTTTGGAGAAACTTGATACCAAAAACTATCAATTTTACTTTCATCTAGTTGTTCAAATAGACTTGTATCAATACCATTTTTCTTTGCTGTTTCTATGATTTTCTCTTTATCATAAAAATCAAATTTCAACTTTTGGGATACTTTCATAGCGATTTCCCTACCACCACTGCCGAATTCACGTGCAATGGTAATAACAGGTCCTGCTTCCACACTTTCTTTTTCTTTGACCACTTCTTCTTTTTTTACATTAGTTTTTTTCTTAGTAATATCTTTCCTTAAGCCACTCAACAATTCTTTTACTAACATAGAAAGCACCCCCTTAAACATTTATTGTAAAACATACGTATTTTAAATTATCTAATATATTGTTTTGTTTTTTTTGGCGTATTCATCAAATAAAGTAATACATTCTTCTCTATCTAGTGAATTAATTTCTAGTATATTTTGGTCCGAACAATTATTAGCAATAAAACGATAAATAAAATCATCCCTAAAACCAATTTCTTCAGCATCTTTTGGTGTGCAACCATAATATACTTTTGAAATGTTTGCCCAAATAATGGCAGATAAACACATGGGGCAAGGATATGCTGTGGTGTATAAAACATATTCTTTTAAATCATAAGTGCCTACTTTTTTACATGCTTCGCGAATCGTATTTATCTCAGCATGTGCTGTTGGATCATTCTCTTTCAAAACAGAATTGGAATTAACAGCAATCACTTCTCCATTTTTATCAACAATAGCAGCACCAAATGGTCCTCCAAAATTTTGATTCATTGTTTCTCTTGCTCTATCAATTGCTAATTTCATAACATAATTCATGATATATCCTCTTTCTAACTTTTATTGATTCGTTAGCTCTTCAAGCTTTAATAATCTTTCCCATCTTTCATCAACTTCTCTTTGAAGTTCTTCAATCATCCATTCATTTCCTTCTTTAAATAAATGCTTAAATCTTCCTTGTGGTCTTAAAAACTCTTCCACCGGTAATTTATTCTTTGGTTTATAGTTCACAACATATCTACCATCTATAATTTCATATAAAGGCCAATAACATGTTTCCACTGCCAATTTATTAATTTGCATTAAGTCTTCTGTATTATATCTCCATCCCCTTGGACAAGGAGCAAGTACATTCATGAAACAAGGACCTTCTGTGTAAATAGCTTTCTCCGCTTTTTCTGTAATGTCTTTAAAATTACCAACTGCAGCAGTTTGTGCAACATATGGTAAATGATGTCCAGCCATTACTTCCGTTAAATCTTTTCTTTTTTGTTGCTTACCTGGTATCACTTTTCCAGCAGGTGATGTTGTTGTATCTGCAAACCTTGGAGTAGCAGATGATCTTTGAATGCCAGTATTCATGTATGCCCCATTATCGTAGCACACATAAACCATATCATGTCCTCTTTCCATTGCTCCTGAAAGTGATTGAAGTCCTATATCATAAGTACCTCCATCTCCACCAAACGCAATAAATTTAGTATGTTTATCTTCAGGCAATTTTCCTTTTCTTTTCATTGCCTTATATGCAGCTTCTGTTCCAGCTATTGTTGCACCAGCATTTTCAAATGCACTATGAATAAATGAATCTCTCCATGCTGTATACGGATAAATAAATGTGGAAACTTCTAAGCAACCTGTTGCACTACCAATGACAGCATGATCTTCTTCTTTTAATCCACGAAGAACTGCATTAACAACAACTGGTGCTCCACATCCAGCACACATTCTATGTCCTGATGTCATTCTATTCGGCTTTTGAACAGCCTCTTTCAAATTATATGCCATAACTTTTTCATCCTTTCAGTTCGCACAAAAGGGACGCTCATTTTTGTGCGATTTTCTTTTATTTATCTTCTTTGCACAAAAAAGGGCGTCCCTTTTGTGCACTTTCTTCTATATGTTATGATATAAACGCTTGCTCTCCCATAAATAATACTTGATTCGTATTTTCATCCATAATGAAATAGATAAATGGTTTATTTGCCTTAAATTCTTTTATCTCTTCTGGTTGAGGAAGCGCACTCGTAGTGTTCATAATAACTGCAGTTGCAGCAGCAGCTTCCGTTCCTGCTTCATCGACTTCAATAAATGTTTTTTGTAGCACATCTCCAATGTAAACATTTTTATTTAATGAAACTCCTTTAAACATTACATTTTTAAATTTAGCATTCGCTTGATTAAATGCTTCATTTACACCTAATTGTTGTAAAATCTTGCTAAAAGAAAGACTATATTCTGTTTTAAATTTTGGAATTGATACTTCAACTTTATACATACTCATATTTTGAATCGCATTTTCAATATCCATTTTTTTCTCATTTTTTGGTAATACCACATACATTGATGTTTCGTATCCTTTATATGGTAACCTAATCATTTTCATGTTATTGTCTTCAAAATAATCATATTTGGCTGTTTTATGCATAAAATCAATTTCTGCTTTACTATTATTTCTATCTGTAAATGTTTCTTTAAATGTTGCGTATTCATCAAATTCATTTGCCCATGCGCCTTTAAAATAAATCGTATTAATTAATAGTGCTAAGAAATCTGCTTTCTTTTTTTCATCTAACATGTTTTTAATTTTACCATTTGTTTTTTTTGCAATCCAACTATTTGCTTTAGAAGAAATTTTATTTTCGTTCTCAACATTTGCCGTTCCATCATAATATTTTGCAATTAAATCCACATACTCTTTAGTAAATTGAACATTTTCTCCTGCAATAGAACTGTTAAGCCATATAGAATTTGCAACATTTAATGTTACGTTCTTGTTTCCCTGATATTTTTTTATTAGTTCCTGAGAAAGCTGATTATACTCCTCTATGTTTTGAATGCCAAAAGTATCTAAAATTTCGCTCTTTGTCTTACCTTCTGCTCCATTCGCCGCAAGCATCATTGCCATCCTTAAACTAAATGGAGAAACCATATAGTTTTCTGATTTTGTCATATATTTTATCAAGTCTAAATCATTCTTCATTTTTGTATCTTTTTTTTCCTCTCTATTCGACTGAGTGTTTTCAATATATTCCTGTGTTCTTAAGATTGCAGTATTATTTTTCTCATCATAATCAACATCTACATTCATTAAATCTGCCACCGTTCGAAGAGGCAAATAAGTTCTATCATGATAAGTAATAGGATATTGAATTTCATTAGTTGTTTCATCCCTAAATTCTTGTACCACTCCATCTAACTCTACCTTGAGTCTATCATTTAGCATGACTTGAATTTGTGAATTAGCAAATGCAAGAGATGCACTAGAAATTACTATTCCTGTAGCTAAGCCAACCAAAAAACTATTTTTCATTTAATCACTCTCCTTTCGAGTGCTTTTTCTATTTGTAAAATACTCTCCTGACTATAAGTTCTCTATCTACCCTTTTAATCCTAAATATCTATATGGTGTTCCCATATCTCCGGTATTAATGATATATTGTAAATCATGATATACTTTTTCGATATCATCTGTCTTAACATCACGACCGCCAATACCATAAATATAATTAACAACTTTTGGTCCAAGAGCTCCTGCAGTATACATTGCTGATGTTACATCCTCAAATAAAGGTCCACCAGCCCCATTTAAACTATCCGCTTTATCTAAAACTGCGATTGCTTTGCAATTTTTTAAGCTTTCCGCAATCTCATAAACAGGGAACGGCCTAAATACTCTTGGTTTTACTAATCCAACTTTCATTCCCTGATTTCTTAATCTATCAATTGTATATTTTGCTGTTCCAGCTGTTGAATTTAAAACCACAATTGCCATTTCGGCATCTTCCATTTTATATTCTTCAAATAAACCATATTTTCTTCCTGTCAATTCTTCAAATTCCCTTGATACTTGTAGAATTACATCTTTCGCATTTTTCATTGCTAATCCTTGTTGAAATTTATGCTCCATTAGGTATGGTTGCACATCTAAAGGTCCCATTGCAATAGGCTCTTCTCTATTTAATAAATAATGTTCTGGATGATATTCTCCAACAAAGTCCTTTACTTTATCATCTTCAATTAATTCAATATTTTCAATAGAATGCGAAGTAATAAATCCATCATAACAAACCATTAGTGGTAAATGAACATCTTTGTGCTCTGCAATCCTATTTGCCATAATCATATTATCATATGCTTCTTGGTTTGTTTCACTATAAAGTTGTATCCAACCAGAATCTCTTGCTCCCATTGAATCAGAATGGTCATTGTGTATATTTAATGGACCAGAAACAGCTCTATTTACACATGCCATAACAATTGGTAATCTTAAACTAGAAGCAATATAAATCACTTCCCACATTAAAGATAATCCATTTGCAGAAGTAGCAGTCATTACTCTTCCACCAGCACTCGATGCTCCAACGCAAGCACTCATTGCACTATGTTCACTTTCTACTGGAACAAATTCTGTATCTACAGAACCATTATTAACAAATGTTGAAAAATACTGTGGTACTTCTGTAGATGGAGTAATTGGAAAAGCCGCTACAACATCTGGATTAATTTGACGCATGGCATTGGCAACAGCTTCATTACCACTTAATCTTTCTCTAATA
Source organism: Clostridia bacterium (assembly GCA_017469465.1). Classification (GTDB taxonomy): domain Bacteria; phylum Bacillota; class Clostridia; order TANB77; family UBA1234; genus UBA1234. Next base: position 24,177 of record JAFUGH010000009.1, on the reverse strand, counting down.
CTCATTTTTATATAATCCTCCTTCTCTTTTTTACTAATTCAACAAACAATTTTTCAACTTTCTCATTCCATGGATATTGCCCCAAAAGGACAAGCCTTGGCACAAACTCCACATCCTTTGCAATAGTCATAATTGAAATCCTTACGTAAGCCCCCCTCTGCGACTGGAATTGCACTGTCTGGACAAGTTGGAATACAAAGTGCACATTGCTTACATTTTTCTTCTATCCATCTTGGTTTTATAGAACGCCAATCTCCTGTCGTAAATTCCATTGCATTCGCAGCGTCATAAATAGTTCCACCAGGAGTTAATTCCTGCCAAGTACTATTTGCATTAATTTTACATTTTTTCTCAACCATTTCTTTTTTCTCCTTTCTCATGGAAATTATTTTTCAATGTTTTCTAGCACATCATAATCCTTTCACTTCATTTAGCGAACGTCTCAATGCCTCCATATTTCCATCAATAACTTCTGGTTTCTTTGCAAACTTATGTTTAAATGAAGTAACCATGTCTTCTAAGAAATCTTCTTCATCCATAATTCCACTTACTTTTACAATTGCAGCAAGCATTGGTGTATTAGGAAAATACTTTCCTAATGTATCAATAGAAATTGTTCTTGCATCAATTGTGCAAACTTTTCCTTGATATCCCTTAAGAAGTGGTCTTACTTCATCTGGAGTCTTTTCAGTATTAATTACAATGGCACCACTTTCTTTAAGTCCTGCAGTTACATCAACACTTTCTAAAAGTGTGTCATCTACTACTACAACATAATCAGGTTCGTATATGTTACTATGAATTGTAATTCTTTCATCACTTATTCTGTTATACGCAGTAATAGGCGCTCCCATTCTTTCTGGTCCATACTCCGGAAAACCTTGAATAAATTTTCCAGTGTTAAATGCAGCATCTGCAAGCAATAATGATGCTGTCTTTGCACCTTGTCCACCTCTACCATGCCACCTAATTTCAATTAAATTGCTCATCATTATCCTCCTTTTTCTATTTTACATTTATAAAAATTATATATTAATCATTTTTTAATTTCAATTAATTCATAAAAATATCTTTCTTTTTATCTTCAAACTTCCGTAAGTTTTTTCAACTAGATACTACGTTAAATAATCGTTGCTTTTTAAAGAAAACTATATTATAATCATTTTACATAAATTTATGTACGGCAGGCATCTTTTAGGTTTAGTACTATTATTTTATCATAGGAGAAAACAAAATGAAAAAGGTTTTAATTGCAATCATTAAATTATATCAAAAAATACCTGGTCCATGGCACAATGCTTGTAAATACAAGCCTACTTGCTCAGAATACGCAATTGAAGCACTCGAAATTCATGGAGCATTAAAAGGAAGTCTGCTTGCAGCTTGGAGAATTCTTCGCTGTAATCCATTTTCAAAAGGTGGATATGACCCTGTACCGCCGAAAAAAGTTTAATCACACAAAAGGGACAATCATTTTCATGTGGTTTGTTTTCATAATGATAAGAAGCCCTTATTTTATGTTCACAGACCGCACGAAAATGATTGTCCCTTTATGCGATTAAAAATCTTCTCCATCACTTGGGTTATCCATCATATTTTGCATTTGAATTCTTCTATTGGCTTGTTTCTTTTCCATATTATTTAATTGTTCATCATCCATATTCTTAAAATTACTTCTCATATATCCTTCACTTGCTTCATAATTATCTACCAAGTTTTCAAATTGTTCTTGATTTGTCAATTTATTTGTATTACCAAGAATGTTATCTTTCAAATCGACAATTTGTTTTTCTCTCACAGACTGCTTTTTTCTAGCCTCATCTTTATAATACTGATCACCAATATGTGAATACTGTTCTAAATGCCTCTCTGTTCTCGTATGCCTTTCAACAGTATTAATCAAATCATCCAATTGCCTTTCTTTATTTTCTTTGTCCATAAAAAAATCACCTCATGCATATTATTAGAAAAATTATGCAACAATATACAAAAATAACACTCAAAAAAATTAATAGGAGGCTGATTTGTTTCATAAACAAATCAGCCCCCATTAACAATTGGTATTATGTGCAAAAAATTATGAACAAACAGGACAATCCTTTTCTACAATTCCTCTACCAGTACACTCCGGATCTTCTATTTCCATCATTCTTCTTCCACCACACACATCACAAACAAGTTTTCCAGTACCATTACATCTTTCACAAGTAACATATTCTCCATTTTCTTCTACTCTTCCGTCTCCGTCGCAAACCTTGCAAATGAAATATCCGTAACCATTACATTCTTCGCAATCCACTGTAATTTTTCCTGTTCCTCTACAGTTATCACATTTTTCTTCTATTGTTCCAGTACCTCCACATTCTCTACACTCAACTTTTCCAGTGCCTCTGCATTCTCTGCACTCTATTTTCCCATCTCCGTCACAATGATCACATGCTACCATTTCTTCGCCATCTTCTATTTCACCAGTGCCACCACACCATCTACATTCAATGTATCCCTCTCCATTGCAATCTTCACATTCAACATATCCTTTTTTCATAAACTTACCTCCATTTTTTCGCACAAAAGTTTCAAACTCTCAGTACATATCACCAAATATCATTTATATATTTTTTAGTATTTCATATCTTTGTAAAATAATAACTTTATAAAATACTTCCTGTCTTTAGTCTCCTCCATAAGCTTTTGATTTTTCATAAAAAACTTTAACCTGTTCTTCTGTCAGAGCTTTGTCGAATATTGCGAAATCATATACAAAACCAGTAAATTTTAAATTTCGTCCCACCCTTAAATCTCCAATTGTCAAATATTTATTTACTAATGAACTATTACCTGATTTGAAAGAGGCAACTTTTTCTCCATTTAAATATACTTCCGTTTGTTGGTTTTTTACAGCGCTTACTTGTATATTAACAATTTGATCTTTATATTTTTGCATATCTATTCTGCAATAGCCTGTAGCCGAACTTGTGGTAATTGATTTTGGTTTACCCTTATAAAAAGTATAAACATATAAATAATTATTGTAATATCCTAACCAAGCGTAATAATTTTCAGTCGTTCCAGATATTGCTAAAATTGTTACAGGATTTTTATCTACAGATCTTCCTTGCGATATATCTCCATCAACAGTAATAGAAACAGTATATGCATCGTTGAACTTATATTTTCCATTCAATTCCAAAACAGGAATAGCATTGTCTGTATCTAATACAAGCGCACCTTCTTCATTATATTGCAGTAATCCTCCATTATCTGTATACACCCCTTGTCCAATTTTTGTCCCTGGATTATACACGCTTCCTGTATATAATGAAGTAGAATATAAATCTCCATATTCCGTACCTGTTTTCTTGGCTAATGAATTAACATACAATAAAGCATTTTTGTAGTCCACATACACTTTTTGAGTATTTGTATACGATGTAGCATTATAATAATATCTTCCATCATGAGGATAACCTTTAGCGTAAAAAACGTTTCCATTTTTATCATATACTAATACATCATCAAGATCAAAAAACACTGTATTTTCAGAAACAGTTCCTTTTCCAAAAGATGGTAAATCTTCTAATTCGCCCGTATCAATTAAATAACCTACTACTTCATTCGTTCCACTTATTGGAAAAGACACAAAATCCTTTGGGGCATTTTCTATTGTAACAAATTCAAATCCATAATTTATGTCTCTATATTTTTCAAATTTTTCAGTTCTTAAAACTCCGAAGTTCAACTCTAACATCATCAATTTCTTGTGTAAAACGTGTAAAGCTTGCAGACTCAGGTGTTTTAAAACCTGAAAAAATTGTTATAGATGCCAATATAATAATCACCAAAATTGTAATAATCAAACTCATTAATGAAATACCATCTTTTTTCATATGTATACCTCCAAATATCTCTTTAATATACTTATTCTTCTATTTCTCCAGATGATTCTTGTATGGTAGAAGTCTCCTCTCCAGATGGTTCTTCTCCTGACACTTCTTCATTACTACTAAAGTTCTCTTCTACCAATACGCTTTCACCCGATATTTCTTCTCCTGATAATTCTTCATAAGATATTTCTGGTTCTACAATAATTACTTCTGGTAATTTTCCATCAGAAGAATTTAATACATTATTTTCTCTCTTTCCACATGCTATAAGAGAGCTACAGATACCAAATACTAAAATAAATAATACTATTTTCTTCATGTCTTACGCCTCCCATTCAAATATATCTATTATTGTTTATATCATATCTTTTTTGAAAAAGCTAGTATATAAAATTTATTCCAATATATAGGTAGCCATTAAATCTGCCATATGAGTATAAACAGCTAAAGGATATTTTTCAAAAGCTTTAGAAATATAGCCATAGTTTTCTTTTGGCTCGTATCCTCCCATATGCCACCTGATAGAATATAACTCTTCTTTGCTTAATTTTATAAATTCCGAAATAATCATCACAGATTTTTCGCCATGACCAAGTGGCATCATATCATCTGTTGTATAGTATGGTTCTTTTATCCATTGACCTGTTGCATCTTTTCTATTTCTATAATCAACTTTATAAAAATTAACCTTACAAATATCATGAAGAAGTGCAACAATTCTAATTGTATCTTCCGGCCATTTGTCTTTTACCAAACTTTCTAAGGCTTCATAAACATTTAAACTATGTTGCAAAAGACCTCCTTCAAAACAATTATGAAACTTTGTACTAGCAGGTGCAGTATAGAAATCTGTTTTTTCTAAAAATTCTATGAGTGCCTCTATTCCTTCTCTCTTAGTACCTCTTAATAACTCTATAAAACGTTCTTTCATATATATACTCCCCTTTTATATTCGTAGCGGCGAACAACGTTCGCCATAAAACAATTATAAAACATCATCAATTTCATCTATAGAGCACACTGTGCTCCTCTACAACTCAAGTCCATTCGTAGCGGCGAACAACGTTCGCCATAAAACATTTATAAAACATCATCAATTTCATCTATGGAGCACACTGTGCTCCTCTACAACTCAAGTCCATTCGTAGTGGCGAACAACGTTCGCCATAAAACATTTATAAAACATCATTAATTGTGTATAGAGCACAAATGTGACATCACTCATTTCTTAAAGCATCAATTGGGTTTAACTTTGCAGCTTTATAAGCTGGAAAAATACCAAAAATAATTCCTATTAGAAGTGATATCGTAAATGATGCAATAATCCATGGAACAGAATACACTGGTGTAATCATGTCAATAGCACCTATTACAAACTTAATAATAGCCATTCCAAGTAAGATACCAATCACTCCTCCCATTCCTGTAAGCATAAGTGCTTCTATTAAAAACTGAATTAAAATATCTTTCTTCTTAGCTCCAATTGCCTTTCTTATGCCTATTTCTCTTGTTCTTTCTGAAACAGAAACAAGCATGATATTCATAATTCCAATTCCACCAACAACCAATGAAATAGTTGCAATACTTCCCATAATAATCATCATAATACTGCTAATATTTCCAAGTATCCCTAGTATCGATTCTTGTGTAAAGCACATAAAACTATCTTTATCTCTAAAAATGTTATATAGAAACTCTTCCATTTTTTTCATTGCCAAATCAACCGTATCACTTTCAGAAGCACTTGCCATAAACATTGTAACATTTTTTATTTTAAGCGTTCTTTGCGCAACATTGACTGGAATAACTATCATATCATCATCTGTATTATCAGCACCATTCATTTTTTCTGTCAGTAGTCCAACCACTGTAAAATTAGTTCCATTAACTTTTACAGTTTGCCCAAGTGGATTTGCATCTTCAAAAAGTTTTCTTCTGACAGCACTTCCAATAACAGCTACTTTCAAATTATTATCCATATCGCTACGAGTAATAAACCTACCTTCTTGTATGGTAACATCTCCCATATCGATGTATGTTTCATTCGTCCCAGTAACAGTTGTTGTTTTACTTTCAGTCCTATATTTAGCTACCCCTTTTGTCATAATGTAAGGTGAAACAGAAACAATATATTCAGAGCTCTCCACCAATGCATCTAAATCGTCAACTGAAAGGCTCTTAGATTCAGACCTATCTATTATCATGGCAGTAACAACATTTGTACCCATGCCTTCTACCATATTAGTCACGGATTGCATACATCCTTGAGCAAATCCTACAGCAGCAATAACTGCAGCAACACCTATAATCACTCCAAGCATGGTAAGAGCACTACGTACCTTATTATTTAAAATACTTTTTATAGCCATCTTGTATGCTAGCCAAAATTTCAATTTAGCCTCATTCCTTTCACTTGTATGCCGGATTATCCTCATACAACTTTCCATCTTGTATTCTAACAATTCTTTTTGCTTGAGCAGCAACACCTGAATCATGTGTAATCAAAATCACCGTATTTCCATTTGCATTTAATTCTTTAAAAATTTCCATTACTTCTTTTCCCGACTTAGAATCCAAATTTCCTGTTGGCTCATCACCTAAAATAATGGGAGGATTCGTGATTAATGCTCTAGCGATTGCTACTCTTTGTTGTTGTCCACCAGAAAGTTCAGTAGGTCTATGATCAACTCTATCACCTAGTCCAACTCTTTCTAATGCTTCTTTTGCTCTTTTATGTCTTTCTCTACTACTCACATTTGAATAAATAAGTGGCAATTCAACATTTTCAATTGCTGTGAGTTTTGGAAGTAGATTAAACCCCTGAAAAACAAAACCTATTTTTTGATTTCTTATCTCTGCCAATTCATCATCTGTTTTTTCACTAATATCCGTTCCATCCAAAAAATATCTTCCTTGCGTTGGAACATCCAAACATCCAAGCATATTCATAAGTGTAGACTTACCGGAACCAGAAGGACCGATAATTGATACAAATTCATGTGGTGCAATATGCAACGATACATCATCCAAAGCATAAACCTTATTTTCACCCATGGTATATATTTTAAAAATATGTTCCAACCTTATCAAGAAATCTCCTCCTCATTTTTTGTAACTATCCGTCACACTTCGTAGTGGCACACATCGTTGGACATACAGTTTGCATATCTCACTTTTCAATTAAAACCAGCTATAACTATCACTTATTTGTGGAATTACAACTTTTTCTCCTTCACTTAAGCCACTCTTAATCTCTACATAAGAAACATTTCTTTCGCCAAGTTCTACTAGCTTTCGCTCTGTTGTACCATCTTCTAATACAACCGTCACATAAGAATCTCCATTTTCTTTTGTCACACTATCAACAGGTACCATTAGTACATCTTTTTGACTATGTGTAATAATCTTTGCATTGGCATTCATAGAAATTCTAATATTTTCGTCACCAGGAATTTGTACAGTTACAAAGTATTCTGTAACTCCTGCTGTAGATGTTCCTTCTAAAGGCAATTTTGTTATTTTTCCTTGAATTGGAGCATCTTGCGTTTCTTCCAATGCATCGATTGTGACCCTAACTTCCTCATCATAATTTAATTTTGCAATATCAAGTTCATCAACTGGAATCTTAAATTCAAGTAAATCTTTATTCGAAATTGTTAAAATAGGTGTCCCTGCAGCAATCATATCTCCATTTGTAATGGATTGTGCCGTAATTGTGCCACTTAATGGAGCCTTTATTGTATAATTATCCAATTGGTCTTTTATAGAAGCATATTGTGTATTTAAATTTTGCAATGTTAATCTTGCATTTTTTAAACTGGAGTTTAAATCTTCATTAGATAATACTGCAACAACATCGCCAACATTAACATATTTTCCTTCATACACATTTAGTTTTTCAACTGTTCCAGTAGATTTTGCTCTTACCACATTAGAACTAACCATTTTAAAAGTACCACTAGATGTGCTTCCTTGTCTTGTTCCATTAACAATTATTTCGCCTTTCCCTTGTGCACCCGCTAAAGAATAACCAGATGTTGAGACTTTTATCGTTACGTCAACAACTTGACTACTACCCGTTGCAAGTTTTCTCATTTCACTAACTTTCGTAACCACACCATCTAATGTGGCAAAATTTTCAATTAATTGTATTTTAGCAGAATTTCCAATTTGTATTTTATTTACTTCACTATATCCGAAGGGAAGTACAATTTCATACTGTCCCTCTTCCACAATATCACAAACTTGCATACTCGTTGTAATATAACTTCCCTCCCCAATAGTAAGGTTGGAAACATACCCTGCACTATTAGCAACAATTGTTAAATCTGCAATTTGCTTATTAATATTTTGAATTGAAAGATTTGCTTGTTCGATTGCAATTTTTTGGCTATCTATAGAAGAATCAAGTGTACTAGAATCAAGCGTCACGAGAGCTTCACCTTCTTTTACAAAATCGCCTTCTTTATGTAATACACTTAAAACTTCACTAGATACTTTAGAATAAACTTTTCTGGATTCGCTAGAACTAATCGCTCCACTTCCTTCCACAGAAGATTCAATATTTCCTCTCGTAACAGATGCCGTACGATATGTCTGAGGTACATCTTCTTTGAAGTAAAAAGCTGTAGAAATTGCAATAATAACAAGTATTAAAATAATAAATTTAAACCAACCACTTTTTAAAAATTTTTTCATAACCTTTCATCCCTTTCAATTCTCATCATGCATTTTATTTGGTTAATTCTCGTATGGCGAACTGTGTTCGTCATACAACAATACTAAAATATCGTCCATTATATATGGAATATGATGTGCTCCGCTACATCTCATATGCAGCCTCTCTCTTTTTTGCCATCTCATCACTTTCCAAATACTCATCATATGTCATACGTTTATCGATAATTCCATTCGGAGTAATCTCAATAATTCTATTAGCAACTGTTTGTACTAATTGATGATCATGGGAAGTAAATAAAATAACACCTTTAAAAGCTTCCAACCCGTTGTTTAATGCTGTAATAGATTCCAAATCTAAATGGTTAGTTGGTTCATCAAAAATTAAAACATTTGCACCTGAAAGCATCATTTTTGCAAGCATACACCTCACTTTTTCACCACCAGATAACACATTCACTTTTTTTAAAGCTTCTTCACCAGAAAACAGCATTCTTCCCAAGAACCCTCTTACAAAAGTCTCCTCTTTAATCTTTGAATATTGCATTAACCAATCAACAATAGACAAGTCTTGTGAGAATTCACTCGAATTATCCTTTGGAAAATATGCAACAGATGTTGTAATACCAAATCTATATTCTCCACTTTCTTGTGCGCTATTATCTGTTAATATTTCAAAAAGCTCTGTCTTTGCAGCTCCCATAGGTCCTACGAAAGCAATTTTATCGCCTTGTTGAACATTAATAGAAACATTGTTTAACATTTTCTTTCCTTCAGAAGAACTCTTCGTAATTCCTTCTACAAACAAAATTTCCTTGCCAGGCTCTCTATCCATTTCAAAATGAATGTATGGATACTTCCTATTAGATGGTTTAATCTCATCCAATTCAATTTTTTCAAGTAATTTCTTACGAGAAGTTGCCTGCTTTGATTTTGAAGCGTTTGCACTAAATCTTCTAATAAACTCTTGTAATTCTTTGATTTTATCTTCTTTTTTCTTATTTGCATCTTTCATTTGCTTCAAAGCAAGTTGACTAGATTCATACCAAAAATCATAATTACCTGTATAAACTTGAATTTTGCCAAAATCTATATCCGCGATATGTGTACAAACTGTATTTAAAAAATATCTATCATGAGATACCACAATTACAGTATTTTCAAAATTAATCAAGAAATCTTCAAGCCACTCAATTGCTTCTAAGTCAAGATAGTTTGTAGGTTCGTCTAAAAGAAGTACATCAGGATTTCCAAAAAGTGCTTGTGCAAGAAGTACTTTTACTTTTTGTGTTTCAGTTAATTCCTTCATTAATTTATCATGAAATTCTGTCTCCAACCCAAGTCCATTTAGAAGTTGAGCAGCATCACTTTCTGCATTCCATCCGTCCATTTCAGCAAATTTTGCCTCTAGTTCACCAGCTTTAATTCCGTCTTCCTCAGAAAAATCCGGTTTAGAATACAAGGCATCTTTCTCTTTCATAATCTCATACAGCAAATGATTTCCCATAATTACCGTTTGCAATACCACTTCCTCTTCGTAAGCATGATGATCTTGTTTTAAGACAGAAAGTCTTTCTCCTGGATTCATGGTAACATCACCTTGCGATGGTTCTATTTCTCCAGATAAGATCTTCAAAAATGTTGTTTTTCCAGCACCATTTGCACCAATTAAGCCATAACAATTTCCTGGTGAAAATTTAATATTTACATTCTCGAAAAGTGTTCTCTTTCCGAATCTTAAAGTTACTCCATTTGCACTAATCATAATTATTTCTCCTTTTTTATTCGTCAACCGTTAAATTAAACATCTTTGGCAAAAATGCCTCTTTATATTGATTGATAAAATATTTATCAGTCATTCCTGCCACAAAATCGACTATTATTTTATCAAAAGAATTCGATTTTGTATAGTTTTTATTCATCTCTAAATAATAATTATAGATTCTACCTCTTTTATTTTCTAAATCATTTTTTAATGATTCATATAAATTCACAAATAAACCTCTATATTTTTCTTCTCGATCTTCCTTCTTTGGATTTGAATAAATGTGTTTATAATTAAACTCAAGTAGTTTTTTAAGTGCCACATATTTTTCACTTGAAAATTCTAAATACGACTTATCATAACTATGTATAATCAAGTCCTCTACCAAAATGTCTATTATTGTTGAATTATTATCACCTAGCACACTGGTCACACCTGTTGGTAATTCTTTTCTTTCCATTAATTTCACTTTTATCGCGTCCTCTATATCTCTCCCTATGTATGCAATAATATCTGAAATTCTCACAACACATCCCTCTAGAGTCATAGGACGTATTGTTTTATCAAAATCTTTATCTCTAGATGAGCATTCATATTCTGCCAAAAAGTCTTCTGGTGTTTTTTCAAAATTTGGCACATATCTTCTTGAAAGGATTTCACCATTGTGACAAAGAATTCCATCTAAAACTTGAACGGTAATATTAAGTCCTTTACCATGTTTTTCTAATTCACTAAGTACTCTTACACTTTGTACATTATGATGAAAATATCCAATACCCTTATTTTCACATATATTTGATAGATATCTTTCTCCAGTATGCCCGAAAGGTACATGACCTAAGTCATGTCCGAGAGCTATTGCTTCAATCAAGTCCTCATTTAGTTTTAATGCTCTTCCTATAGTTCGTGCAATTTTTGATACAAACTGAACATGCAATCCCCTATGAGTAATTAAGTCATTGTTAAATAGCGAAAATACTTGTGTTTTGTCCATATATCTTGTATACGCCGTTGAATGTAAAATTCTATCTGCATCTCTCGAAAATTCACTTCGAATATTAAATTCTTTTTTCCTACTTTCTCTTTTAAATCTATAAGCTTGATTAGACCTACAAGCATAAGGTGATAAATATGATTCAATCATATCACTATTTAATAAAATTTCATTTTCTATTTCATGCATCATACTTTTCTCTCCTTCTTCAATATATTTCAGCTTTAATTTTCATCCTACCTTTTCTAGTTTCTCCGTACTATTTCAACTATTTTTATTCTTCCGAAATCCTCGAGCAGAAATTAAATCACCCGCTTTAATTGTCTTAGAATTATTTGTACATGGCAAAAAATTGATTAAAATCTTTTCTTGGCTTACTAAACTGTTACTCTTTTCTCTTGATATTCCAAATGCCACACTAATAACTGCATCAAGCCTTAATGAAGCAACACTAATATTTCTAACTTTCTTTTGTGCATCTATACTTAATATTTCTTTTAAATTAACTTCACGAGCTTCAACTTTTTCACTACCAATCATGTGTAAATTATTTAAAATATATTCTTTCATCTCTCGAATTATTATTATATCACAGCATTTATCTTTTACAATGATATCACCAATCATTTCACGCTTGATACCAAGTCCTAACACACTACCAAGGACATTTGGATGATGAAGTTCTTTTTGAAAACTTTGAACTCTAATAATGCTTAAATACTTTCCTATGTTTGCTTCCTTATTACCAATGATGATGATTTTACGTTCTGCTTCACTAAATCCCCCACTTAACGTATAATCATAACCTCTAAGTACAAAAATTGCTTCTTGCACTTGAGCCGGTGTCAAAAAATATGTAGAAGTTTCATTTCCATTTTTTTCATAACTCCTAATTTTGTCTTTAATCTTAGCAATGTTGTATTCCACAATTACCTCCATTTGAGTGTTTTAATTACTACTTCATTTTTTTCGATTTTATTATCACATTATTATATACAAAAAAACGAGAATTTACAATCTATGTAAATCCTCATTTTAAAAAATATTCATTTTACTCCCCCAAAACTTTATCTTTTTTATCACATCCTAAGTATTATATAAAGCCTGTTCTTCAGCAATATATAGTTTTTTTGGCCTCTTAATTGTAATTTCTAGATGATCCATCTGATCTTCTAAAACTACTTTTAACGTTTCTATGCTGTCATCAATATACTCCTTATATCTTGCTTCTGAAGCTTTAAATTTGTTGTCAACATAAATCTTAAAATTATTAAATTTTTCGTCTACATTTGTATTCATGTCTTCAAATTTCTTTTCTACATATGCATTCATGTCTTCAAATTTCTCATCCACATATGCATTCATGTCTTCATATTTCTTTTCTACATATGCATTCATATTTTCAAATTTCTTTTCTACATATGCATTCATGTCTTCAAATTTCTCATCCACATATGCATTCATGTCTTCATATTTCTTTTCTACATATGCATTCATATCTTCAAATTTCTTTTCTACATATACATTCATGTTTTCAAATTTCTCATCTACATAATCTCTCAAGTTTTCTACTTTCTCATCTACATATGCCTTTAAGCCCTTTTCTGTATCTTCAAGCTTTATTTCAAAACCATCCATACGTACCTTAAGTTCTGCAACATCTTGCTTTAGTACTGCAATGTCCTTTTGCATATCAAGAATACAAGAATATATTTTATTAAGCAATGTGTTTGTATCTTCATTCATTATGATTTTTCCTCCTTTCTATTAGATTACGAAGATATAATAATACACTTTGTGAAAAAAGTCAATGAATTGCGAAGCAAAATTTTCGCATAATATTTAATTATGTAAAAATATACCTGCAACGTAATAAGAAAGAATTTATGTGATAATTTTTGCTTGTATCGCTTGCTACTCGCAAGCTACAGGCAAAAATTTCTATAACTTTCCTATTGTATAAAAAAATGTGCCCCAAAAATTTTGTGCACACTCTTCTAAAAACTTTTACTCTCAAATAGATACTTTAAATTTGCCTTCCTCTAGTATAAAAGGCATCTCAAACTGTAACTCTCCGTATGTTGCAGGAGCAATTTCTGCAGGATCAAAATAAATAATTAATTTCTCATCTTTTATATAAAATTTTTGATTATCATTTAATTGTTCTAGGCCTGTACCATTCATCAAAACATAATGATTCTTTTCAGCCTGCTTTTTAATTTCAGCCAATATCTCTTTTTCATAGTCAACGTTCGATGCAAAAATATCTTTTAAATATAAAAGTCTTTCGCTTCTAACATTAACATTATAAGTATCTTTCCACTTGTTCGATCTAATTCCACCAGTTTGATAATCATTTAATATAACCAAACTCAAATAATCTCCGTGAGTATATTTCTCATACGATGTATTATAAGTGTACAAATTTGATGCAGGTGTCTCATCATCCACAATAGCATTAATTTCATCTCTATAAGCAAAAATGACTTTTGTAATATTATCATTTACATACTTTTGAAAATTTTTGTTTGAGAATGATTGAATTGTTGGATATGTTACATTAACGATTCTATTAACTCCTCTTGCTTCTTCCTTGATAGTAACAGGAACAACTTCCGTAAGTTCTGCAAGACCCTTTGTTATATTATCTTCTCCACTAGGTTGTACATTTATAGGTTTTGGTCTTGAATCCTGCCATACGAAAAAACCTATCACTCCAAGAGCTAAAATAATTATACAAATTAAAGCAATAATAACTTTCTTCATACATATCCTCCTATTTGTCAATCATAACTTCATACTACTTGTATTATACCATTATTAATTATTTACGCAATATTTTTGTTGCCAATTCTATTTTCAAGTGCTAGAATGTAGAAAGTAAAATTCTTAAAAATTGAAAGGAAGATAGTATGAAAAAAATTTTTTTAATATTAGCTAGTATTTTGCTAATCACATCTTTTTTTAATATTTCTTTAGCGACCGATGAAGAAACAACCTATTTGTACACAAATGACAGTGGAGAACTAGTCGAAAGTGATAATTATGATTTGGACAAAGATGCTGTTTTAATTGATGGCGAAGAGGACTATAATGATTTGCTTAATAATACAAATACTTCTAGCAATCAAGAAGATTTAAAAAAAGCATTTGATGCACAAAAAAAAGAACTTGCAAACTATACCTCTGATGAAACTAATCAAAAATTTATCATAACAAACGTTATATCTGATATTAAATCAGAATACACAACGGATTATTATTACTATTACGTTATTAAATATCAAGTTGCAACCATTAGAACAGCAGATGGAAAAGAATCTCCTGCTGTAGTAATTCTTTCTTATGATGTTTCTGACAATAAAAGCATCAAACCATTAAAAACTGGAGATACCATGTATGGCTTTGTTGAATTTGTATCAAATGAAGATTCAACATATAATATGGTTAATCACGGATTAACCGATAGAGAAATTGCTTATGTCTCAATTTCCCATCAGGATAGAACTCTTGGGATGGTATTACTTGTAGCATTTACCATTTTATTGTTACTTCTATATGCAGGAAAAAAAGGTGCTAAATTACTAATACCACTTTTTGTTGCCATCGACTTATTATTTATTGTATTTGTTCCAGAATTAGAACTTGGAAGAAACTTATTGATACTAGCATCATTTATTGCATTTGAATTAATTATATTAATAGCAGTATTAAAAAATGGATGGAGCAGAAAGACAATAGTGGCAATTATTTCATCAATTATAGTTGTTATACTTATTACAACACTTGGAATATTGTTTGGAAATGCGAATGGTTTTACCGGAAAAGGAATTATTGTAGAAGAAAATTATGATTTGCTTTCAAATGTGTATTACATTGATACGTTATTTAAATCAACGATTGGAACTTACGATTTATATATTGCAATTATTATACTAATTACCTCTGTAATTTCTGCAAGTATTGCTTCTAAAATTGTGGATTTATCTGAAAAATATGCAGGTTCAGAAGGTATGATAAACAACATCATTGAAGAAGCTAAATCAATTATTGCTGAATATCCAATGATGATAGCAATTATATTCTTAGTACTATATGTTCCAAACTATATGACACTACTTTACAACCACCCTGCATATGAAAGCTTGATTAATGCAGAAAGTTTAGTTTCATATTTGACCATCGGCTTAATGGCAATAATCAGTTCATTAGTTATTTCACCAATTACAGCAATTATTAGCTACATTTTAATGGGAAAAGTTGAAATAAAACAAATTAGTGAATAAACAATAGAGAAAGTAATAGGGCATTCCGAAAAGAAATCTTCTTATAACGGAATGCCCTATATTTTTGTCATGTTCTTTATACCTAGCGCTTTCAAAACTCATCATATGGAATTTCAGGTAGATACTTAGCAATAGCTTGAAGAATTTTTTCACTTTTCGTTCCTTCAATTTGCTCTTTTAAGAAACTATAATAATTCTCCCTTCCTCTAAAATCCATTGCGTCAGCCACTTGACTAACAATAGCCTTATCTCTAAAAGTGTACATCACATTTGCTAAATCAATTGTTTTATGCACAGTTCTACTTCTTGTAACGATAGATATTGAAACGATTTGCACTTCTTTATCCTCTGGCAAGTCAATATTGAACGGATTTAGCAAGCTCATTTTATCAACAAGTATACTAGCTAACCCATTACGAACTCTTCGAAGTACTTCACTAGAATCTTTGCCAGACTCACCCGCAATAATTTTAATTACTTCTGGGCAGCAAATAATGTTCTCTATAAATGGCAATTTTGTACAGTAAATATTTTCATGTTTCTGCAAACTCCGTATCCTTCTCTTTGAGCAATTATCCCTATCTATTAATCCAAAAGTTTTATACTCAAAATACTTTCGCATAAATGGCATCAGTCTCATGACATCCGTACAACCATTCGATGGGATTACAATAAATTCAGGATAGATTTTAGAATAAATATAAACATCCATACTATCCTCCGTACCTTCACATAACAACACAGCATACTTAGACTTATCTTTTTTGATTATTTCAGTTGCCTTCTCTGCTGTTTCTATTGCAAAGTATTTAAACTTTTGATTAGAGTTCATAATTCTCTCTTCTCTATTCATTTCTATATCCTCCTTGAAATTCATAAATTATTATAATTTCATGTAATAACCTCGATTAACTAAATTCATTATATATGAATACTCAAAACATTACAATTAAAATTTACACAAAAAGGTGTCCTTAAATGCAAATTTGCATTTAAGGACACCTTCTTTATTTTACTTCCAAGTAATAACTATATTGTCTTGCTAGTAACGTTACCAGCTAAGTCGTATGCTTTAATAACATCTCCACTATTTACTGTACCTATGCTACCTCCTCCTGTTGTTCTTAAAACACCATTTACTGTTACCGCAGCTAAGTTTCCTTCTGCATCAGTTATTGTTACATTACCACTAGCATCAACACTAATCGTCGGTTTATTTGTATCAATATAGTAATCCGTTTCAAGTACTTTCTTAGCATTTACATTTCCAACTTTATCTTGAAGTGTTCCTGAATCAATTGCTAAGTCTAGTCTTCCAACACCTTTTACGTTTGTTAATGTCGTCTTATACTTAATAGCACTCATTCCATTATACTCAAAGTTTTCATCCTCTTTTAGTACTTGCTTATTTCCTGGTTGAACTGCTTCTCCTGCTACCTGTACATTAACATTACCCTCTACTAATCTACTCTTATCTTTTGCTAGGTTTCTATCATATCCCGCAAAATATATTTCAACCTTGTTTGCTTCTCCACCAATCAACTTGGTATTAAGCTTCATTTTCGCTTCATAAGGTGTTTGACTAATATTTCCTGCAAGATCTTTTACCCAAATGTACACTGTCTTTTCTCCATTACCATCACTGCTATCTAATGTCCATGGTGTTCTCATACCTTGGCTAAATGGAATCCAGCCATCTGAATTTTCACTTGGAGCTGTATTGGTATTACTGAATATAATTTCTTTAACATTTGGATCATCTGTTGTCTTAATATTTTCAAACATGATTAAAGTATTATTTACAACTCCATTACTCATTCCTTCAACATCTGCACTTGTAACTCTCTCAGCTGTCTTATCTATATTGCTTACTTCATGATTTACAGTTACTTTGTTTCCGGCTCTATCTTCTGCAGTAATTTTAATTGTTTGATTACTACTTACAACAATTGTTCCAACTCCATTCGAATCAATTTCTAATACATGTTCATTTCCATCTAATACATAGGTAACTTTGTTTACTCCACTTAAATTATCTGTTACTTTTATTGTTAAAGTTACATCTCTATTAGTTGGTTCTATTGTATCTTGCTCCACTTTTATTATTGGAGGTTCTTTTTCTATGATAATTCTTGATTCGTACTTATCTCCTACCAATTTGGTTTCAATATCGCCATACGGTCTTGAGATAATTGGACCATAGCAATTATATGGTGGTTTTTCTGAACCTGCTAAAGTTCCTCCATCAAATGTGAAGTTTCCATTGATTGCATATCTATCGGCTTCAACTGTTGGATAATCTTTAATTTCTCCTTCCGGATCGCCAATTCTTACAAATCCATTATTATTGATGATTGCACATTCTCCATTGTTTACTAATTTACCGCCTTCTTCACCGATTAACGTTAGTTTTCCATCTTCTGATACTTGAATTGCAGTATCATTTAGCGTTACTGTATGGTTACCAAAGTCGATTTTAACTGTCTTCTCTACTATAATATTGGTTGACGTATCTACAACATCTCTCTCAACTACAATTGTTCCTCCAACTTTTACTGCATCCTCCAATTTATAGTAATATGTTGTCTTATCGTCTTTCGTGATACTATAGTTAGCCTCTAACACTTCAACTTCTATTTCTACTGTACTTCCAATATAATTATCTGTTGTTTCAAGCGTTACTTCAACTTTGGTTGTACCTGTTCCTGCTCCAGTTATTGTCAATTTTCCATCTACTGCAGTAACTGTTACTATAGATGCATTCTTAGAAGTTGCTGTAACTTCTCCATCTCCTGTAGAACTATATGTTCCTTCTAAGCTGTTTCCTTTTACTATTTGAATACTTCCTGTTGGTGAAACAATCAATTCTGCTTGTTCTTTTGTAATTGTTAATGTACCGTTTTGCTTTGTTATGTTATAGTTATTCGTTACATCATTATTATTTTCATCCTTAATGATGATTTCGCCTAATACATTTTCTATTTCACCCACATTAGTTATTGTTCCAGTAACTACTGCCGTGTACGTATGCCAAGCCACAATACTTCCTTCAGTTACTTCACTACCATCATCTACTAAAGCTTCTCCGTCATATACCTTTGAATTGCTATTTGCTGTAATGGTTACTGGTCTTTGCGTAATTTCAAATGTCTTTGTTACGGTTCCACTATAATCGCCTTTACCTGTTATTTCTGCAGTTGCTCCCGTTCCAACATTTATGTTATTTTTGTAAATTACTTCAAAGTCTACATTTTCTTCTAATTCTTCTACGCCCTCTTTTACAATCACTTTAGGTGTAATTTCTTCTCCAGCATATACGAAGCTACTTTCTTCTAGACTTACAGTAAATTCAGCTCCTGTAATTAATTTTCCTTTGATTGTCCACTCTAAGCTTATCTCATCAACTGTACCATCTTCCCATACATAATTCAATGTATCTTTAAGACTAATAATTACATATTGACTTCCCGCTTCAGTTCTCTTATTTCCAGAGATGTTCATCGCATCTTCATCAAAGTCATTTAGCTCTACTGTTTGCTCACTGCCTGTGTATGAATATTCTCCTTTTATTGTTGGAATCGTCATTACTTTTGGAGTAATCTCAAATGGTTCAGATACTGTTCCTTCATAATTTCCAATACCTGTTACTATTACATTTGCTGTTCCCACATTAATATTATTTTCATAACGTAATTCATAATCTGTTCCTTCAACTAATTCTTTTTCACCATGTTTTACAATAACATTTGGTTTAATTTGTTCTCCTGTGTATACGAAACTATTCTCATCAAGTTCAACTGTAATCTCATCATCTGTGATTACCTTCTTCGCAATTGTCCATTTTATTACCACATCATCCGTTGTTTCATTTTCCCATTCATAATTGTTTTTGTCTTTTAGTGAAATGATAATATCGTGTATTCCAGCCTCAGTTTTCTTGTCTCCTACAACAGTCATTATATTTCTATTAACATTACTTAAGTTTGCTGTTTGTTCTTCACCTGTATATACGTACGTTCCACTTAATGTAGGAATTGTTACTTTTGCTTTTACAATTTCAAATGTTTTTGTAATCGTTCCAAAGCAATTATCAATACCAGTAATTGTAACAGTTGCTGTTCCAACATTTACGTTATTTTCATATGTTAATGTATAATCATCACCTTCATCAAGAATCCACTCTTGACCATCTCTACCGTTAGTATCTTCAACATCTACAGCTGGTTTTATTTCTTCACCTGTATATGTGAAAATGTTACCAAGTATCGTTGCCACAATATTAGGTTTTGTAATATCTTTATAGCCAATATACCATTCGATTACAACATCATCTGTTGTTCCATCTTCCCATTCATACTTATTGGTGTCTTTAATTGAAACTATGATATCTCCACTTCCTGCCTCTTTTCTAACATTTCCAGAAACATCCATTGTTTCCTCGTCAAAATTGTTTAGATCGGCAATTTGTTCTTCACCTGTATATTCATATGTTCCATTTAAAGTTGGTTTAACAAGTTGAATTTTTGACCTTTCAATAACATATTCCATGCTATCATTTCTTAGCACGTAGTTACTTACTTTTCCTTGTCCGCCACTAACACTATCAATTGTCGCATGAGCTACATACTCGCCTATTGCTACTGCTGGAGTTGGAGTTGTTGTTACTACTAATGAAATCATCTCTCCATTTACTCCACTCTCTACTGTTGCAGTTGGGACTTTTTCAGTTCCATCATATCCAAATGATGTTACATCCTCCCATATTACATCAACAAGTTTTTGATTAATTCTCCAACTTACTTCTTGTTGTGCTGTACCTTTATCATTCCACTCATAGCCAGAATCTAATACTGCTGTTGTTGTGTATGAACCTGCATCTATTGCAAGAGTTGTTCCTCCTGAGAAATGATATCCTGTACTTGCACTAATACTTTGTTCTGAACCTGTATATGTCTTGTCTGCAAATGTTGGAATATCTATTAACCATGTAATATTACCATGAACATATGTAATTGCATAGTTTGCTGTAACTGTTTGACTTAAATTATCAACAATTGTAACCGCACTTGGGTTAATCACATTTCCGCTTTGTGTTAATGTTACTGCACTTACGCTGTGTCCACTTACTAATCCTTCACTTGTTACTTGCTCTAATCCTGTAATAATGCTTCCATCTAATGCTACTTTTTGATCCTTAGCGGTAATCGTTACTGGTTTTTGAGCAATCGTCCAATTGAATGTAATATTTTCCGTTGAATCATCTGACCACTGATAGTTACTATTCTTCAATGCTACTGTAATTGCATTTACACCCGTATATGTTCCTGCATTTGTTCTTACATTATTAGTTACTATCATTGTATCATTATCCACTCCAACAAGTGTTGCTTCTTGTGCACTTCCATTATATACATATCCACTGTTATCAAATGTTGGTTTATCTACTTTTGTAGCAACAATCTTCCAAGTAATTGGTTTATCTTCTGAAGTTCCGTCTTCCCATTGATATCCTGCATCTAATACTGCAGTTGTTGTATATTCACCTGCATTTGTTGCTGCTGTTGTTCCTCCTGAGAAGTGATATCCTTCTCCTGCACTAATGCTTTGCTCTGTTCCATCATATGTCTTATTTGCAAATGTTGGAACTGGGATGCTCCATGTAATTGTTCCATTAACATAGGTAATGTCATAGTTTGCTGTAACATTTACTGAAGATCCATCCACTATTGTTGGTGCACTTGGGATAATAGCATTTCCATTCTTTGTTAATGTTACTGCACTTATGCTATGTCCACTTACTAAGCCTGTACTTGTAACTTGATCTACTCCTATAGCAATATTTCCACCTATTGCTACCACTTGATTCTTCGCTGTAATCGTTACTGGTTTTTGCGTAATTGTGAATGCTTTAGTGTCATTTGTAAGTTCATAGTTGCTTGCTTTCGCTTGTCCACCAATAACGCTACTGATTGTTGCTTTCGCTTCATAATCACCTACATTAATTGCTGCTGGAGTTGTTGTTACATTCAAATTAATTGTTTCTTCAGTTACTCCACTATTTACTACGCTTGCATTTGGCACTTTTGTAGTTCCATCATATTCAAATGATGATACATTTTCCCAAGTTACTGTAACTGTTTTTGGACTGATACTCCAAGAAATTTGTTTTGCTGTTGTATTACCAGTATTCCATTCATAACCTGGTTTTAAAGTTACTGTTGCTGTGTAATTTCCGGCGTCTACCTTTGCTCCATCTTCTACCGTATATCCTGTTCCACTTGCTACACCTGTTTGCTCGCTTCCGTTATATACTAAGCTTTCTCCGGTTGCCTCTGCCACTGTTACTGGTACTGCAATTTGTACTCTTGTGATTGGTCCTACTACTTTTGTAAATGTTTGTGGTGTCATTGGTGACTTGCTTGCCACTACTGTTACACCAATATATTTACCTATTAATCCTTCTATTGTTGTTCCTGCTTTTGCAATGGTTTCATCATTTAATGTAATAGTTGAAGTCCTTTCTCCTGCAAAGGCTGTTCCACTTGTCGCATCACTACTATCTGCATACCACCATTGGTAAGTAAAGCTACATCCCTCTGGTGTGATACTATCTGTATCTACAGCTAACTCTCCTAAATATTTAGGTGTTCCTGTAATATCGATGCTTCCTTCAATTGCTTCTCCAATTGTTAAAGTATACACTTCTGATGCTGCTTCATATTGTTCTGTTTGTGCTGAGGTTACTCTCACTTTTACAATTGTTCCTGTTGTTAATCCTCCAATGTTTCCAATTGTTACTGTAGATGGTGTCGTTGTAGTACTACTAAATGATAGCATTACTCCATGACTACCGTCTATTTCCTCTGCAGATAAACTTCCTCCATGGCTATCTGATACTGTAAATGTCTTACTTGTTAGTCCTTGTTCTGATGAACCATTTGTTTCTTGTAATGTTACATGACCTGCTGCTCTATTTACTGTTACTGTACAAATTGAACTTGTTACTGCTTTATAGTTCGCTGTTTCTGGAATTGTAATTGTAACATTGGTTGTACCATATTTTAATGGTGTCATTGTTACTGTTCCACTTAAGTTTCCATCTGTTACTCCTGTTACACTTGCAACAGTGCTATCTGAGTTACTTACATTTCCTACAGCGATTGTTGTATCTTCTGCAGAATAACTAAATTCAATACTTCCTGCTGTACCATAAGTGAATTCTACTGTACTTGGTACTGTAATTGTTCTTGTTGCTTTATCTGCTTTTACAGTTGTATTTTTCTCTGAATCAGTTCCATCTGCAAATGTGATTGGTGTATAGTTATCTCCAGCATTTGCTGTAACAATTACATATACATACTTACCTGTTGCATTTTCATCTACAACATATGTGCTGCTTGTTGCTCCACTAATTGGTGTTGCACCACTTGTAGTAATATTGTTTGGATTACTTGTATCTATTTCATTTTCACTTACATACCATTGATATGTTAATGAATCTGTACTTGGTGTTGTCGTTACACTTGCTGTTAATGTCTTTCCAAATGTATTTTCACCTGTAATCGTTACACTACCACTCATTGTTGCTGGTACTATTCTCCAAACAATTGGCTTATCTTCTGAAGTTCCATCCTCCCATTGATATCCTGCATCTAATACTGCAGTTGTTGTATATTCACCTACATTTGTTGCCGCTGTTGTTCCTCCTGAGAAGTGATATCCTTCTCCAGCACTAATGCTTTGTTCTGAACCTGTATATGTCTTATCTGCGAATGTTGGAACTGGGATACTCCATGTAATTGCTCCATTGACATAGGTAATGTCATAATTTGCTGTTACATTTACTGAAGAGCCATCCACTATTGTTGGTGCACTTGGGATAATAGCATTTCCGTTCTTTGTTAATGTTACTGCACTTATGCTATGTCCACTTATTAAACCAGTACTTGTTACTTGATCTACTCCTGTAGCAATATTTCCATCTACTGCTACCACTTGATTCTTCGCTGTAATCGTTGCTAATTTCTTTGTAATTTCAAAATTCTTTGTTGGGTTTGTTAACGTATAGTTACTTGCTTTTGCCTGTCCTCCAGTTACACTTTCTATATCTGCCATTGCTCTATACTCATTTACATTCACTGCTGGCGTTGGGTCTGTAACCACTCTTAATGCAATTGTCTCTCCTGTTACTCCACTATTTGTTACACTCGCATTAGGTGCATGTGTATTTCCATCATATTCAAATGATGATACATTTTCCCAAGTTACTGTAACTGCCTTTGGACTGATGTCCCAAGCAATATTCTTTGAAGCTCTTCCTCCTGTTGTCCATTCATATCCATCAGCTGGTGTTACTACTGCTGTGTAACTTCCTGCATCTATCTTAGCCCCATCTTCTACCGTATATCCTGTTCCATTTGCAACACCTGTTTGTTCGCTTCCGTTATATACTAAGCTTTCTCCTGTTGCCTCTGCCACTGATACAGGTACTGCAATTTGTACTCTTGTGATTGGTCCTACTACTTTTGTAAATGTTTGTGGTGTCATTGGTGACTTGCTGGCCACTACTGT
>JAFUGH010000008.1 GCA_017469465.1 Clostridia bacterium | reverse complement strand
GAAACGCTGTGCTACTTGAGGAAAAAATATGCTTTACTGTTAGCTTTAAAAACCTAGAGCTTGTAGAAGAGCGACGCCCTTTTTTCGAAAAGATAATATTTATCAAGCAATTAGGAATTACTTAATTTAGTCAGACAAATTGTAATTTATTGAATACATATTTCAGAAAATTATGGAAATCATAATGATAAAGGAGGAATGTTGATATGGTAAATGATGATACAATTCAATTGTTAAAGGAGTGCAATTCTGGAATTAAGATGGGAATTAGCTCTATTGAAGATGTTTTACCTATGGTGAAAAGTGAAGATTTAAGAAGTAAGTTAGAGAAAAGTAAAAAGAGACACGAAAATTTAGAGCAAGAAACAAAAGTAATATTAAATGATTATAATGATAGTGGAAAAGAACCAAATCCATTTGCAAAAGCAGGTTCATGGTTAAAGACAAACATGAAAATGGTAATGAATCCAGATGATGCAACAATAAGTGATTTAATGACTGATGGTTGCAATATGGGTATTAAGTCATTAAATAGATATTTAAATCAGTATGAAGCAGCAGAGGAAAAAGTAAAAGATATTACAAAGAAACTAATTAACTTAGAACAAGATTTATTAGTTGATGTGAGAGATTATTTGTAAAAAAAGTGTTGAAAAAACTCGAATTAGCATTATAATAATGCTAAGTGAGGTAAAAAAAATTGGAAGATAAAGAATTAATTGTTAGAAAAAAGAATTATGGATATCATATTTTAGCTATTGTTTTTATTTTTTCGTTAATTGGCTCAATCATTTATTTTTCAAATGCTAATAAAGTAGATAATGAAATAAATAATGCAAACAAGAATGAAAATAAAATCATTTCATTCATTGGTGAAAAATCTGGTGAGATAATTTTTTCAAGTGAAAGTGCAATTAAAAAGGATAAAATTGAAAAAATAAATACACCGATTAAAGAAAATGATAATAAATCAAATGAGTTAATAGATGATGATGCGATTCTAGAAAAAACAAAACAAGAAGAAACAAAACAAGAAGAAATAGAAAATAGAGATGTAGAACGATCTCAAATTCAATTAATTAATATACCAAAAGAAGATAATGTCAATTATTATGCTTTTAATAGAAAACTAGATAAAAATAAACCAATGGTTGCATTGACATTTGATGATGGTCCAGATCCAAAAAGGACACCTGAAATAATTGAAGTATTAAAGAAATATAATGCAAGAGCATCTTTTTTTGATATAGGTAATTTGATGGAAAAAAATCCTGAAACATTGGAAAAAGAAGTTAAATCAGGCTGTGATGTGGGGGGACATACGTATTCTCATGTAGATTTAAACAAACTATCTAAAGAAGAGATTAATGAAGAAATTAAAAAGCTAGAAGACGTATTTAGAAATGTTACAAATCAGGAAATAAAATATATTCGTCCGACGTATGGAAATGCTAATTCTTTAGTGAGAGAAACAGTAAAACATCCACTGATTAATTGGTGTGTAGATTCTCTTGATTGGAAAACAAGAGATACTGATAAAATTTTAGACGAAATCTATAAAACAAAAGATTTTGATGGAAAAATCATTATTATGCATGCTATATATGACGCAACTGTAGAAGCTGTAAAAAAGCTTGTTCCTGATTTAATTGAAAAGGGCTATGAACTTGTTACAATCTCTGAAATGGCAGAATATAAAGGATATCAATTAGAAAATGGAAAAGTGTATTATCAGTTTTAAAGATTAATTTGACATATGAGCAGTCGTATGTTACAATACAAAAACGAAGATTGAATATTGATTTAACTAAGTGTCAAAAAGCTTTTTGATGGAAAAATAATTTTACTTAGAAAAAGTAGTTTTTCTGTCAAAAAGCTTTTTGTGCTTAAGTATTAATATTCAAAATTAGGGCTATCGTACGCATTAAACATGTTTTTGAAAGGAAGAAAGGAGTCTAGTTATGAAGGTTAAGTTTTTGAGTGAGAATTCAGAAAGAAGCTTAAAGAATAAGATTAGATTTGTTGCTGCATCTGCAAAGCTTTCTCATTTTAATGGAACACTTTCTGAGCTGTATAATGCTTCTCAAAATCATGAAGAAAATTTAAAAGTAATTGGACGAATTACAAGAAGTGGTCATAAATCTATTTTAGAGCATCATTACATTAATCTTGAGCTTTCAGAAGTAACTCCCATTGTAGAACAAACACTAATTGGTTTTAGATTACCGTCTTTTACAATTAAGTCTAGAAGATATGTTGATTTTAGAAAAGTTGGTTACTATATTCCTGAATTTAAAAATATAGATGGTTCTTTACATATGGAAAATGAATTATTGAAAAAAAAGTATAGAAGACATATGAATTATTTGTTCAAGTTCTATTCTGAAATGGTTGATGGCGGTATTATTAAAGAAGATGCAAGATTTATTCTTCCATATTCTTTCTATAGCGAAATTGCCATGAGTGTAAATGCAAGAGAATTTGAAAAAATGATAAATTATCTTTTATATGGCGAAGTTTCAAAAATTCAAGAATTACATGATTTAGGCGAAGCTTTTTTCGAGATTGCTAAGCAACATGTACCAGAAATTGTGGAATATATTGAAAATTATCATCCTAGGCTTAGTTCCTACGATTATCATCAGGTGCTAGATACGTATAAAGTTTCTACCAAAGTATTAAAAAAACCGGTACTAATTGATTATACAGCTGATGCTGATGATGTTATTCTTGAGACTGCTGTCATGGGAGAAACGCAATGTAACTATGATGAAGCAGGTAGAATCATTACTGAAGCTGAGCTGGAAGATCCTGATTTTAGAGCTAAATATATGGATGCAATTGTGAAAAAGCAGGAAAATAGGGAATTAGAGCAAGTAACTTTTACTTGGCAACTTCCAATTTCTCTTTCAATTCTTACTCATTTGACAAGACAGAGAATGCATTCTTTGATAACTCCTAATTTTGTGCCACTTTGGGATTTTCAAAATTATATTATTCCTGATTCTATTAAGAATAGTGAATTCTTAGATAAGTATCAGAGAGTAATAGAAAAAAATATGATAATCATGAGTGAATTCAAAAATGCTGGTGTGGTTGAAGAAGATTTGGTGTATTTTTATCTTGGATGCCAAATGTGTAATGTAATCACTACAATCAATGGTAGAGAGTTGATGTGGCTTTCTAGACTACGTGGATGTAATAGGGCACAATGGCAAATTAGACAAATTACCAATTACATGATAGAAGAAACTAGAAAAGTAGCTCCGCTTTTGGGGAGAGGACTTGGACCAACTTGTAGAGTCCTTCGTTACTGTCCCGAAGGAAAGCTTTCTTGTGGATTAATCAAAGAAATTTTAGCGGAAGAAAAGAAAAAAGAATAACGGATTAAGGCGTGCTTTGAAAATAGCACGCCTTAAATTTAACATGATTTTTTATAATTCTTACCATAATTACAATAACTGATAATAGGACAAATATTACATTTAGGTTTCCTAGCATCACATATTTCGCGACCATGATATACTAGTAAATGATTAACTAGAACCCAATATTTTTTTGGAATTTTTCTTAATAAATCTTGTTCTACTTTTAAAGGATCATCTTTATCAGAAATTCCAAGTCTATTTGAAATTCTATGTGCATGTGTATCGACGGCAATCCCTTGACAATCATGAAAAGCTTCAAGCATTATGACATTGGCAGATTTCCTACCAATACCACTTAAAGAAGTTAAATCTTCCATAGTCCTTGGCACTTCACCGTTATATTTTTCTAATATTTGAATAGAACATTCCTTAATATGTTTTGCTTTATTCTTATAAAAGCTAATAGAGGAAATTAACTTTTCTATATCTTTTACATTCATCTGAGCGAAATCTTTGGGAGTATTGGCAATTGGAAACATAGATTTTGTAACTATATTTACTCTAGCATCTGTACACTGAGCAGAAAGCATTACTGCGACTAATAGTTCAAAAGGGGTGGTAAAATCTAAGGATCCCTTTTGACCATCATAATACTTACTTAATTCAATAATTATCTTTTCAACTTTTTTCATATGATAAATCCTTTCATTATTGCATTTTATTTATGAAAATGTGCTTTTTTCTCTAATTCTTTCCATTCGTATAAATAAAAAACTTTAATCATTAGCAAATAATAAGACATTTCCAATATCACACTTTATATTTTATCACATATACTATATTAAATCAAAGTGAAAGGGAGGTAACTATGGGGCTATTCAAAAAAACATTGGCAGTTTTTATGGTGGGATTTGGAATCGGTGCTATATTAGTATTATTACTTCCTTCAGCTGGCTGGGTTTTTGTAATTGGAGCTGTGCTCCTAATTTTGGGAATCGTTTGGCTTGGAAAATGTTAGAAATGGAGGAGAGTTTTATGAGAATTGTTGTATATAAGCCTGGAAGTTTTATGAAAGGTATATTAAGATTTTTCTTTAATGTAAAAAAGAATGAAGATACATAGAAAAAAAAGACCTGACAGTTTAGTTACTATCAGGTTTTTTATTTAAGCTTCTTCATTTTTTCTCAAAGTTCTTAAGCATCTAGAACAAACATGTAATTTCATAGGCGTACCATTTACTTCAGTTTTAATTGTTCTTAAATTTGGTTTCCATGTTCTAGAAGATCTTCTATGTGAATGGCTTACTTGCATTGAGAATACTTTTTCTTTTTCACAAATATCGCACTTTGCCATGTTGAGCACCTCCTTAATTCCTTTCTTAAAATCGTTCTCTCCCATTATAGCATTTTGATTTCAGTTTGACAAGAATTTTTTATAAAAATTGACAAGAACATTTGTTTAGTGATATTATTGATGAGAAATGAGATGTGAGTTTTTGTAATGTTAGAGAGAAATGAAATTGCTTTTAATCCATCTTTTAAAGACAAATTCTCAAACACTAAAGCCGGAGGTTTTTATGATTGATTTTGAAAAAGATATCAGATATATAAAAGGTGTTGGACCAGCTAGAGTTGAGCTTTTAAATAAACTAGGAATTTATACGTTAGAAGACATTTTAACTTATTTTCCAAGAGATTATGAAGATAGAGGAAAGTATAAATTAATAGCAGAGCTTGAAAATGAAGAAACAGTGGCTTTCAGAGCAATTGTAACTTCAAAATTAACTGAAAATCGTATTAGAAAAGGAATGACTATTTATAAAACGATTGCTAGAGATGAGTCTGGCAGTGTGATACTGTCATGGTTTAATCAAGCATACATTAAAAATACTTTATTCGTTGGAAAAGAGTATATTTTCTTTGGAAAAGTAAAAAAAGGTATTGGAAGGATAGAAGTTCAATCACCGATTTTTGAAGAAATTGGGAAAGAGAAAAATACAGGGAAGATTATTCCACTTTATCCATTAACAAATGGGATAACTCAAAATGTAATTAGAAACATAATTGAAAATGCCATGAATGAGGCTGATGGTAAGTTCTTAGAGAGCCTACCACAATGGATTATTCATCAATATAAGCTATGCAATATTAATTTTGCAATGAAGAATATCCACTTTCCAAACACTTTTGAAGATTTTGAAAAAGCAAGGTATAGAATTGCATTTGAAGAATTACTTATTCTACAAACCGCACTTTTAATGATGAAATATAGTGTAAAAATGGATAATAGAGGGATTAAGTTTGATAAAGATGAAAAGATAGAAGACTTATTAAGTACATTACCATACAAACTTACAAACGCACAGTCTAGGGTTTGGAATGAAATTGATTCAGATATGAAAAACGAAAAATGTATGAATCGATTGGTACAAGGAGATGTTGGCTCTGGAAAGACAGCGGTTGCAATGCTTGCACTATATAAAGCTTGTAAAAATGGCTATCAAGCAGCAATGATGGCACCTACATCAATTTTAGCAAAACAACACTATTTATTTTTATCAAAAATGCTTGAACCGTTTGGAATAAAATGTGAACTATTTACAAGTGAAATTACGAAAAAAAAGAAGCAAGAATTGATAGAAGATTTAAAAAATGGAAAAATAAACATAGCAATTGGAACGCATGCTTTGATAGAGGAAAACATTGAATTTCAAAATTTAGGATTGGTTATTACAGACGAGCAACATAGATTTGGTGTTCGTCAAAGAGGATTGCTATCTTTCAAAGGTACAAGACCAGATGTATTAGTAATGACAGCGACTCCAATTCCGAGAACACTTGCCATGATTTTATATGGAGATTTGGATATTTCTATTATTGATGAATTACCGCCTGGAAGACAAAAAATTGAAACGTATGCAGTACGACGTAATATGGAAGAAAGAGTCAATAATTTTGTAATAAAGGAAATGAAGGAAGGAAGACAAGCTTATATTGTTTGTCCTCTTGTAGAAGAATCAGAAAATATGGATGGATTAAAGTCTGTGATAGAGCAGTATGACTATTATAAACAAATTTTTAAGGATTTCAAAGTTGCCATACTACACGGAAAAATGAGACCAAAAGAGAAAGATGAGATAATGACAAAATATAAGAATAAAGAAATTGATGTATTAATTTCAACCACAGTCATTGAGGTAGGAGTAGATGTTCCAAATGCAACTATTATGGTAATAGAAAATGCAGAAAGATTTGGATTAGCTCAACTACATCAATTAAGAGGACGTGTGGGTAGAGGAAAATTTAAATCATATTGTATTTTAAAATATGATTCAAATTCTGATGTAGTTAAGCAAAGAATGGAAATTATGCAAAAAAGTAATGATGGGTTTGTCATTTCAGAAAAAGATCTAGAACTTAGAGGCCCTGGTGAATTTTTTGGTACAAGACAACATGGTATTCCTGAATTTAAAGTGGCGAATTTATATACAGATATGACAATTTTAAAAATTGCGGGAGAAGCATCAAAAAAATTGCTTGAAGCAGATCCAAGTTTATTATTGGAAGAAAATATAGCAATCAAACAAAAAATTGATAAATTATTTGCTAGTAAAGAGTTTAATACAATATAAAAATTACAATTTGTCGGTTAGACCTTTGGGACGGAGACGGAGGATTTTCGACTAATAGGGACGGAGGATTTTGGCTTTTTTTCGACCAATAGGGACGGAGGATTTTGGCTGAATGCACATTAATGGATGTCCCCATTGTGCACCCATTG
>JAFUGH010000053.1 GCA_017469465.1 Clostridia bacterium | reverse complement strand
TGTGGTAGGTGTCACCTCAAACCAGTCAAAGCTGTAGTAAAAATGAACAAATCCACAGTGCAAATATATTATATAAAATTTAGAAGAAAGGAGAAATAACCCAATCATCTATATAATATTTTGATAATTGGATTATACGTGTAATGAATGAAAAAAATTTGCACTATTATAACAATGTTGGTATTATTTGTAGTTTCATTTAATATTGTGTATGCAAAAGATTCAAAAGAGAAATGGAATAATAAAGAGATTTTTGACTATATTCAGTTTGATTATGATTACTTAACACAAAATGATGAAGAAACGTCAGAAAAGTATTTTCAAGAAATATCTAAAAATGATAACGTTTCTGAAAATGAATTAGAAGAAAAGTATAGCTTTTCTGGCGATATAGAAAATACATTATTATATATACAAGATAATTATACTATTTTGACTAATAACATGAATGATGAAGAAAAAGAAATTTTTGATAAATTTTTATTGAAAAAAGCATTGATTTATTATTATAATATTTTGGGTGATGGCTTTATTAATTTAAGCCTAAAAGATAGTTTTGATAGCAAAATTTCAAAACCAGATGAATCAAAGGCAACTAATAGCAATGTTGCAGCATTAAGGTTGTATTCTGATGGTTCACAACATACTTATGGTAGTTCTGGTCTTAACGTTGATGTTGGATGTCATTCATGGATTTCAGTATCTAACCTAACTGGTTCAGCTATTACTGTTGGAGGTTTGAGTGTTCCAGCATATAATACAGTAACAATTGGAACGTGGGGAAACAAAAGTGAACATAATGGCATTTGGTATAATTTGGAAGGAAACTACTATGCAGGTGACTATCCTAGTACAACAGCACTTATGATAAAATTAATTGATTCAACAGAGCTTACTACTTTATCAAATGCAATAAAAAACTCGTCTAATGACACATGGTCGTATACTAATAATTGCTCGTCTTTCGCTTCAAGAATGTGGAATTTAATTGCTACTTCTCAAACAGTGAGTGCTGGATTAATTAATACTCCCAAAAATTTAGCAACAAATATGTTAAGTGGTGCGGGCATTCAAAGTACTCCAGTTACAACAAGTTTGTCAATATATTACAAAGGGAATAATCCAGTATATAGTACGGCTTGGAACTAATTTTATAAGGAGAATATTATATGAAATTTATAGTATATATTGTTATTGTAATAATTATCTTACTTTTAGTATTGAGTATTTTTGTTTATAAAAAAAATATTTCATTGCAAGAACTTAAAATTGATTCATTACAAGTTGGAAAGAATAGTGTGAGTTTGCTAATTTCAACAAATTCAAGTTTTAAGAATTTTTGGGGATATAATTACAAATTAGATAACAGAAAACTATACATTAATATATTCGAACTATCTTTTTTAAATCCTTTTTCAATAAATAATGAGATTGTCTTTAATGAAAAAAGAGGATATGATGACTATGATGAAATCTATATTCAATCTGGTTCACAAAGTAGATTGATATGGAATGCACAAAGCAATGACTAGATAGTTTATTTCATATAGTATTTAACTAAATTATGTATTTGTAGAGAGTTGATGATAAATTTTATTTGCTATCGACTCTCTTTTTTGTTTTGCCATATTTGGATAATTTGGCATATTCCAAAGAGGACTAGTAAAACTTTTATTATAGGTTGCTAATATTAGTCTTTTATTATATAATTTGAATATTGGATAGTAAATTGAGGTGATTTAGTATGAACAAAAGTAAGATTATATCTATTACTATAGGAATAATGATGATTATTATATTAATAATAATGCCTTTTCATTTAAAGCAAATATGTTATGAGTATTCAATACATACAGAAAATAGTTTAGGTGCTTGGAATGTAGTACAGATACAATCTGCAATGTATAATATTTTAATAGGAATTTTGACAATTATTTTAGTTATAATAAACGTGTTGAGAAAATCAAAATAATTAATGATGACTTGGAGGCTATTAAATTATGTGCTGCTGTATTTTGACTCCTATAAAAGATTAAAATGGAGATGAAAATATATGAAAAGAGTTTATTTATATGGTTTATTAATCTGTACTTTAACTATCATACTAATTGGATGTAGTAATAATTCTGAAAGAATTAATAGTGAAAAAATTGTAGAAGATGTAATCAATATAAAATAAGATATTATAGGAGATGATAAGACAAATGATTATCAAAAAGGACCTAATAATAATCAAGAAACAGAATTTGCTTTAATATCTAGTAATTCAAAATTAGTTTTAGGAAAAGAAATAACTGATTTCCTAAAAGAATCAATTAGCACTACTGAAAATAGAGGAGATGGATATGTTTGGGAGATGATATTGTTTATAATGATATACAAATACGAGTTGTAAAAAATACTGATGATGGTAGTCAACCTATTTTAGAAATAGTAACAACATCTAATAATTATGAAACTCCACGAGAAATAAAGGTTGGAGATGATGTTGAAACATTAAGAGGAACATATCCAGAATATATTGAAAAGCATTATCATGATGAGTGGGGAGATTATTATTTATTTGACCAAGAAAACGATATTGGCTTTTGTAAGATAATGTTTTATACTGAAAATGATGTTATTACTAAAATATTAGTTTTCGATGGAATTGATGGTTAATTGTTAAATTATGTTTTGTTGCAACGTTCGGAAGATTTTTATATTATGTTCAACATTAATTACAAGTAATAGTAAAGATTGACGAAAACAAAAATAAATCGTATAATTATGATGTCTCATTAAAATACATAATATATTTTTGAAATACAAATGACAAGTTTCAAACCTAAAAAGAGCTAATAGTTTATACTATTGGCTCTTTGTTTGTCCGCCATGGGCGGACTCTAACGGGTGAAAGTCCCGAGTGCACCTAGGCAACGAGGAAGCACATAGCTAAACGACAAGGGTGTCCTTCGTGAGGAGGAATCTGAAGGAAGTCGTAGGCAAACTCTTGGTCTGACGGACAGAAATCATATACAAGGCTCGGAAATATGGATAAGTCTGCAAAGGAAGATGAAGTCCGAAAGTTGCTAGAAGTACGAGTAAATGTGGCAGATAAATGAGAGGAAAGAGTCCGGCACCTTAAGCGGAGAGGTCTCTTGGAGGTAGAAATACCTAGTAACAACGAACCATGAGAAGTCAGCCGAGGTCATAGTAGCGAAGAAGTTTCTGTAATGGAAATGGAGTGAAGGACCGAACAATCAGCAAGTTGAAGTATAGTCTCGATTGCAAAAGAGATAACATCTGCCGTAACCAATCGGGTAAAAGGTGGTCAAATCAAGCGAGACGGAAAGGAAACAAATAATCTAATAGAGCAAATATTGTCAAAAGAAAATCTAAATGAAGCGTATTTGCAAGTTGTAAGGAATAAAGGTGCAGAAGGAATAGACGGAATGAAATATACGGAACTAAAAGAGCACCTTGAAACAAACGGCGAATTAATCAGAGAACAGTTGAGGACAAGAAAGTATAAACCGCAACCAGTTCGAAGAGTAGAAATTCCAAAACCAGATGGCGGAATAAGAAACCTAGGAGTACCAACAGTAACAGATAGATTTGTACAACAAGCAATAGCACAAATACTAACGCCAATCTACGAAGAACAATTTCACGAACATAGTTATGGATTTCGACCAAATCGATGTGCACAGCAAGCAATACAAAAGGCACTAGATATGTTAAATGACGGATATGACTGGATAGTGGACATTGACCTAGCGAAATTCTTTGACACAGTAAATCATGACAAATTAATAACAATCATACAAAGAACAATTAAAGATGGAGATGTAATATCAATCATAAGAAAGTTTCTTGCAAGTGGAATAATGGTTGACGATGAGTATAAAGAGTCAATCATAGGAACACCACAAGGAGGAAATCTATCTCCACTTTTAGCAAACATCATGCTAAACGAATTGGATAAAGAAATGGAGAAAAGAGGACTAAACTTTGTAAGATATGCAGATGACTGTATCATTATGGTTGGAAGTGAAATGTCAGCAAGACGAGTAATGAGAAACATAACAAAGTTTATCGAAGAAAAGCTAGGATTAAAAGTGAATATGACAAAAAGTAAAATTGTAAAGCCAAATGGATTGAAATATCTGGGATTTGGAATGTATTACGACAAAATAGCAAAACAATATAAAGCAAAACCACATGAAGGTTCTGTGGAGAAGTTCAAGAAGAAAATGAAAGAGTTAACAACTAGAAGTTGGCGGAGTGAGTAATAAATACAAAGTTGGGAAACTAAATCAACTAATTAGAGGTTGGATAAACTACTTTAAGATTGGAAGTATGAAGAACATATGTGGAAAGCTAGATAGGAATATAAGATATAGATTGCGTATGTGTATATGGAAACAATGGAAAACGCCAAAGAACAGGGCAAAGAACCTGATAAAATTAGGACTTCCAAAATGGGCAGCATGGAGAACGGCGTATATAAGAGGTTATGCAAAAGTTTGTAGGTGTTGGGACGTACAGCAAGCAATAAGTAATAAAAGATTAGCCCAATTTGGACTAATCTCAATGTTAGATTATTACACTGAAAAGTGTGCAACATGTTAAGTTGATTAAACCGCCGTGTACCGAACGGTACGCACGGTGGTGTGAGAGGTCGAAATTTCTCCTACTCGATTTGGCATAAGTACATATTTCAATTATCTCACAAAAAACAAAAATAGAGTAAAAAGTCCATGCTAGTGGTTTGTAAATATAATCAATATAAGTTCCAACAAAATAAAGAGGATAATACACATATTTTAAATAGTTTCAATATGGTGTTATATAATCTTCAAAATGCACAGTGGAATATTTAATATGATCAATAAAGGCTAGTTTACTTCTATGTGTCTTTTTATAAATCATATCAGTTTCATGTAACATTACGCACAGTGGTTCCGGACGTCCCCACTGTACGAATTTCGACTTCTTTTACAGCACATTCTTAATTTATTATAGCACTTTTTTAGTATAAAATCAAATTCAAAATAATAATTGTGTAATAGCATTTTGCATATAATTTTATATAAAACTATAAAATGTAAAAATATGAAAAAATTTTGCGATTAAAATATGTTGTTTAATTTATTGTATATGTTATAATATTAATAACCCTACAGAGTACGTATAACTTGAGTCAAATTTAGAACCAACACTAAATTGATTGGGAGTCCTAAGCTCTGGATATGGTGTGCAAGCTTACACATTAATAGTAGTAAGAAGCCCGTAAGTATTCAGGAAGACACCCACCTGTGAAAACAGGGTCTTAAATCAGCTCAAATGGAACGGCTACAGTGGGGTTTTTTTATGCGTATTTTAAGCCTATGGTTGGAGTTGGGGATGTCCCCAACTCCCAATCATAGGCTTATTCACCTGATTTTGAAGCTAACTCAAAAGCTTCATAGCAATATTTATTACTTGGATCCCATAAGGTAAAGCTATTTATTCCTAAATCATGGCAAGCTTTTATTTGAGCACATACAGCTTCAGCATCATATACTTGATAATTTCCCTTACCAAGCCAAGAAGCTGTAAAATCTTGAAGATAAGGTCTTGTAATTGCAGTGATTGAATCACCAGAAGTTCTAGCTTTAGCATCTATCATTGCTTTATAAATAATAGTGTAAGGGTCTAAATCTGGCTTAGCAACACCATATTCACCTTTGCCATAGTGAGAGGGATATACCATTGGACATATAACATCAACGATATTTGCTATTGCTTTATAGTCTTGTCCTATATTTTCAAAGTCACCATCACGTTTGGTTGTTATGCCAAAAACATCAGCCGAAACCTTTACTTTATAATCTGCAAGTTCATTGGTTGCTTTAATTAAAAACTGATTAATAATTTCAGATTTGCTAACACTTTCAGAATCAAATCCAAAAGAAATTTGTTTTACACTACCTTCCGAAGAAGGAAAGCGTACGTAGTCAAATTGTATTTCGTCAAATCCTAGTTGAGCAGCTTCTCTTGCGAGAGCGATTGGATAATTCCAACTTTCTTTATTGTATGGATTAGGCCAGTAATTGCCACTTTTATCAGTCCAGTAAGACCCATCCACTTTTTGAAATGAAATGTCTTTTTTTACTTTGGCATAGGTGGGGTCTTTGAAAGTAACAATTCTTCCTATGACATAAATGTCATTATCATGATATTCTTCAATAACACTTTTTATATCTTTTATCATATTTCTTGAAGCATTAACATCTATCGCAGTTTGAACGTTTGAATGATAGCTTAGATGACCAGCTTCATCTTTTATATCAAGTACAATTGCATTAAAACCATATGTATTAATATTTTGAATCATTTCTTTACGAGAAGATTCACCACCAGCAATCCAGCCAGATGAATAAACGGCTTTAACTGTTTGAAAATTAGTTGAACTATTCCCTATGAAATCAAAATTGTATTCTTCATCAATATTGATATTTTCACCTGAAAAATCATTTGTGTCTGAGATTTCTCCAGAGGCATTAAATTCATTAGTAAGAGAAAAAGTTGCATTTTTTTTAGGTTCTTTTTTATTACTTAAGATATAGATTATTAATAGAAGTAATATAAAAAACATTACCATATATACAATTTTCTTATTCATATAATCCCCCCTAATCATAATTATATTCTATATTCTTATAAATAAAAAGAGAAAAGTCAAATTTTGGTTGCATTAAAGAATTTGTAATGATAAAATGATGGTGAGTTATGAAGCTAGAATGCTTTATACCATACAAAAGAAAATACGAAAAGGTAAATTCCTTTTTCGAGATGAGTTCTAAAAGTAGAACTGGAGAATAATACTTAAGATAAAGCAAAAAGTTGCATGTAAGCTAAATAGCGTAGCTGTTTAAACAACATGTAATGTTTGTAGATAGTACAATATATTAATTGTATACAATTTCTGAAGATTGTTATAGATCGCAGATTTGCTATTTAATAATTAGTGTGTGGCGGGAAGGCTTGATAAATATCAGCAATTGGAATGTAATGAGCAATTATGAGAAAAACGTTGTGTGATGGATATTTTATTATTGTAAATTACAGGAAAAGTGTGAATATTTATAGAAAGTGTTCTGAGCGCAAGATGCTGTATTAATGTCGCAATGAAGCAGTAATCGGATAACGACGTGAGTTTGAAAAAAACCAGGAAATTTGTATGGAATAAGTATATTTTATTATTGATAGTTGTTTTATTGTTATGAAATAGTATTTACAATGATTTTCGAATAATTTTTGATAACATTGGTTAGAAGGCAATGAATTCACACTCAAATGGGTGTGTTTTTTTTACCATTAAGGAAGTGATACATATTTTATTTATTAAGTATTTGAAAAGAATTCTAAATTGTCATTGACTTTTTATGTTAACTATAGTAAAATTTTACATGGGTAATATCTTCGTGTATTTGAGAATAATTTTGAGAATGAAGAAAGATAGGAGGAAATATGATTATCAATATTACTAAGAACGTGAAACATGCCAATGCTATCACGCACGGGGGAAAGTTCCATGCGGATGATGTTCTCGCCACAGTCATTTTGGGAAAATTTTTTAGTAAAGTAACTGTTTATCGGACCTTTAAAGTTCCTGATGACATAGATGAGAAAGTGATTGTCTATGACATTGGTTACGGCAAGTTTGATCATCATCAAAATGGAGGAAATGGTAGAAGGTTAAATGGCGTTCCTTATGCTGCTTGTGGTTTGATTTGGAGAGAATTTGGTCCTAAGGTGGTTGAAAATACTTGCAATCCTCAGATGGTGTGGAATATCATTGATAGGGAGCTTATTCAGGGTGTGGATGCCACTGATAATGGAGAAATGCCTAATGTGGATTATTCTTGCCACAATATGAGCTTTACTACGATGATATCAATGTTTAATCCTAATTGGGAAGACGATGTTGATTTTGATCCTAATTTTATCAAAGCCGTATCTTTTGCGGAAACTGTTTTTGATAATATGATGGCATATGCCATTGCAAAGGCAAAAGCTAAGGAATATGTAGAGGAGGCAATCGAAAAGGCGGAAGGGCATATTATGATCTTGAATCAGTATTTGCCTTGGCAGAGCTATGTTTTGTCTTCGCAAAATGAAAAAGCAAAAGAAATTCTTTTTGTTGTATATCCTTCAAAGAGAGGAGGATATAATTTTCAGGGAGTTCCTGAAACCTTTAATTCCTTCCGTCAAAGGAAGAGTGTTCCTGTAGAATGGAGAGGAAAGAGCGATGAGGAATTCCAAAGACTAACGGGAATTTGCACGGCAAGGTTTTGTCATCCTGCAGGTTTTGTAGGAGGTGCGGTATCTTTAGATGATACGATAGCACTGGCAAGACTTGCTGTAGAAAAGTAAAATAAAAAATGGGGTTTATAGTTAATATAAACTCCATTTTCCTATTATTCAAGAATAATTATAGAACAAAAGAGAAAATTAGAAAATCAAAGATTTTCAATTTTCTTATGTTGCCTTCAGCAACGTAAGAATGTGCTTTTGTTGTTTCATACGGAAAGTATGATTTTCCTATGAAATTAGAAAGTGAAGCAAAGCTTCACATATGAAAATAAATAATCTTTGATAATCTATTTTTCTCTTTTGTTCTATCTAGAATGATTAAATGGTAGATAATCAATAATCATCATAAATTTTTGAGTAATTAAGTGATATATTCCTTGACATTTGAAAATAAATGCTTATATAATAAGAGTAATCAGTTTTTAGGAGGTTTACTTAGGTGGATGCAAAAATAAATACTTCTTTGAGTACCGAGCAAATGAAGCAAAATGATGAAGACAAAAAATATATATTAAAGATTAAAGATGGTGACGAAGATGCTTTAAATAGAATAATGGAAAAGTATAAGAACTTTGTTTATGCAAAAGCAAAAACTTTTTTTATTGTTGGTGCTGAGCAGGAAGATATCATCCAAGAAGGTATGATTGGCTTATTTAAAGCAATTAAAGGATATGATTTTAATAAAGAAGTGACTTTTAGCTCTTTTGCTGATTTGTGCATTAGAAGACAAATTATTTCTGCAATAAAGGCATCTACGCGTCAAAAACACATTCCACTTAATTCATATTTATCTTTAAATAAAACCTCTTTTGATGAAGATACTGATAGAGAAGTAATTGAACAATTGGATTTAGATACAGTACCAGATCCATTAGAAACTCTTACCAAGAAAGAGACATATAGAAGCATTGAGTTAAAAATGTCTGAAGTTTTAAGTGATTTTGAACAACAAGTTTTTAATGAATATCTAAATGGAGAGTCTTACGTTAAAATAGCTTCTAAATTAAACTCGCATGTAAAATCAGTAGATAATGCAATACAAAGAATCAAAAAGAAAGTTGAAAAGCATATAGCTGAGGAGGACAGAATATAAAAAGTGCTTCCATAGCTCAGCTGGCAGAGTGCGTCCTTGGTAAGGACGAGGTCACGGGTTCGACTCCCGTTGGAAGCTCCAAAAACCGACTAATCGCCAAAGGCGATTGGTCGGTTTTTTTGCAAAGCAAAACGGGAGTCGAAAATGAGTAGGAGTTGGCGGAGCGGGTAGACAGAACCGTTGGAAGAAGTTAGACATTTTGTCTAGCTTCTTTTGTATCTATGATGTTTTTATAAATGCAAATGTCATATATTTCTTGTTAATATTGACATAATACTACTTTTAATTTGAAATATGTATTGACATAATATTTAAAATTGTATAAAATGCACATTGAAAAATAAATAATTGATAGACCAAACTATAATTAGTTAGGAGGTCTCATACTATGTCAACAATTCAATATCCGCCATTTGCTCATTGGGAGGTAACACCAGAGTGCAATCACAACTGTATACATTGCTATAATTATTGGAGAAAAGATAAAGAAATACAAGAATCCATGTATAAGGTTTATCCAGAAAATCATTATTTAAGTATTGCACAAAAAATAATTGAACAAAAGCCTAATACTGTTGTTATCACTGGTGGAGAACCTTTATTGGTATACCGTAAAATAAAAAGTTCTCTTTTGCTGTTAAAAGAAAATGAAATCCATGTAACAATGAACACAAACTTAACACTTATCAATCATGAAATTGCTGAGTTCCTTAAAGAAATGCATATTGCACCTTTTGTGTCTTTTCCATGTAGTGAAGAGTCCGTTTGTGATTTTATCACTAACAAAAAAGGTTCCTTAAAGAATATTTTAAAATCTCTTGATGTTTTAGTATTGAATCAAATTGGATTCACGTTAAATGTTGTTGTTTCTAAAGCTAATATTTCATATTTGTGGTCTACTATTTGTTTTTTGAAGGAACGGTACAATATAAGAGGACTATTTATTACAAGGGTTGCTAAGCCGGTAAATTCTTCTCAACTGTTTGATAAATATTTGCTTTCCTATAAAGACTTATGTGAATTACAGGATATATGTGTAAAAGCACAAAAAGTGTATGGTATTAACATTCAGACTGGCTGTCCATACCCTCTTTGTGCGATTAATTCCCAAGAATCATTTGATATGTTTGGAGGTAAAAAAAGTTGTACTGGTGGTATTACCAGTTATGCTGTTGATTTTGATGGCAATGTTAAAGCTTGTCCAAGAGATAGTGAAATATATGGGAATATTTTGACAGATGCTTTTGAAAAAATCTGGGATTCGATGATCGCTTGGAGAAATGGAATACAAATTCCTATTGAATGTGAGAATTGTGATGCAAAGAATCTTTGCAAAGGCGGATGTAGAGTAGATGCATTTCCAATAGTTGGAAATCGATGCTCTCTTGACACATCTGCAAATTTGAATAATCTTCCTATTAGATATAAAAAAGAAAGAAAAATAATACAGTATAATGTAAGTGACATATTTGAGACTAAACCTTATAAGGCTATTGCTGAAAAATCTGGCTATAGAATTTCGCATGAAGCAAAATTCCTGTATGTTACAGATAAAATGCTAGACTTTCTTGCAAACAATAATAATTTTACTATGCTTGATTTAATGCAGAGCTTTTCAGTGAATCAAATCACTGTTAACTATGTAATTGGAAAACTGATCGACACTGGAATTATAAAAAGAAAGGTAGGTGAATAGAAATGAAGGATTTGGATTTGTTCTTTGTTAACGTATCTACTTTGCCTAGCTGCAATGATGGCGATGACAGCAGCGATGGTAGTGATAGCAGCTGTGACTGCTTCACGTGTGATGGTAGCTGTCAGTGTGATCTTTGCGATGGTGATGACAGTTGCAATTGGGGTTAATAGTTGATAAGAATTAAGCTCACTGATTAGCTATAGAGGCACGAATTATTTTATTCGTGCCTCTATTTTTTTGATGATATATTGATTAAATTCATATCCTATCTTATTAGACTCTTTTAAAAATGAATCAGAATTTTGTAACCATTCTAAATACTGCATTTTTCCGTATAAGTTGATTAAATATTCAACGATGCAATAGGAGTACTTATAACCACCGTTTTTTACCAAATTGAAGAGAATCGTAAGTGCAAAAATCATTAAAATTTGGGAGAGTATTTTTTAAATAAGCATTTACCCAAGGAGAAAAAGTGTGTCCTTCATATTGATTGCTTAAATAGATTGCAATACCTTCATCTAGTAGTTTTATACGTTTTTTCTTGGTACTTAAGTGGTAAGAAATAAGATGAACGACTTCATGTAATGCTGTTTTATATGTATCATATAAATTATTTTCATTTGGTTGTACTACATATACTTCTTGGAACGTTGAAAAACCATTAAGTGATGTAGGTACATCAACATTTTTATAAGAAGTACCTTTTGTTTTAGCGATAATATCAATTTGTGGTTTGGTAACTAAATTTATAATTAATTGAGGATAATCGATATGAAAGAATTCATCAAT
The DNA here is from genome assembly GCA_017469465.1 of Clostridia bacterium. Lineage (GTDB taxonomy): Bacteria > Bacillota > Clostridia > TANB77 > UBA1234 > UBA1234. Next base: position 21,180 of record JAFUGH010000053.1, on the reverse strand, counting down.
AAGATGAAATTCAGAATGAAACTTATCACAAAAAGAAATAAATAGATTTTTCTCAATTAAATTATTGCATATAATCAGGTATTTAGAAGTTTCAAAATTCATTTTTTAATCCCTTCCTTTATTGGTAATTATGGTATCATATAAAATTCAAAAGGTCAACGATTGATAAACCTTTTATCGAGTTTAAACAAGTTGGAAAAATGGTTTGTTTTTTGCGAAGCAAAACGTGAGTCAAAAATGAGTAGGAATTGGAGGAGCAAAGTGTCAGTGAGCGAGTAGAAAAAGTCCAGTGATTAGTTGATTTTTTGTCGAAAATATGCTATAAGCATATTGAGTGGTTCCAGGAAAGTTTAAAAGTCTTGGATTTTTTTATAATAATTGATGAATTAGCATAATAAGGAGGAAATGCGAAAATTGAATAAGTTAAAAGAATTCATTTTAAAGAACAAAGAAAGAAATATTTTATTTGTTATAATAACATTTTTATGTATTAATTTTTTTCAATTTGTAATGATTGAACTTAGTGCATCGAGTACTATAGATTTTGTGAAATCATTTTTTAAGATATATACAATGATAGGTTATTTAACAGTATTAGTGATTAACTTAATATTTTTAATTGTTATTAAAAATATGCGAATTAGTTGCTTGATTACAACAATCCTATCATTTTTATTTTCAGCAATAAATCACTTAATATTTCAATTTCATGGAGTACCATTTACATTTTCTGAACTAGCAAACTTTAATACAGCGATAAACGTAATCACACCTAGTATGATAATACAAATGTTTATTCAAAGAAAGTGGATAGTATTAGCCCCAATATTTGTTTTTACAATTATATTTACAATTATATTTACAAGTTTAGAAAGAATAAATAAGAAAAACATATATAAATATTATCTATCTTTTGTTATTATTTTTATCTTTCTATTTTGTTTCTATGCTTTTGGAATAAAAAATACTATTTTAGTTTGGTCATGGAAAGATACAGTAACAAGATATGGTTATATACCTACTTTAGTTGAGGAAACAATATTAGAGCAAAATCCTATTTTAAAGCCTGTAAACTATAGTGATAATTACGTCAATAAAGTCATCAAAGATTCATCCATTAATGCAAAAACAAGTGGAGAAACACCAGATATTATCTTAATACTTAATGAAACTTTTTATGATGTTAATGAAATTATGAGTGTATCTGGCGATAATTATTGGCTTAATCACTTTTATCATATTCCTAATTCAATTATTGGAAAGATAGTTGTTCCAAATGAAAAAGGAGGAACTAATATATCAGAATATGAATTGCTAACTAGCAATTCTACAAGTTTAATTATTGGAACACCGTTTAATTCACTTAAATTTGAGAATCCAAATTCAATTATACGATTCCTAAAGCAATATAATTATAGTTTCATGTCTATACATCCTGCACAGCCATTAAATTATAAAAGAAACGTAGTATATCCGATACTTGGATTTGAAAGGAGTTATTTTAAAGAAGATTTTACTAATTTATCTTATTATGGTCAAAGAAATTATTATGCTACAGATGAATCTACGTATCATAATCTGATTAATTGGTATGAGTCTATGCGGAGACAATCCTAGATTTTTGTATTGTTTGACGATTCAAAATTACGGTGAATATACTTCAAATGGAGAAGAATACGATATAGTACATTTAAATGATACCAATAAACTTACAAATGAACTTAATGAATTTTTGTCTTGTATTTATTTGTCGGATAAGGATTTACCAAATTTATTAAATTACTTTGAAACATGTGATAGAGACGTTATTGTTGCAATGTGTGGAGATCATGCTCCAGCAATTGATTTTGATAAAACTATTAATGAATATGATTTAAAAATAAGGACAGTACCTTTCATTATTTGGTCAAATAAAAAGAAATTAATCAATAAAAATATTGATGGCAAAAAAATGAGTATGATTTATTTTCTTCCATCTATTTTAGAAACAGCCAATATGCCAATGTCAAAATATTATAATTTTTTGATTAAATTAAGAAATAACATTCCTATAATCACTAAATATGGAAAGAATTATGACAATGAATATAACGCTTTTGATTATGAGGATAAACAAGAATATAAAAAGTTATTAGATATGTATTTTAATCTAGAATATTCTAATGTACTCGAAAAAGAAGTTTCAGGTTTTTTTGTCAATAATGAATAGATATAAGGAAGATGAAAAAGTTTTGTTTATTAAGAAGCGTTAAAAAATAGCATTTAAATATTGAAATATTTTTCTTTTTTTAGTAATATATAAATATCGATAAAGAGAAAAGCATAATATATTGAATTTGGGAGGTATATGAAATGGGATTAATTAAAGCGGCAGTTGGTGCTGTTTCTAGCACATTAAAAGATCAATGGAAAGAAGCTCTTAGATGTGAAGATATGGGAAATGAAATATTAATGAAGAAAGTAACAACACCAACAAAAGTTATCACAAACAAAAGTACAGTAATTGTTGGACCTGGTCAATGCGCAGTTGTATATGATAATGGTAAAATCATTGATGCTACAGCAGAAGAAGGTGTGTATACATTTGATACATCTAGTTCACCATCATTTTTTGCAGGACAATTTGGTGCGGTATTTAAAGAAATGTGGCAAAGATTTACCTATGGTGGGGCTACAGCGAAAGAGCAAGCTGTATTTTTCTTCAATATAAAAGAAATAATAGGAAATAAATTTGGTACACCAGCACCAGTTCCTTATCAAGATTGGTCACATCCAATCCCAAATCAAATGACAGGAAAAATGTTACCACTTAGAGTAGAAGTTAAATGTTTTGGTAAATATACTTTCAGAATTGAAAATCCTGCTTTGTTTATGAGCCAAATTGCAGGAATGGCAGAAGTATATAAAAAAGATGATTTAGTTGAACAAATGAGGAGCGAAGTTATTGCATCATTCCAAAATGTATTGAATGAATTAGGAACTTCTGCTCATCAAATTCCAGTATTGGAATTACCTAGTCAAACGGATGAGATTAAGCAAATTATGGATGAAAAGGTATTTGATGAACCAATTAGAAAAAGAGGAATTCAATTAGAAGGCTTTGCGATTGAATCTGTTACATTAGATGATGAGTCATCAAAGAAAATTGACCAATATGAGCTTGGTTCTAATCCATATATGCAACAAGGCAAATTGGTTGGTTCATATGGTGATGCGGTAGTAGGTGCTGCTAATAATGCTAATGGAGCTGCAAATGGCTTTATGGGTGTTGGAATGATGAATATGGCTTCTGGTGGCGTAATGAGTGGCGCTGCACAAGGTCCATGGGCAAATGCAAATGCTGAAGCATCACAACAAATTGCTACAAATGCTGAAAAAACGCAGGAAAATGTAAAACCAAACACAGTGGAAACTATAGATTCATGGATTTGTCCTACATGCAATGCTACTAGAACAGGAAAGTTCTGCCCAGAATGTGGTGCAAAAAAACCTGAAGCAAAAGTATGTCCTGTATGCGGCAAAGAAGTTAGTGATTCAGATAAGTTTTGCCCAGAATGTGGTGCAAAATTGTAATAATATAAATATTGCTAAAAGATGTTTTGGAATACCCTGAAAACAGGGTATTCCTTTGTCATTTAAAGGATTCTTTGAAATATGAAAAATGGGGGGAAAACTATGAATAAAATTATGTTGACAATAATAGCCATATGTGTTATAATTCCAATTATTGGTTGCAAGAACGGAAACCTTAATAATGTCGATACTAAAAAAAGTATTGATAACAACATTTCTCAAATGAGTGGTGAAGAAAAAAAGTTTCTTTTTAGCGGAGATTTAGAAAGAGAAAGTGTTTTATTAAAACCACAAGATGAAGTGTATAAGTATAATGAATCGGGTAAAATAATAATAGCTATGTATCATAAGTTTTCGGAAGTGGAAACGGATGAATTTTGCAGGTCTTTTGATAATTTTAAAAAAGATTTAGAGTATCTTTATGCTCTAGGCTATCGAACGATTAGTCTTAACGACTATTTAAATAATAATATCAAGGTACCAATTGGTTGTACTCCCATTATTCTTACATTTGATGATGGTTCAAATGGACAGTTTAATTTAATAAAATCAGGCGACAAATTAGTTGCAAATCCTAATTCAGCTGTTGGAATTATGGAGAAATTTTATGAAGAACATCCTGATTTTGGTTTAAATGGGACTTTTTATATTAATGGCACAAATATTTTTACTGGAGAGGGTACTGTTAAAGAACGTTTAGACTATTTGATTAATGAAGGTTTTGAAATCGGCAATCATACAAATACTCATGTGAATTTTAGTAAAGCTTCTATTGAAGAAATTCAAAAAGAAATTGGTATAGTGAATAATATGGTAAAGAGCTTAACAGGATATCAAATGAATTCTCTAGCACTTCCGTATGGTATCAACTCCAAAAATAATAAGGAATACATACATAAAGGAAGCTGTGATTCAGTTGAGTATGAAAATAAGATTATTTTATTAGTTGGAGCAGAACCAGCATCAAGTCCCAATAGTGAAAATGTAAATTTACTTTCCTTACCAAGAGTGCGCGCAAGTGGAGGAAATAAGAGAATTGATTTTGATTTATACTATTGGCTTGAAAAAATGGAAGAAACTCCAAGTATGAAATATGTAAGATTGCACAACGAAGACGTTGATTCGCACAATGGGGACGTCCATTAGTTGTGCGCCAAAATAATATAAAGGGAATAATAGAAGTTATTAAAATGTGCACAGCCAAAGGACGTTTCACTGTGCGAATTGACGTGTTCGTTGTGCAAAAAGGAAGGAGAATTTATTTGACAGAAGAAATGAATGAGAAAACGATAAGAAACACTAGACCTCAATATAAAAGACATTATAATAAAAAGTCGTTTTCTAAAAAAATAGAAGGAACAAAAGCAGAAGTGATTGTAGAACCACATAATGTTAAAAGTATGGAAGAAAAAAATGAAGTGGTCGAGGTCAAAAGTGATTCAAACAAGACAGGAATGAGAAAAAGAAACACTTATCGTAAAGAAACAACTATCATAGAATTAGCGAAAAATGAGCAAGAAAAGTTGACAAGAAAAGCAAGAAAAGGTATTGCTAATAATAAACTAGAAACGGAAGAATTAGATACAAGTAAAAAAGAAATAAAGCCAGTTCTTTCTAAAAGGGTAAACAACATAGATGGACATTCGTTAAAAAGAGAAAAATTAAAAATTATTCCATTAGGTGGTCTAGAAGAAGTTGGTAAAAATATGACAGTTTTTGAATATGGCAATGAAATGTTTTTACTAGATTGTGGTGTTGCTTTTCCAGAAGACGATTTACTAGGAGTAGACTTGGTAATACCTGATATTACTTATTTAGAAAAGAATAAAAATAAACTTAAGGCAATGGTAATCACTCATGGACATGAAGATCATATTGGTGCAATTCCTTATGTTTTAAAAGAACTAAATGTACCAATCTATGCTACTCAACTTACGTTGGGATTAATTAAGACTAAGCTTGAAGAACATAAATTAGTTAGAGGAACAGAAATGAAGTGCGTAAAAGCTGGTGACGTGATACAACTTGGAAAGTCCTTTAAAATTGAATTTATTCAATCAACACATAGCATTGCAGATTCAGTAATGGTTGCAATTCATACGCCGGTAGGAACCATTGTACACACAGGTGACTTTAAAGTTGACTTTACGCCAATTGATGGAAAAGTAATGGACTTTGCTAGACTTGCAGAACTTGGAACACAAGGGGTATTAGCATTAATGTCTGATAGTACAAACTCAGAAAGAGAAGGTTTTACAATGTCTGAAAGTACTGTTGGAAAAGTGTTTGACAAGATATTTGCAGATTGCAAGAAAAGAATCATTGTTGCTACATTTGCATCCAATGTTCACAGAGTTCAACAAATTGTATATTCGGCAGAAAAGAATAATAGGAAATTGGCAATTTGCGGAAGAAGTATGCTAAATGTTATGACAGTAGCGAAAGACTTAGGATATTTAAATATTCCAGAAGGAATGCTAATTGACATTGATGAAATTGATGATTATACACCAGATAGATTGGTTATTATTACAACAGGAAGTCAAGGAGAAACAATGGCTGGGCTTTCAAGAATGGCAGCAGGTTCTCATAGACAAGTAACTCTCAATAGTGAAGACTTAGTCATCTTATCTGCTTCGCCAATTCCTGGTAATGAAAAGTTAGTTTCTAATGTGATAGATGATTTATACAAATTAGGTGTAGAAGTTGTGTATCATGCATTAGCAGATATTCATGTTTCTGGACACGCATGTAAAGAGGAACAAAAGTTAATTTTATCCTTAGTAAAGCCAAAATATTTTATACCAGTACATGGAGAATATAGACATTTAAGAACTCACGCAGAAACAGCACAAAGAGTGGGAATACCTGAAGAAAACATTGCATTTTTACAAAATGGTAAAGTATTAGAAATAGACAAAAATTATTGCAAAATCACTGGTAGTGTTCCTGCAGGAAGAGTATTTATAGATGGTCTTGGTGTTGGTGATGTTGGAAACATTGTTCTTCGTGATAGACAACATTTATCACAAGATGGATTAATCATCGTTGTTATCGCTATGGATAAGAAAACAGGTAAAATTTTAGCAGGGCCTGATTTAATTTCAAGAGGTTTCGTCTATGTGAGGGAATCAGAAGACTTAATGGATGAAATGAGAAGTGAAATTAGTAAAGATTTAGCTAAATTTGAAGAAAACGGAACGAAAGATTGGTCTACAATCAAGAATACAATTAAAGATACACTTCATGATTTTGTTTATGTAAAAACCAAGAGAAATCCGATGATTATTCCAATTATTTCAGAAATATAATATATTTTATGGAGTATACGTTACTTCTTTATGAATAGAAAGGTTCATGTTTTTTCGTAGAGGAGCACAGTGTGCTCCATATTTTTTAATTAATAGTAGTTGACAAAATTATATAAAAAATTTTAAAATGATACTTAGAATAAATAATAAGGGAGAGAAGAATATGGGAACAGTTACCGTTGATTATTTGTGGAAAGCAAGAAAAAGAAATGCATTGGGCTTACCATGGACTTTTACTGAATATATTTTAAAAGAAGACACCTTGATAGTCAGCACAGGAGTATTGAATAAAAGATATGATGAGACAAGGCTTTATCGAATTAGAGACTTTACAGTAAGACGTAACTTTTGGCAAAGAATACAAGGACTTGGTACGATACATGTGTGTTCTTCAGACAGTAGTACACCTGAATTTGACATTGTGAATATAAAAGATGTAATGCGAGTAAAAGACTTGATATCAAATCAAGTTGAAGAATCTCGTAAAAAAGCAGGCGTATCTACCAGTGAATTTATAGGACGTAACGGCAATATGCCACATCCCGAAGATCCAAGAAAATAATTAAAATTATGTATTTACAAACTTAGATTTTATGATATAATAACATACAGTTGAAAAATAAAAACGTTGATGAGGAGAGTAGACGTATGTAAAGGCGAGTTGCGTTCGCCATGATACGAATAGAGAGCCAATGATGGTGGAAATTTGGTAGTATAGAGTATGTTCGAAAATCACCTCTGAGTTTTAATGCTGAAAGTAAGGGTTCAATCCGTAGTGGTGAACTGTGTCTGCTATGTCGCAAAATCGTAGTGGCGAACAGCGTTCGCCATAAAAAGTAAGCATTAACGGATTTCTCACGTTATAGAGAGCTCATATGATAGTATGTAGGTGGTATAGCAAAGTTTTAGCGCTTTGTCCGAAATATTGAGGACAAAGCGCTTTTTGATACAATAGGAAAGTTATAGAAATTTTTGATTTTTAAATTTTCATTTTTCTTATTGTGATGGTTGCTCGGACCGTAACGACGTGCAAAGTGTGCTGCTCAAAGTTTCAATACGAAGTTTTTGGCACACACAAACGGAACAAATGTAGCGGTGAATTGTGCTCGCCATTATATTAGATTTGCTTATCACAAGAAGGGAGAAAAAAATGTACAAAAAAGTTTCAACGAATTTAAATTTTGTAGACAGAGAAAAAGAAGTAATTGAATTTTGGAAGAAAAACGAAATTTTTAAGAAAAGCTTAAAAACGAGAGAAGGTCATCCGCAATTTATGTTTTATGATGGACCACCAACAGCAAATGGTAAGCCACATATAGGTCATATTGAAACAAGGGTATTTAAAGATGTCATTCCTAGGTTTTGGACAATGAAAGGATATCAAGTCCCAAGAAAAGCCGGTTGGGATACACATGGTCTTCCTGTCGAATTAGAAGTTGAAAAAATGCTTGGAATTAATGGTAAACCACAAATTGAAGAATATGGAGTAGAACCATTTATCAAAAAATGTAAAGAAAGTGTTTGGAAATATAAGCATGAATGGGAAGAGATGAGTGACAGAGTTGGTTTCTGGGCTGACATGGATGATCCATATGTTACGTATGAAGATAATTACATAGAATCAGAATGGTGGGCTTTAAAAGAAATTGACAAAAAAGGATTATTATATAAAGGACACAAGATAGTTCCATATTGTCCAAGATGTGGAACATCACTTTCTTCACATGAAGTTGCTCAAGGATATAAAGATGTGAAAGAAACATCTTGTATTGCAAGATTTAAAGTAAAGAATGAAGAAAACACATATATCTTAGCGTGGACGACAACACCATGGACGTTACCTTCTAACGTAGCACTTTGTGTTAATCCAAAAGAGACATACGTAAAAGTAAAAGCAGCAGATGGATTGAATTATATTTTAGCAGAAGCATTAGCATCAAGTGTATTAGATGGCGAATTTGAAGTGCTACAAAAATGGTTAGGTGACGAACTATATGGCACAGAGTATGAGCCATTATATCATTTTGTCAATCCAGAGAAAAAAGCATGGTATATCGTATCGGATGAATATGTTACTTTAACAGATGGTACAGGTGTTGTTCACATTGCTCCTGCATTTGGTGAAGATGACTCGAGAGTGGGTAAAAATAACGACTTGCCATTTGTTCAATTAGTAGATGAACAAGGTAACATGAGTAAAGAAACTGGTAAATGGGCTGGTACATTTGTAAAGGATGCGGATAAACTAGTACTAGATGATTTAAAGGAAAGAGGTTTGCTATTTGCAGCATTACCATTTGAGCACTCATATCCATTCTGCTGGAGATGTGATACGCCACTTCTTTACTATGCAATTGATACGTGGTTTATCAAGATGTCAGCACTTCGTGACAGACTAGTAGCAAACAACAATACAGTAAATTGGATGCCAGAAAATATTAAAGACGGTAGATTTGGAAATTTCTTGGAAAATGTTATAGATTGGGGACTTTCTCGTTCTAGATATTGGGGAACACCACTTCCAGTATGGGAATGCGAATGTGGTCACCATGAGGTAATTGGAAGTAGAGAAGAGTTAAGAGCAAAATGTAAAGATGTACCAGAAGACATAGAACTACACAAACCATATTTAGACCCACTAACAATGACATGCGAAAAATGTGGAAAAGAAATGCATAGAGTTCCATATGTAATCGACTGTTGGTTTGATTCTGGTTCAATGCCATTTGCACAATATCACTATCCATTTGAAAACCAAGATTTATTTAAAAAACGTTTCCCAGCACAATTTATCAGTGAAGCAATAGACCAAACAAGAGGATGGTTCTATACACTAATGGCAATATCAACATTATTATTTGATCAATCTCCATTTGAAAATTGTTTGGTATTGGGACATGTTCAAGATAAAGATGGACAAAAAATGTCAAAGCATAAAGGAAATGTTGTTGATCCATGGTCTGTTTTGGATAACCAAGGTGCGGATGCAGTTAGATGGTATTTTTGTGCAAGTAGTTCTCCTTGGCTTCCAACAAGATTTTATCCAGAAGGAATAAGTGAATACCAAAGAAAATTCATAGGAACATTTTGGAATACCTATGCGTTCTATGTTCTATATGCAGATATAGATGACTTCAATCCTTTAAATTACAAACTGGAATATGATAAATTATCTCAAATGGATAAATGGGCATTATCAAAATTAAATACATTAGTAAAATCAGTTGATGAATTAATGACGGATTATAAAGTAACAGAAAGTGCTAGATTAATTCAAGATTTTACAGATGAATTAAGTAACTGGTATGTAAGACGTTCAAGAGATAGATTCTGGGCAAATGGAATGGAACAAGACAAAATTAATGCTTACATGACACTATATACTTGTTTAGTGACACTTGCAAAAGTAAGTGCACCATTTGTACCATTTATGACGGAAGAAATATATCAAAATTTAGTAACAAATCTGGATAAGGATGCTCCGGAAAGCATTCACCTTTGCGATTTTCCAGTTGCTAATGAAGAATATATTGATGCAAGATTAGAACAAAATATGGATACTGTACTAGAAATTGTTACTTTAGGAAGAGCATGTAGAAATGTTTCTGGCATGAAAAATAGACAAGTTTTAGCGAAAGCAATTGTAGAATCGAAAAAGAATTTAGATGAATCATTCCACTATATTATCAAAGAAGAACTTAATGTTAAAGAATTAGAATTTACGAATAATGCTAGTGAATATGTTTCTTACAATGTAAAACCAAATTTAAAGACGGTAGGTCCAAAGTTTGGAGCAATTCTTCCAACAATTAATCAAATGCTTAGAACAGGTGACGGCACAGCTTTTGTAAAAGAACTTAAGTCAAATGGTAAAGTGCTTCTTGAAATTGGAGATGCTAAAGTAGAACTTGTAGAAGAAGACTTATTGATTGAAACAGCAAAATCGGAAAAATATATTTCAATGCAAGAACAAGATACAATTGTTGTGCTAGATATTGAATTAAATGATGAATTAATTGAAGAAGGATTTGTCAGAGAATTAATTTCTAAGATTCAAAATTTAAGAAAAGATTCTGATTTTGAAGTTCAAAATCACATTGAAATGTATTATTCAGGGAATGAGAAACTTTCAAAAATAATTGAAAAAAACAAAGCAGAAATTTCTGATGAAGTATTAGCAGATATTATAGAAGAGGGTGAAGGAGAAACAGAATTAGATATTAATGGCGAAAAAATATTAGTAAAACTTATCAGAAAAATTTAATATTGAAACGAAGTGATATAGCGCACATTATGTGTTACAACCAATTGTGTATTTGGTGTAATTACATAGTGTGCGCTATTAAAATGGTAAAGGAAAATTATAAATCAGGATTTGTGAAAGGATAATAAGAATCAAAACTTGCATATCCGTAAGTCTTTTGGGCTTTTTAACCATTCCTATCGCAATTATTACATTTATGTTACAACATTATTAATTTTACGTAACAATTATTGCAAAATATACGATAAATAGATAAACTAATAGTAGTTTAAATTTGAAGTTTTTGGAAATTGTTTTTTGGCAACAAATGTATACTAATTTCTAAGTTTTGGTATACTAGGAAGAGAATATTGTAAAGGTGTGAAAAAATGAAAAAAATTATCAGATTATTAATTTGTTATATAATTGTTTCTACGATGTTTATGGGTACAAGTTGCTTTGCAGCATGGTGGGGAACACCAGGGTATGAATGGGCTTTAAGTAAAGACTTGACATCAATAAAAACACAATCACAACTTAATAGTGATGTAACTCTTTCGGATTACTACAATGTTATTTTAAAGTATTTGAAAATGAAGGATGTATTACCTTCAGGTAGGGTTGTGCAAAATTTATATGTGGATGGAATATATAATGGAACAATCAACGGATTGATAAAAGATATCAATTCTAATATTGGGACTAATGTTACACAATTGAGTCCACAACAATATAGAATAGTTAGTGAATTAATTGAACATGGCAAAACTCAAATACAAGAGTATTCAGCATATTTATATAGAGATGATTTGAAAAATTTGAATTTGTATTTTGACTTAGCAAAATATAGAGCTGCTATGCTTTTGTCTGAAAATTCGAAGATTGAAAAACAATATAAAAATAATGAACTTTATAATTTGAGAAATACAAAATATGCTAGCTCGTTAACATATGGCATTTTGCCTATGTGTGGAAGTGATATTACAAGAGAGTCATTCCTAGTATTAATGCATAATTTACTTTCAAATTCGTCTTCAACTTCAGACAGCATTATAAGGTCATTTAATGAAGCACAAGTTTTAAGAGGCTATAGTAATTCATTATGGCTAAAGAAAAATATGACATATTCAGAAATGTTTGCATTTTTGTATCGATTTGAAATTTACGACTTTAGTTCGTCAACAAGCAAAATAACAACTCAAAATGCAGTAGCAACTCAATCAAGTGGAGAATAAAGTATGCAATAATTAAAAAAGAGAAGGAGTAAATGGTATGCCAAATTGTTTGGGAATATATGCGGAAAACAATATAATTAAATATGCAAAATTAAATACTGACAAAAATGGTGGTTCTTTAAGATTGGCAAGTTATGGCGTAAGATTTAGTGAAAACACAAGAGCAACCATTGAGGCAATTGTTAGTGAAACAAATTCTTTTGAAGATAATATTGCTACTAATATTACTAATGAAAAATATGAAACGGTATCAGTATTTAGCAAACTTAATAAAAAAGATATTAAAGGAATTGTTGATAATGAATTTAATAATAGATGCGAAGCGAAAGGTACTACCCCTTCTATATTAGAAATGAAGTATAAAATTTCGAAAAATACAGGCGATCCGGATAAATATAATGCAATATGTGTTTACGCAAATAAACCAGAACTTACAAATGTATTTCAAAATTTTACTGATTATAAACTAACTAGTGTAGCACCGTTAGGACTTTCCATTACGAATGTTTTACCAAACAAAGGATTGAATGATGAAGTTGCTATCATTAACATTGAAGACTCAACGACAATTACTATTATAGAAAAAGGAGAAATTGCAGACATAACTTCTTTCCCTGTTGGAATGAAAGATGTTTTACCAAAGCTTTCTGAAAAATATAACTCATATGCTAAAGCTTATGAAGCTTGTAAGGGAATATCAGCTTATATTGAAGACGTTTATTCATTGGAAGAAGCCGATAGAGAAATATTAGACTTACTTATTCCAATGCTTTATGATTTGAGATCTAGAGTAGAAAGATATTTGACACCTCATTTATCTTCAATCAATAAGATATATTTGACAGGTACAGGAGTTATTATTAATAATCTAGACTTGTATTTCAATGAAGTACTAGAAAATAAAACTTGTCAGATTCTTGTACCATACTTTTTACAAAAGGATTCAAATAATTTAAAAGACATAGTGGAAGTTAATACAGCTATTTCGTTAGCGTTTAATGGAATAGGATATAATGATAAAGATATTGATTTTAATACAGGTTCTTCAGCTGTGCTAATTCAGGGAACAGCATTTGCTAAAAAATTTAATGAATTAAAAAATAAGGCTGTTGACTTTCTAGCTGCAAATGATTACCTTGGACGTAAAGCAAAGAAAGAAAGAGAAAATAAGAAAAAGAAAAAAATTAAAATTGAATTTAATGATGAAGTAGTTGAGCAACAAATACCAGAAGAAGAACAACCTATGGTTACCTTTGGAGAAGAGAATGTTTCTACGGAAGTAGAAGAAAAAGAACCATTCTTAACAAAAGGTGAAGCGTCTATTGCTCGAACAGCAGGAGCTGTTGCATTAGCTTTTTGCTTATACTCTGGTGCATCATGTTACACGAATCAAGTAATTACTGATAAAATGAATGAAGTAAGCAAAAATGAAACGCAGGTAAAATCGTGGATGACTCAAGCGGAAGAAGATAGGGTGGCAATTAATAAAGAATCTCAATCGTATGTTTCAATGAGAACAAATCTAGAAGAATTATTAAATAAAGTTACAAATAGAAAAGTTACTTTCGCAATTCCAAATTATATGAGCAAATTAATGTTTACAATTCCGGAAAATGTTAAGGTAACATCAATATCGGTATTAAATGGAAAAGTCGCTATGGAAGCAGAATCTGGGCAGTATTCTCAACTTGGATATTTTGTATCTAGATTAAAACTTGACAAAGTATTAACAAACGTAGATATGTCCGTTGAAAGTATGAGTGGTAATATAAAAATTAGAATAAGTGGGGAGATGCCATGAAAAAGATATTATTGATTTTAATAACGATTGCTTTGGTATACTTAGTAGTTAATACTGTTACAAATGGTATGGAAATTGGCAACTTGAAAATTCCATCATACAGTGAAATTCAAAGAAGAAATCAAGAATTAGATACAAAAATTGCTTCGCTAGATAATTTGATTAAATCTGATTATGAAAAGAAAAAAAATGAGGTAGCTAGTGCTAAGGCTGATTTTAATGTTAAGAAACAATCATATGATTCCTTGGCAGCTAATGCTACAGATGAACAATTGGAAGCAGCAATGAAGAATGAAGAGTATTTACTTGATTATTTATGGATATTGGTTGGCAATTATGCGAATGACAATAACGTTAAATTCTTGATGAACGTTAATGATGATGAAGAATTTACAATTGATTTTGATGTAACTGGAAGATATATTTCCATTATTAATTTCATTTATGATTTAGCAAATGATGCTGAATTGAAATTTGTAATTGATAATATTCAACTAGAAGGCGGCAGTAATCAAAACGAAGTTACGAAAGGTAAATTTACAGTTTCAGGTGTAAATGTAGTAACAAAAGTTGAGAGCGAAGAAGCAGAAGGATAAATCGTATATTTGAAAGGAATGTTTAGGATGAGTAAAGTGTTTCTTGGTATATTAAGAGAGATCGGAATAGCTTTAATAATAATTGTGGTGTTTGCAGCTGTTACAGTGTTTGCTTTTAAAGATCAGCTTCCGTATGATGAGAAAGTACCGCAAGGTGAGGAGTACGTTAAAGCAAATATGAAAACTTATTCTGTATCATCTACTGATAGAATATCTGAAATAAGCGCAGTTACAGTTACCCATGAAGCAAATGCAGGACAAATTATTGATGCTGAAAATAAAGTTAGAATTCAAACTGGTAAATATACGCCGTTTGGAACAATAGATAGTACGACTGATATACCAACAGAAAGAGTTGGAGTTTCAGTTGCAATTTCTGAGTCTGATGATGATAATAATTCTTCAAGTGACGAAACATCAAATGAAAATAAAAATGAGAATATGGACTATCCATTATCTGAAGATGAAATGAATTTAGTGAATAATGGGGAAACAGAAACTAGTGAAGAAGCTGCACAAAGAAGAATGGGTAATGTGGAATAAACTTTTAGGGATATGCACCATTTGAAAAAGTGTATATCCCTTTTATAAATTATTTAGAGGTAAATTATGGATGCTATTATATATGTTGCTATTTTTTTAACTGGAATTGTATTTGGAAGTTTTTTTACACTTGCTGTGTATAGAATTCCACGAAAAGAAAATATTGTTTATGGAAGATCTCATTGTACTTCATGTAATCATAAGCTTGGCTTTTGGGATTTAATTCCAATATTGAGTTACATTTTTTTAGGTGGAAAATGTAGATATTGTGGTGAAAAAATTAGGATTAGATATTTATTATTAGAAATTTTTTCTGGTTTTGTTTTTTTAGCAATTGCATTAACACATGGAATCGAAAATATAGTAAATTTATGCTTTATTTACCTTTTTATTGCAGGTATGTTTATTATTGCTGGAATTGATAAAGAAAAATATGAAATTCCTAATGGACTATGTATATATGAATTATTTGTTGCAATATTTCATTTACTATATTCTTATTACACAAAAAGTTTTGATTATAGATACACAGTTTATGCACTTATTGTTCCATTAATATTCTACATTTTGGATAAGTTATTCAGTGTGCTATACAAAGATGAAAATAAAGTTCCAATAGGGTATGGAGACATTAAATATTTAGCTTTAATAGGTTTAATGTTTGGTTTTCCTATTCAGATTACATCCATTGTGATATCAACATTTGTAACGCTAGTAGGAATATTAATACATAGGTACAAAGAAATACCATGGGGGTATTATTTAACAATTGCCACTATTATGGTATTAATAATTGAACCATATATCGCTAACACATTAAACTTTATTATAATTTAGGAGTTGATAAAATCATGAAGACAAACAAAGGCTATTCATTAATCGAAATCGTTATTGGATTAGCGATTATTGTGATATTCTTAATTGCTACTAATTCTCTTGTTAATGCTTCATATGATAGATATAGACTAATTTTGCAAAGAAATGAGGCAATGGATTTTGCAATTAGAGAAATGGAAGAGATTCTTCAATCAGGTGAAACCGGAGTTATGGATTTTGGACACACTGAAAATAATATGGTGTCAAGAGTGAAAGTTGAAAAAATAAAAAATGGAACTACGTTGTACAACGATAAAGTATTTTTGGTAACGGTAAACGTTGAGTTTACGAAAGCGCCAAATGATAATCAAAAGTACAATATAGAATTAAAGTCTTTGAAAGTAGTTGAGTAAAGGAGTATTGCTATGAAAAGTAATAAAGGTGTTACACTAGCTTCATTAACTATTTATATTATAGTTTTAATGATTATTTTAATAGTGCTTACATTTATTTCTGCAAACTTTACCTCAAGAATTGTTGAAGCAACTAATAGAGGAAAAGTTTCAAATGAGTGTATTAAGATATATTCGTTTATGCTAAATGATATAAAGGCTTCCAACAAAGTAGAAGAATTTTCGGATGATTATGTAAGATTTGATAATGGCGTAAAATATTCAATTAAATATTTATATGCACTAACAAGTGGAGATAGGCAAGAAAAACAATATGAAATATATAGAAACAATGTTTTAATTGCTGAAAATATGTTAGATGCGAAATTTGATTATGACATAAATGAAAATGTTTTTATTGTTACTGTAAAGTATTTTTATGGTAAATCATTTGCAAATAAAACGCAAAGATTTAAAGTTGGAAGAGGATATTGAGGTGATATGATATGAAAAAGAAAACTGGTTCTCTTACGATGACAGCATTTTTTACAATGCTAATATTTTCTCTTTATGGAATATTATTGTTTGGACGAAGCGCAAGTTCATATAATAGACAAACTTCTTCAATAGAGAAAATTCAAAGTATTTATTCACAAGATGTAGAAAATGCACCTCAAATTGCAGAAATGTTGGGTGCATCGTATTCTGGAGAGTAAGAGCTATTTGGTAAATATATGAACTTGTCAATTTTTGTTGACTTGTGTACTTTAAAAGTAATAAAATAATATTAAGGAAAAATTGGATAATACAAAAGAGGAGGAAAAAATAATGGCATTATTTGATAATCAAGCAAAAAATAGACCACCACTAGGGGTTGAATTAATTAGAAGAGGTCTTATCAAAGATTCAGACATTAATGAGGCAGTTAATTATCAAAAGGCACATCCAGGAGTGAAGTTAGGGGAAGCTTTTCATATGCTTAAGTTAGTTCCAGACAAAGAATTGCTAGACGTAATCGCGGAACAAATAGAAGCCAAGCCAATCATTCTAGATCCAATCTCAATGACTTTTAAGTTTACAGATTATCTATCAATGGATATAGTAAAGCAACATAAAGTTATGCCATTTGAAATTGAAGGAAATAAATTAAAAATTGCTTTTGCAGACCCTAACGATAGAAATACCAAAAATATGATTAGATTAATACTTCTAAGTAAGGGAATTGCAATGGAAGAGTATGTTACTTTTGCATCATATATAGATGAAATAGTGAAGTCTCTTGAAAGTAATGTTGATACACCAGAAGCATATGATACATTTGGGCAAGATAATTCTCAATTAGTAGATAATATTATTAGATCAGCAATGAGCAAAAGAGCGAGTGATATTCACTTTGAGCCAATGGATAATAGAATGAGAGTTAGATTTAGAATTGATGGTGAGTTAATTGAAATTACAAGTATTGAAAAACCAAGGCAAAATCAGATAATTGGTAGATTGAAAGCTATTTCTAACATGCACCAGGAAAAGCAAACATCACAGGATGGTAGAATTATCATGTATCCTGATTATAATATCCGTGTATCTTCACAAAGAAACATTTACGGTGAAAAAATGGTGCTAAGACTTATGAAGAAAGATGCAAATATTCAAGGATTGGAAGAACTAGGATATTCCAATACAGCAGAAATAATGGAAAAATGTTTTAATAAAAGAAACTGTATTACTCTTATTACAGCTCCTACAGGTGAAGGTAAAACAACCACACTTTATAGCGCGATGAACGAATTAAATAGACCTGAAATAAATATTACTACGATTGAAGATCCCGTTGAAATTAGATTACCTGGGTTAAACCAAATAGAGATAAATGCAAATGTATCATTTGCGGATTCTCTAAGAACCATTCTTAGACAAGACCCAGATATTATACTTGTCGGAGAAATAAGAGATGAAGAAACAGCAGAAATTGCAGTACAAGCAGGTCAAACTGGTCACTTCGTTTTAGCAACACTTCACACAGTTGATAGTTTGGAAGCAATTACGAGACTTCGTAAACTAGGTGTTTCTAACTACGATATAGGAAGTGTTTTAGCAACTTCAATTGGACAAAGACTTGTTAGAAGAGTATGTCCATACTGTGCTCAAAAGAGAGAATTTACAAAGGAAGAAAAAGAAACCATTGAAAATATTGGAAAGAGATTCGAATATCAATTCAATCTTGAAAACAAGAGTACATATAAGGTTGTTGGCTGTGAGAAATGTAACAATACAGGTTATTACAATCGTATAGCTGCATATGAAATTTTGGAAGTAAGTGATAGAATCAGAGAACTAATTGTTGATAATAAACCTCTATCAGAAATTAGAAAGGTAGCATATGAAGAAGGTTATAGACCACTGATTGTTGATGCTTTTAATAAAGTCTTAGAAGGATATACAACACTTGAAGAGGTTAGAAAGAAATTGACGTTCTAGTATATTCATAGCCGGAAAGGAGTAAATAGACATGCCAGTATATAGTTTTAGGGCGGCAACGAAAAGTCGGAAAAATTGTTAGAAGTCGAATGACTGATACATCGCAAGCAAATGTAATGAAAAGACTTAAAGATAATGGACTAACCCCGATTAATGTAAAACTATCGCGAAACATTTTGTCACAAAGTGCGAGACCTGAGAAAAAGAATCAAGTAACAAGTGCTACTGTTTCTAGACTGAATGAACAAATGGAACAGGCAAGGGCTAAGAAGAAAGTTTTAAAGCAAGATGTACAAATTCCGTTCTTAAAATTTGGTAGCGGAGTAAAATATGAAGAAATTCTTGCGTTTACACAAAACTTTCATCTACTAAAAAAGGCTGGTTTTACAAATGTTAGAGCTCTTACAACGCTTTTGGAAAATACACAAAATCCATATTTGCGTGAAATTATTGCAGATATTTTAAATGGTATTGAATCTGGTGAATATATCTATTCTACAATGGAGCATTATCCTAAAGTTTTTTCACCATTGTATATCAATATTATAAAAGTAGGTGAAATGTCAGACTCACTTGCAGATTCACTTGCTCAGGCGCTAAAATCATTAGAAGACAATCGAGATATTAAACGAAAAGTTAGAAAAGCGATTATGCAACCAGCAATTACAATTCTTGCATTAATCATAATGTCAATTGTTGCTGTTGTTTATGGTTTGCCAGTAATGAAAAACCTATATACGGAGTTAGGCGTTGAAGATCAAATTCCTGCGGCAACACTTGCATTTGCAAATTTTGTTGAAGTATTAGGTCATTATTGGTACATAAGTGCAGTAATCATTGCAGGGTTAATTGCAGCATTTATTACGTGGTATAGAACACCAAATGGAAGATTTGCTGTTGACAAATTTAAATATACAATGCCGATTTTTGGACAGCTAATGATACGACTTGATTTACAAAAGTTTTTAAGGGCGATGCAGTTAAACTTAGAAAACAACGCAAAATTGGATGAATCTATGGAAGTTAGTAAATCTGTTATTAAAAACTACTTATTCCTAGCGATTGTTGAAAGTGCACAAAACAATTTAAGCCAAGGTTTATCATGGGTAGAACCTTTTGAACAATATGAATTTATGCCGAGCATGACAATTGAAATGTTAAAAATAGGTATGGAAACAGATATTAAGTCGATGATGTATAAAATTACTGATTATATTTCACAAGATATCGAAATTACCATGGCGAGAATTATGGCAACAATTCCACAAGTATCTATGGCAATTGCTGGTGTATTTATTATCGCATTCATGATTATCGTTCTAAAACCAATCATGGAAGTATACATGGGTAACTTCTTATTTGATGCATACGGAATTTAGTGAAGAAGTAGCCTCATTCACCATTTTGGTAAACATAACTTGCAAAAATTTCAAAAATGGTGTATAATAGGTTTATACATTACAAAAAGTTACAAAAATGTAACATTTAGGTAATATTAATTTAATGAAAAAAGGTATTGCTATTTTATAATCATTTATATATAATTCTAATTGTAAAGTTATTTAAGACTTATTTAAAGTAAGATTTGGGTATTGCGCGAACCTAGAAATTAGTTTAAATAATGTCTCAAATAAAACTACTGCCGTCTAGAGTTGTATACTCGTTGGACGAGCACAAAACTAGAGTAGAACTCTAGACATTAAAAAAATTAAAATTTTAAGGAGGATTTTTATTATGAAAAATCAAGGTATTTCTTTAATCTCATTAATTATTACAATTATCGTAATAATTATTTTAGCAGCTATCGTATTATTTAACGGTTTAAATGCACCAAATAGTGCAAACTTCGCTAAATTCACACAAAACGTTGATAACGTTTCTATGGCTGTAATGAACAAATATGCAAACTTAATGGAAAGACATGGTATTTCTGGTGAAACAAGAACAGCTGAACAAATCTACATAGAGATTGCTGATGCAAAGAACCATGGACAAACAAAATATATGGGAACAACAAAAGGTACAGTAAAAGATTCTGCAGCTGATTCTACAGGTCTACAAAATATTGATCCTGATAAGTCAAATTTATCAGCTCCAACATCTGCTGAAAAATTAACAAATGCTGATAAGAACTTTTCACTTGGAATGGCTTTACCAAAAGTAAGAGAATCTAACAAAGCTTGGTATATAAC
>JAFUGH010000045.1 GCA_017469465.1 Clostridia bacterium | reverse complement strand
TGCTAAAGATAAAGGTATCAAATTAAACTTTATTAAAATAGATTCGTTAGAGAAAGCAAAAAATGCACCATGTATATTTAATAATTGGGCAAACTTTTATAAAGGAAAATTTGTTTCAAATACAATATTAAATGCAAATGCCTTTGAGAAGTTAATTAAGTAATATGGAATTTGTAAAAGCAAAAACTATACTATCAAAAGTCAAATATGGTTCTGATTGGTATGGTATAGATTATAGTATGAACCTATATAGAGGCTGTTCTCATGGGTGTATATATTGTGATAGTAGAAGTAATTGTTATCATATAGATAATTTTGATATTCCTAAAGGAAAAGAAAATGCTCTTGCAATATTAGAAAGTGAATTATCTAAAAAGAAAGAAAAAGGTGTTGTAGGTATTGGATCAATGTCTGATACTTATAATCCACTTGAAAAACAATATGAGCAAACAAGAGGAGCATTAAAACTTATATCAAAATATAACTTTGGAGTTTCTATTGATACAAAGAGTGATTTGATTTTAAGAGATTTAGATTTACTTGAAGAAATTAATTCAAAGAATAATGTAATAATTAAATTTACAATAACAACTCCTAATGATGAATTATCTAAAATAATTGAGCCCCACGTATGTACATCTTCTAAAAGATTTGAAGCAATAAAGACATTATCCGATAATGGTATATTTGCAGGAATAATGATGAATCCAGTTTTACCATTTATTACTGATGATGAAGAAGATATTAAGAAATTAGTTAAAAAGGCTTATGAAAGTGGAGCAAAGTTTATTCATACATATATGGGAATGACTTTAAGAGAAAATCAAAGAGATTATTATTTTGAAAAATTAGATAAACATTTTAAAGGTTTAAAAGAAAAATATATCAAATATTATGGAGAAAGATATAATTGTGCTGTTCCTAACTATAAATCATTATATAAAGTATTTACTAATGAATGTGATAAGTATGGAATACTTTATAATATGAAAGATATTATTAAAGCATATAAAAAAGAAATAAAGGATAATGAACAAATATCATTATTCTAGAATGATCGCAATATTTTGATATTATGCACAAGATGCGTTACTAAAAGTTAATACGCAAAAATAATTTAAGCCAAAGAACAAAACATTCTTTGGCTTAAATTAGTACTATCTTACTCTATCATCATTATTAATGTTTTTATCAATTGTTGCAATAGCTATAGCTTCCTTGACCTTCTTAACTTCTTCTTTCACAACCTTTTGTCTTTTCATAAATCTTCTACACACTTTAAGCTCATTAGCATCTTGATTAATTTCGTGAGTCAAAAATCCAACTTCATTTTTGATTGATAGCTTCTCTTCAGGAGTAGAGGCTTTCTTCAATTTTACATATAATTCTTCACGAGTTCCTTTTTTATATTCTAATTCTTTTTCAAACCATAATTCACAAATTTTTAGGTCATCAGTAGATTTAATATGATGTTTAGCAATGAAGCTAAATTCTTCCATAATGTTTATGCTCTCTTGCTTTTGTTTATAGTATTCTGAAGATTTTGACTCATATTGATTTTTACATGGAAGCTTACCAAGTACATATAACCAATGCACATAGCGACGATAGAATGGACTAAATTTTAGTCTAATTTTGTCTATCTTTGGTCCACTATACTTCTTACCAGCATATTTCATGTTGATGGTAACTCTAGCTTCTTGTGATTTGTTTTCATCATATATTCTATCTTCAATGCTATATCTTGAATAATCTTCTCCAAAAGCTCTTTCTAATCTAATATGACGCGAAAAATAAGGAGACTCTATTGTATAATATCTCTTGTCTTGGAAGAAGTAATACCCTCTTGCTTCGAGATATTTTTCAAAGTCTCCTAATGTATTATTAATTTGTATAGCCTCATCAATATCGGCTTTTATTTTTTGCATTTTTCCATCGCTTCGATTATATTTAGCAATTCTTTTATCAAAAACTTCAACAGTTTTTCTTGCTCTGGGTGTTTCTAAAACTGATAGATCGTAATCACTACATAGCTCATCTGATTTTCTTTTTAGTAGAGCAATTTCTGCATTTGAATTATGATATTTCTTTCCATCTATGAATGAAACGGAATTTAAAATGATGTGATTATGAACATTAAACTTATTTGTATGAGTACATATAATTGCTTGGTATTTATCTCCAAAAAGTTGTTCTACAAGTTGCTCTCCAATATCGTTTGCTTGTTCTGGTGACACTTCTTTTCCTTCAAAAGATTGTATTATATGATAACCAAGTCGACCTGTCTCTTTATGAAAAGATTTCTTTACAAGCATCATATCTTCGTAAGCATTTTTAGAAGTACAATTAACTGAAGTAACTAAAATTCCATGCTCAGTTTTCTCTCCGTTCTTGGCATAATTTATTACATTATCTAAATTATCGTTGATATTTTTTACTTTAATTATTGCCACAAAATCACCTCTTTCTTGTATAGATTTCTTTCTCAAAATTTAATATAAAGTTGGAGATTTCTTCTTTGATATATTCATAATCTTCTGGACGAACCATACCAAAAGAATTAGTATCTCTTGCTATTTGATTGATATTATTTGCTATGCCATATAGTTGTCTCATAAACTTAAGAATAATCTCGTTGGGTTGTTCTTTTATCCTATATCCTTTGATGATACTTCGTAAAAATTCGGCTTCAGAAAGACCTGCTTTTGATGCTTTGACTTTCAAAATTTTATCTTCATTTTGATTTAACCAGAGTTGCTTTTTTATTGACCTTTGTCTCATTTCTAACACATCCTTTCCTAATTTGGGTTTGGGCTTGCCCATAAGCAATTGCATTTGTATGGGAGTACAAATGCGTTGCTTGCTTTAAGTTTTGCAACGCACTTGCAATCCTGCCTTTTAGGGCTATTTTTCTTTTAATATTCCAATGTTTTTGAAGTAAAAATATGCTTCCTTACCACCGCAAAAGAAGATTTCTTGTTCCTCAAAATTTCGAATTTCGAGTTCCAAGTTGATTAACTTCTGGAGTATTTTGCAATCAGTTTTTGATAGGGAAATGTCATCATCATCTTCAAAAAGTAGTTGCAAATTTGGATGATTTTCTTTCAACTCAGTAACCTCGTCAAGCAAGTTTTTATATTCTTTATTTTTATATCTCAATGCCACTTTTGCTTTATCAATTATCTCTCCAAGTTCAATGCAATCTGTATTAAATAATCCGTATTCATTCATAATATTTTTTCCTCCGTTTACTTATAGTTTTTATGGAGCACACAGTGCTCCGCTACGAATAAATTAACTCATTTATCACAATTTCTTCTGCTCGATTTTTGATATTGTTCATCTTCTGCATCCATTCAATTTGATTTTTAGCTTTTAATTTCTCATCAACATCTTCTTGCTCAGCTAAATCTTTAATCAATTGATGTAAATAATTTCTTGCTTCTTTATCTATATTCGATAGATGAGCTGCCAGTTTTTCACTTGCTACCAAATGATCATACAAGCTATGCTTATGCTCTTTCAAAAATCTTTCTCTCATTCGTCCATATTTGCCTATATTTTCTTTTTTACTATTTGAACTACATTGTATATCAGGTATATACCAATCTTTGTTTTTAACATACTTAAATTCCATTTCAAGACACTCCTTTTCTTTTAATCATCAATATAATTTGCTATGTATTTATCTAAATCATTGTATTGTCCAGAATCATCTCTGAACCTATTATCCTTTTTTAGTGCGTGAGCATTATTATCTCTATTCTCTTTATATCTATCTATATATATTGGTCGTAAATTTTCCGACTCCGGAGTCGTACTTTTTCCGTGTCCGGACTCGTAATTTTTACGACTCCAGTTTTCTGGCGGGTTTTGATGAGTTATTTTACCTATATAGATAAGATTCGGTCGGTTCATTCCTTGCACTTTTTCTTGTATTAAATTAACTTCGGCTAATTGTTTGAATGCTTTTGTAACGGTTTTATCTGACAGATTTAATCGTTTCTGCACATCAACTCGTTTATAGATAAGGAAGATATAGCCTTCATCATCTATCCAGCCATTCTTTGCAGATAATCTCATTCTGCTAAGTAGGAAGCCATATAGCACCTTACTTTCTAAGCTTAAACTCTGATAGAGCGGGTTATCAAATAATTCTTGTGGGATTTGATAATAAGAATTTTCTAAAGATTCATTCAGCTTATAGAATTTAGCTTCCATTTTCTGTCTCCTTTCCAAGAGTAAATCGAAAGCTAACATTTCTGGAACATAAATTTGGAACACAAATTTAAGACTTTTTGGAACTTATCAAAACTTGATAAAAAAATAACCTAGTCTCCAAACAAGCTTGGATACTAGGCTTAACGACTTTTAATTATTTTTGAGTTTCCTCAAATTTCGTAAAAATCGCTTGATTTTTGGCTGGGCTGGGAGGATTCGAACCGCCGAAATGCCAGAGTCAAAGTCTGGTGCCTTACCACTTGGCTACAGCCCAATATATATTTTAAAACATGGGGTGAAAGATGGGACTCGAACCCACGACCTCCAGGGCCACAACCTGGCGCTCTAACCAACTGAGCTACATCCACCATCTTGTCACATGCAAGTAGTATTTTAACTTATTTTTTTGCGTATGTCAAGATAATTTACGATATTTTTGCAATTGTAGTAGATATCATTCATGTAGTTGAAAATTTTAGATTGCATATTGGACAAGGAATAATCTCTTACAGAGTATTGTTACCTAATAATGAAATTTTAAATAAAAAATAATGAAAAAAATCGTAAATAATGATAAAATTGTTCTTTGATAATAAGTAATAACTAATTATGGGAGAAATAATATTATTATATGTGGTTGACTACCATAGAATAAAAATTTAAAGGAGTTAAGAATGCTAGAATTTCAAAATGTAACAAAACAATTTGACACGGTTACGGCTGTTAAAAATATTTCTTTTAAGGTAGATGATGGTAAAGTTCTTGGAATTATTGGAAGGAATGGAGCTGGGAAATCTACAATTTTTAGAATGATTTTAAATCTAATCGAACCAACTGAAGGCACAATAACTTATAATGGTAAAAAAATAGATGAAAAAGTACTGGATACTTTTGGATATTTACCAGAAGAAGGGAGCATTTTACCTCAGTTTTCGGTAATAGACATATGTGAGTATTATGGTTCATTAAAGCTAATGAATCAGAAAGAAACATTTGAAAACCTAAATAAGTGGCTGAATGAATTTAATATCATTGAACATCTAAGCACGAAAGTAAAGAAATTGTCAAAAGGAAATAGGCAAAAGATTCAATTTATTGTTTCAGTTCTTCATAATCCAAACTTTATTATTCTTGATGAACCTTTTTCAGGATTGGATCCTGTAAGTGTAGAAGAACTTGAGAGAGCAATATTAAAACTCAAATCAGAAGGTAAAACAATTATTTTTTCATCACATGTAATGAGTCATGTTGAGAACATTTGTGATGAAATATTAATGATTAATAGAGGCGATTCTCTATTACAAGGTAATTTAAAAGAAATATTAAGTGATTATACAATAAACGGAAACAAAGTAGAATCTTTAAATGATATTTTTATAGACAAGGTAGGTGATGCTTGTGAATAACAACAAAGTGAAAGAAATAATTAAGTTTTCGCTTTATAAAAATATACAAAATAAGTGGTTTATTGTTTTTAACATTATGACTTTAATTGGAATCGTTTTGATTGTAAATTGGGGGAATCTTACTTCTCTTCTAAAATTGAAAGATAGAGAAAAAGTGCTTAGTATTGCAATGGTTGATGAGTCGAATTTGATATATGAAAGTTTTGCAAATGATATGTCTGGAGATAGTAGATATGTAATAAATCGCATTGAAAATAATGATTATACAGCAGATACTATTCCAGATGATTTCGTGGTAATTGAAGTACAAAAAGATGAAGAAGAAGCTTTTGGAGTTTCTATTATATCAAAGGAAGGAATTAGCATTGATTATTATAATCCAATAAAGGATAGTTTGTTTAAAATTAGAAATACTCTATTAGCTAAAAAGTATCATGTAAGTAATGATTCACTTGAAATTTTGCAACGAGATTTAACGGTAAATAGAATTATGCTTTCAGTAGAGGCAGATGATTCTAATACAAAAGAAATAATAAAATTGCTTTCATCAGCTTTAACATACATTATAACTGTTTTTATATTTTCCAAAATGGCTAACGAAATTGCGAGCGAGAAACAATCAAAGTCAACGGAATATGTACTTACCACTGTTTCAGCTAAAGAGTATTTGTTTGCTAAAATTTTTAGCAATATTGCTTGGCTTACTTTACAAGGATTATTTATACTTGCGTATTATTTTATAGCTGCATTAGTTTTAAATGTAACAAAGTCAATTGACATGGATTTTTCACTAACTGCTTCTATGGTATCTAGCTCAATAAGTAGTGATATTGTATATTACATTTTGGCACTGATAGTTTATAATGTTTTAAATTTAATATTGCTTTGCATCATTCAAGCGACGCTTGCTGCAAAGACATCATCAACGGCAGAAGCTGGAAATTCAATGTCATTACTCTTATTAATTATGATGATAGCCTATTTTTCAACGATTTATTTTTTAAGTCCATATGAAAAGGTAAGTGTACTTTTATATGTTATTTCATGTATTCCGCTTCTATCTGCATATTTTGTACCAGGAATGATGGTGATTGGCCAAGCAAATGTAATACAAATTTTGATTTCTTTAATTGTATTAATTGTGGCAATTCCACTAACCTTTAATTACTGCTCAAAGATTTTTAAAAATGGTATTTTAGATTATACTAAGGTTAGAAGAAAAGATAAAAATGTTAAATCTAAAGAAGAAAAAAGAAAAGAATTTTTAAATAAAAGAGAAATGAAAAACTTTGGGTTTGTCATTGGCGTTGCTATTATTATTTATGTAGGAGCTCAGACTTTACTTTCTTTAGTAGGTAATTTAACGTTATCTACGTTGCTTGGAAATGTTCTCAGTGAAACTGAAATTACAATGATTCTTCAAATATTATTACAAATTGTTTCGCTTGGACTTGCCACCATATTTGTATCAAGTTATACTAGCAAGAAAGTAGCAAATAATGTCTTTGATACTGAAGAAAATAGAAGTATAAACGTACTTGGTATTGCTCGCCATAAGATGAGTTTAAAAGGAAAAGTAAAGTTGGTTTTAGTTGCCTTATTTTTAGTATTTTCGTTGCAGCTTATTTTAAGTTTATTACTATATCCGCTGTTAGGATTAGATTATGATACAACTGATTTGTTTCATGTAAATGCTTCTTCTAGTTTATTAAGTAAAATTGTTTTAGTAATCGCATTAGCTGTTACACCTGCAATTTTTGAAGAATTGTTTTTTAGAAAGACCATGATTAGCTTTTCTAATAGATATGGAGATACGTTTGCTTTGCTTTTTTCTGCACTTTTATTTGGAATGCTACACATGAATTTGTCTCAAGGGTTATTTGCATTTGTGATGGGCTTATTATTTGGAGCAATTTATTTGTATTCTGGTGATATAAAATTAACAATGATTATTCATTTTTTAAACAATGGCTTTGCTGCACTTGAACTTGTTTTGCCTGAAATAGGAGTTATGAGTGCAGTGGCAACATTACTCATTTTCTTAACAATAGGATTTGTCTTGCTTATTAAAATGATAATTAATAAAGAAACAAGAGAAAAGATTATTACAATATTTAAAATCAAAGTAAATATGAATAGCTTTCGCGAAAAATATAAATATATATTCGCAGATTATTCATTCGATGTATCACTGATTTTAATATTTTTTATGAGTATCATTACGGAAAAAGTCTTAAGATAATTACATTTTATGATGTTGAATTAAATAACAAAGAAAAGGGACTTCGAAAAAGTCCCTTTTCTGATAGTATGGAGCGGGAAACGGGGCTCAAACCCGCGACCTTCGCCTTGGCAAGGCGACGCTCTATCAACTGAGCTACTCCCGCGTGAACAATAGTAATATACAATAACATTTGAAAATAGTCAATAGTTTTTATAAAACTTTTTTATAAAACTGAGACTTTTACTAGATTTATTTGTCTAATAGATGTAAACTTCTTGTAGAGGGTAAGGGGGGATTGTATGGATAACGGTGCAAGTAGCTACCGCCGTTTTCTTGAAGGTGATGAGAAAGCATTAAATGAGATTGTTGAGATGTATGGGGATAACTTAATGTTTTTTATTAATGGCTTTGTTAATAATATTACTTTAGCAGAGGATATTATGGAAGATACATTCATGGAATTGATTGTACATAAGCATTTATTTAGAGGGGAATCTTCATTTAAAACATATTTATTTAAAATTGGTAGAAATAAGGCATTAAATGCCTTAAAAAAGAATAAAGTATTAGTTTGTTTTGATAAAGATATAGAAGATGAAGCAAGACTTGAAGATTTAATTATTAAGAATGACAAAGCAAAACATATACGAGAGGCAATGAAAAAAATTAATGGAGTCTATGCACAAGTAATTCATTTACTATATTTTGAAAGTATGTCATATGAAGAAATAGGAAAAGTACTAAAGAAAAACAATAAGCAAGTAAAAAATTTAGCTTATCGTGCGAGAAATTCTCTTAAGGAAGTTTTAGAAAAGGAGGGATTTTCTTATGAAGAATAATGAGGAGAGGGTGAATAGTATTATGAAAAAAGTAGAACTTTATAGGAGAAAAAGGGGACAGATTATTTCTACAGTGACCATTGGTGTTTGCATGGCTTTATTAGTTGCTGCAGGTGTAAATATTAATGGATACAAAAAAGTAAAAATAGCTGGGGAAAATGATACTAGTGTTAATAGTGTAGAAGAAATCACATCTAAAGAAGGAGAACTTTTAGCTTTTTCTTCTAAAGAAGAACTAGTTAGTATGTTTGAAGAAAGTGCTAAAAAGTACCAAGACAGCAAGAAGAAATATTTTACAAATGGTGGTTCTGATCTGTTATATGATGGCGTTGCAGTTGCTGAGACTTCAAATGAAATGCCAAATTCTATCAATTTTAACGCTATAAAGTCTACTACAAGGCAAAGTGACGAAGCTGAAACAAGTGATTCAAACTATTCTGAAACAAACGTTCAAACAAAAGGGGTGGATGAATCAGATATTATAAAAACAGATGGTAAAAGAATTTATTATATGAATAGTGAAAGAAAAGATGTTAAAATCTTTGAAGACGTTAATAACGAAATTAAACTAATTAAGACTATCGCACTTTCAAATAATAAAGAAGACTATAGTTATGGTGATTCCATGTTTTTAGATGATAAGCATTTAATTGTCATTGCACATGGTTCTAAACGAATGAATGATGAAGCGATAGCTGAAGAAGTTGAAGCTATTAATTCCAAGAAAATGATATCATACATGCCTTATAGAACAAAGACATTTACAGAAATATATATATATGATGTAAATACGTATGATTTAATTAGAAAAGTTGAAGCAGAAGGTAATTTAGTTTCTTCAAGAAAAATAGGAGATAACTTGTATTTAGTGTCTAATAAATATATTTATTATTATGATTTTCGTAGAGATGATATTATGCCACTTTACAAAGATACTTTGGAAAGTCAAGATTATTGTGAAGTAGAAATTGAGAATATTAGAGGTTTTAAAGATTTCGAAAAAGAGGAACAATGTAATTATATGATTATTACTTCTTTGAATTTAGCAGATAGTAACAGCAAAGTAAACATTGAAACATATTTAGGAGCAGGCACAGAAATCTATTGTTCAACCGATCATTTGTATGTAACCAAGGCAAACTATCACTATAGTTATAGAGGCCCAATTGCTTTCTATGCTACTGTAGATGCAATAGCTATTGATGATTCAAGTAATTCTGAAGTAAAGACTTCAACCAATATTCATAAGTTTGCGATTAAAGATGGAAAAACAACTTATGTGGCAACGGGTAAAGTAAATGGTACTTTATTAAATCAATTTTCGATGGATGAATATGATAAAAACTTTAGAATCACAACAACAGATGATAAAGGTAATAAATTATATGTCCTAGATGAAAGCCTAAAACAAATTGGAAGCTTGGAAAATTTGGCTAGCGGTGAAAGAATTTATTCAACAAGATTTATGGGTGATAAGGCATATGTTGTTACGTATAAAACAGTTGACCCATTATTTGTAATTGATTTGAAAAATCCTTCCGCACCAAAAGTTTTAGGAGAATTAAAAATACCAGGATACAGTAGTTATTTGCATCCAATTGGCAAAAATTATCTTCTTGGCTTTGGGGAAGATTCTGTAGAAAAATCTTACATTAATTGGGAAGGTAAGCAAGAATTAGTGGCATATGCAACTGGACTAAAGATGGCAATATTTGATGTGTCAGATTATTCAAATCCTAAAGAAATTCATAATGTAAAAATTGGAGGAAGAGGAAGTTATTCAGAATTATTGTACAATCATAAAGCGTTATTGCTAGATGAGAGCAAAAAGATATTTGCATTTCCAGTTAGCGTAACAAAAGAGGCAGGATATTATGAAGATGGTACTCCGATGTATGGAGATATAGATTTTGCAGGAGCACTTGTTTATAATATGGATGTAGAAAATGGTTTCTCGTTAAAAGGTAAAATAACACATGAATCAGAAAATAGGTATTCAAAATATGGTAATATAGAACGTATTATTTATATCGGAGATAAATTCTATACAGTATCAAATGGTATGATTAAATCAACAAATATGGATACAATGCAAGAAGTAAGTAAGCTAAAATTTTAATAAATGTTTATATTATCAATAGCCAAAAAGTATGAAAGGTATTATTACTTTTCATACTTTTTGTTTATTTTCGTGACATAATTTATTGGTGATCTAGCAAAAAGGAATAGGCAAAATTTCGTAAATTACAATTTGTCTGAATGTTTGAGCAATTTTTCGTTCATGATAAACATAAATATATTGGAGAAGAAAAAATGTCCCAAAATGACAAATTTTTAAATTTAAGAACCGTCCCCAAATGAATATTGGAGAAGAAAAAATGTCCCAAAATGACAAATTTTTAAATTTAAGAACCGTCCCCAAATGAAAAAAAAACATTGACATTGTACTAGTACAAGTGATACAATCTAGAACAGTAGGAGGGAAGCATATGATTAAAATATCTAATCTTAATAAATCTTATGGAAATAAAAAAGTTCTAGAAGATTTAAACTGTACAATTAAAACCGGTTCCATTTATGGACTTATTGGTGCAAATGGTGCTGGAAAATCCACACTTCTTAGAATTGTAATGGGTATATTTCAAAAAGATTCAGGAAGTATTGAAATCGATGGTAAAGAAATAAGTGATGATGAGGAATTTAAACAAAAACTTGTTTTTGTACCTGACGATTTATTCTTTTTTAAAGGTTATACCATTAATGACATGATTACCTTTTATAGCAAATTATATAAAAATTTTGATAAGAAGTTTGCTAATCAATTATTTGACAAACTAAAACTTGATAAAAATCAAAAGATTCAAAACTTTTCAAAAGGAATGAAACGTCAAACTGCATTAATTTGTGCTATTGCAACGAATGCAGATTATATGTTCTTTGATGAAACTTTTGATGGAATCGATCCTGTTATTAGAAATTTTATGAAAAAAATAATTGCAGAGCAAATGGAAAAGAAAGAAACTACCATTATTATGACAAGTCATAATTTGAGGGAATTAGAGGATATTTGTGATAACTTAGGGCTTCTACACAAAGGTGGAATATTGTTTGAGAGCGATATTGACTCACTTAAAACAAATATGTTTAAAATTCAAGTGTCTCTTCCAAATGATTTTTCTCAAAAAGATTTTCAGAACTTTAATGTTCTTAGCTTTAAGAAAACAGGAAGTGTTGCAACAGTGATTTTAAAAGGGGAAAAAGAAGGTTATGAAAAGTTACTAGAAGAGATGAATCCAATTATTTTAGATTTTTTACCTTTAACGCTTGAAGAAATATTTATTTATGAAATGGAGGTACTAGGTTATGAATTTGAACAAATTATTTAATTATAAATATTTATTTCAAAATATTAAGAAGTCAAAAATGACAATTGCACTTTTCTTCATATTGGTACCAGTGTTTACTAGTCTGATGATAATTGCAAGTACGGATTATACATTTGAATTTGAAACATTAGGTCTTGTTAATATATTTGGAATGTATTTCATACCATTCATTTTTTCAATATGTTTATTTGGTTATGTATATAAAAAGAATAGTGTAGATTTTATGGGCTCAATGCCTATTAGTAGGAAATGTGTTTTTATTACTAATACAATAGGTGGAATTGGTCTGATTTTATTAATTCAGCTTGTAACGTTTTTTCTAACTTTATTAATTGGCTCAATAACGAAAGGAATCGTATTTTCAAGTATGGCATGGGATATTTTAATATTTCAGACGATTGCATATGTATTTGTATTTACGGCTACTAATTTGGCAATGAGCTTATCAGGAAATTTAGTTACACAAATTGCAGTAACAATGTTAATTGTTTTTATTGTTCCCTTCTCAACTTGGTATGTAAATATTATGTCAGATGGTATGTCAGGTAGTGAGTATGCATTAATGAACAAGGATATTGAAATAATGAAAGTAAGTAAAATTGAAGACTATACTGCACCATTTTTAATTGCAAACAAGGGCATTTATGAGTATAATGTGGTTTCATTATGGAAGATGCTCCTTCTTTCAGTAGTATATTTTGGAATAGGATATATTGCATTTAATAAAAGAAAAATGGAAATGGCAGGAGAATCATTTGAAAATAAATATGTTCATTTTATTGTAAAAGGACTTACACTAATTCCTTTTGTTGCAATATTAAAAGCAATATCAGGGTATACAGAATTATCTATATCTATTATTGTTGTTTCCATCATTTTAGTTTATTATATCATCTTTGATTTAATTACAAGTAAGAAAATAAAGATTTGGGAAAATGCAATTGCAGTTGTTTTCTCTATTGTAGCAATATATGGTATATACAGTATTGCAATTAGTATAAATGAAAATATAGATAAAAAACTAGAACTCAATAATGTTAAAACAATAAATGTCAATGTTGATGATTGTTTTTACACAAAAATGATAGATAAAGATGCAATGAAATCATTTATGGCAATTTTAGCTAAATCCAAAAACAATTACAGCTATTATAATGATGCAAACTATCATATGGAAATCACTTTAGTTAAAAATAATGGTACAAAATTTACTAAGATGGTATATTTAAATGGAAAAATATTGCAGGAAATGTTCGATGAGTCTTATAGAAACGATGTTTTAGGAAATAATGCAGTGATATCGAATGAACAAATAAAATTGACAAATAAAGAATCTTCTGATCTTTTAAAATATATTAATGAATCACTAAAAGAATTGACGTTGAAAGAAATATTAAATGCGAAAAGTAATATTAATTATGCAGACGTTTCTTTGAGTGAATATAAAAATCACGAATTAGTTAGAATGTATTATCCTGTAATTTTGAATAAAGAAGTTCAAAAAATTTTTATGGCTGGTTATAATCGATATGCTATAGAATATTTAGAAAATGGATTCTATAACAATTATTATACGGTAGACTCATTTGATAAATTTGATGAAGATACAAGAAAAAAAGTTTGGTTTGCAGTAGAAAGAGAAAATAGGGAGAGTTTTTCAGAATTTATCTTAGAAAATAAAAATAGTATTCCAGAAGATATTTCTAAATGCATCAAATTTAGTACATACAAATTTTGCTTCTATACAGACAAGATAGATGCATTTTTAGAAATAGTAAATAAAATTTGTTCAGATAACCAAAAAGAATTTGAAGAGTATATCAATGGATTTTCAGATGACTATTATTCGAGTTTTCCAGAAAAAATATCTTCTTTAGCGCAAACTGATGCTGAATACAACAGCGCAATTGTAAGTGATAATGACACAGCGGAGATAAAAGTTAGTGGTGAAAACTTGCACGTCGAATTTTCAGGTGATACAATTTAATAGGAGGGAGAAAAGAGATGATAAATTTAGACTATCAAAGTAGAACTCCTATATATGAGCAAATAGTGAATCAAGTTGAAAGATTAATTAGCCTTGGAATATTAAAGCCAAAGCAGCAGATACAATCAATAAGAGAACTTGCTACTTCGCTTGGAATTAATCCAAATACGGTAAAAAAAGCATATGAAGAACTTGAAAAGCGCGGAGCCATTAATACAATTTCTACAAAAGGAACTTTTGTTACAGATAATATTAAGCTAACAGTAAATAGAACAGTAAATGAAAAAATGGATATTATTAGGAAGAATATTAATGAGCTTTTGAAATTGGGAGTTGACAAAGACGATATTATGAAAAAAGTATTTTAAAAAAGAGAAAAATGAAATTACATTACTCAAGTATAATAGAGAAGATGATTTATTTTTCCCAACAATTACCATGGTGAGGCACTTCGTTAACATGATATAATTATGTTAAGTGGAGGTGCCTTTTTTATGAAAAAATTATCCATTATTATCATAATCATTATTTTAATCATAGTTTTTTTTAGCGGATTTTTTATATGGAAAAACATACAAGACGCACAAGACGTTCTGATAGAAGAATCCAATGATGAATCTGCTGTAGAAGATTTATTTAATGATGTTTCAAAAACATATTGGGCAAGTGAGTATATTTCGTACCTTGTGCAAAGAGGAGTAATGACTGTTGATGAAGATAATTATTTTTATCCAGAAAATAATATTTCACAAAAAGATTTTATAATATCAATTTTAAAAATTAGTATGCCAAGAATAGAAATATCTGAATTAACGAATCAGGAACTGATTGATTTTTTAAAGGAACAAAAAATTCTAGAGAAGGATTTTGAAGAAGAAAAACTAAATGATTCGTTAACTAATTATGATGCTGCAGTGCTACTTGCAAAAGTAGATATTATTATTCAAGGTCATGAACAACAGATGATAGAATTGAATTATATTGATTTAGATAAAGCTGATGAAATTGGAGAAACTTTAATAGAACATTCTATTGCTAGAGGATTTTTCAAAGACAACGCTTCTTCACAATTTTATCCAAATAAGTTGTTAACAAAGGCACAAATAGCAGAAATATTATATTTGTTTTTGAATGTCTAGGAGGGATAATGATGAAAAAAATTATAATCTTGCTTGTTTTTATTTTTCTATTATTCATTCCAATATCTTTTGCAGAGGATTTTGACACCAATAAAGTAAATAGCTCTCCACCTAAAGTATCGAATAGTGGTACAACTTCGAATAATGCATATAGATACTGGGGATATTACAAAGAAACAGGAACAAGGTATGTTATTAGAGTGTATGACTGGACTAGTCAAAAATATATTGCGGTTCCAAAGGAATACTATATTAATCATATAGAAGAATCTTCTAATAAGCAAATAATGTACCTTGGAGTTGATAAAGCGGAAAATGGGAAATATAAAGTAGTGAAATCAGGAAAAACCATTTTTCCTGATAATACATATAAACATGTGACGAAGTGGTTTAATAATTCTGATGTAACTAAGTTTGGACTAACCAAAAATGATGTTAGTTTATTAGCTAAAATTGTAAAAGAGGAAGCAATCAAAAATAACGATGTTGCTTTAGCTAAGAATATGCAAGATATTATTGATGGAGTAATACCTTATGATGTAAGAGCTGAAATTTTATTTCTTGTTAAAATACCAGGAACGAATGGAGCAAAAAAGACTGCAAAAATTGTGGGAAAAGGATCAATAGAGAATTATAGCCTTCAATTTTATTCCAATAAAGAAAAAGATAAAAGTAAATGGCGTAAAGAATATCTTACATATTTAGAAACAAGGGCAGTGGCGTATAGCTTCAGTGACGATTATGGATGTATCCTAAAATCGGAGTGGCTTGATAAAATTGCATGTGCTCTTTATGAGAAAGATGCAGAGTATGTTTTTACTAATGGAACTTATCAATGTTCTTGTGATTGGTATAAGAATAAATTTGGAAATAGTATTAGCTATTCTTTAGTAAAAAATCAAATTGTGATTAATCAGGCAGGAAGAAATCCTTCTAATGATGGTGATAGATGGTATATGTATTTAACACCTGGAAGATGCGGAATTCCAGTGAATGTAAATGGACGTATTTATTACATTACTTCAGGAAAAACATATCATAATTTAGCTGGAACAAAGACAAAAGTAGAATCAAAAATTAAATATACGGATATGAGTACAAGAGCACATTCTTTTGATTATTTAGAGGCCATAACAAATGATGCAACTAAAGCAACACTTTATGAGGGATGGGATTATATTACGAATAAAATGGCTTCAATATCTATCATTGCTGTTGACAAAGATACGGGAAATGTTATTAAAAAAAATCAAGTGCCATATAGTTTGTTTGAAAATGTAAATGCAGGAAGCTATATAAAGAATGCATGGAATATTGATGGATATGAATATTTAGGAAATATGGTAAGAAATGATTTAATGATACCACGTGCTCCACTTGGAATTGCAAATACGGAATCAGAAGTAATGATTAATATTGATAATACTGATGTTGAGAATGGTGCGAAAAAGCAAATTATTTTTGTTTATCAAAAGTCGAGCGATAAGCAAGATATCGAAGCACGTTTAACAATTTATTGTATGCAAGAAAATGAAAATCAAGTAATGCATACGGGAAGTTTCAAAATTGATAAAAATCACATTTTACATATTCTAATAAATGATGAAAATGGTAATGCTGTATATAATGAAAGCGTTAACTTAAGTGAATCAAATACATACGATGTTGATACAAATATTTTAGAAGAAAAACTTGGTATTCATAAAGAAGAATATCAATATTTGGGAAATAAAATAAAAACACACCCAAACTATTATATTTCATACATGGGAGAAGAACTTAATCAAAATAGAGGAAAAATTTATAACTTAAGTCAGATAGAGAAAAATAAAGTTCACATTATTATTGGATATACTCCAATTAAAAAAATTGATGAAGGAAATCCTAGACTAAAAGTTTCATTCATCGATGAAAAAGGAAATACTATTCCAAATATGAAAACAAAAATTACAAAAGAAGATATTGGAAAAGAAATTATTACAATGGCGGAAGACATGAGAAAAGACATGTATATGTATATAGGATATACATATGTTGATAGTTTAGAAGAATTTGCAGAGATAAAAGTTCCTATAGAGATAATTGATAAGATTGACAATGTAAAAACAACATTTGAACGCGGTTATGATAGAAGACACATTGCATTTGTTTATAAGAAGATTGAACTTGAATTTGATATTGATATTATGCTTGTTCCAAATAGCTTATCTAATCAATTAATTGGACAAGTTGAAAATGAAGATTATTGGGTTTTAGATGAAAGTGGAAAAGTTTTTTTAAAGGTTACAGTAAAAGGCTCTGAAGGATTAAGAATTCTAAATTATGCGGTAAAATTAAAAATACCATTTGATACAGTGATGAATGGAAATTTAATAACAGCAAATTCAATTAATAATTTGAATGTACATGATTTATCGCAAATTGTTATCGCAGATAAATTAACAGTTCCTGTTTGGGTAAAAGAGGGAAAATATGATATTGCAGCTACTATTGAAGCAAATGTTGATGGATTTGGGATTGTTTCTGTAAACAAAAAAGATGATGTTGAAGTGGTTGGAAGATTATATGATTTCACTATTACTAATTTAGATGGTTCGAATCAAACGGGTGATGAAAAATGGCATAAAAGCTTATTTCAAGATGAAGAAACAGAATATAAATCTGATGTGATTCCTATTGGTCAAAGTACAAATCAACCATCAAAATATAATTATGGAATTAAATTAGGAACAACATTTTATTTTAGTATTAACACAAAAGGAATAAAAAATGATGCAGTTTATATGAAACCAAAATTTATATATATAAGCAAAGATGGTAAAGAAGTAAAAGAAGTAGATGTGTATATTAATGATAAGGGAAAAGAAAAAAATATTTTGAGTGATGACGTATCTAACAAAGTAATGAAACTTAGAGATAATAATATATTAAAGACCGAGGTAAAAAATGAATTGTTAAAGTTACAAGAAATAAGTAAGATTGTAGATAGATATCAATATAGTACAACGGAAAGCAGAAATATAGGTAGTCTTGCTAATGTTAGAATTAGTAAATATTTAAGTTTGCCATATGTTGGTTACATTGATGAATTTAAGAATTTATATGGAAAAAGTAGTCTTGCTCAATTTGCAAAAACGGAAATAGAATTATTAACTTATGTTAGTCATTGGTATGGAAAATATGTAGTGCCTGCTGCTAGCAAAATAGTAGATAAAAATACATCTCCAGATAGTAAAAATTATAAAGATGGTTATTTGATAGTTTGCTTTAATATTGTTTCTTTAGATAGTAATGGAGGAGAATATTTATCTTATAATTTGCCAAACAATATAACGCAATGGCAAAAAGAAAATTTGAATCAATTAATGAAATTGCCACTATTAGATGTGCATAGTGTTTATAATGAAGTAATGATAAATACACTAAAAGAAGGGTATGCACCAGCAATTATCTATCAAGTTGGAATATCAGTTCTTGACAATAGTACTTCAATAGGAACTCATTAATATTACGAAAAAATTAAAAAAATATTACAATACTGTTACAACAGTTGCACAATAATAATACTCATAATAAAATGGCGATAAAGAGGGAGGGAAAAAATGAAGAAAGTAGTTTTGATTATATGTATTTTAACAGTAGCTCTATCAATGCATGTTTATTATAGCAGTGTTAGGGCATCAGGAGAGCTTAATGATGATAATAATGAAACTACCAACATTACTCCAATTAGCTATCAGGTTGCTAATAGTTCATTTGAAGTAAAGAGAAATGTTGATTTTCCCGACTTAGTAAAAATGGTCTATAATCCTCAAACGAGAAAAGAAGAAGAAGTTGCACATGAAGATAGAAGAGAGATTTTAATTGCGGCAAGAATTGGTTTTATTGAAGGCTATGAAGATGGATCTTTTAGACCAGATAATCCTATTACAAGAGCAGAGTTCATAAAAATGCTTATGGGACTTGCTACTAATAGAACATTTAATTTTGAAACAATTCCGAGTAGCTATCATAATTGGGCTGGTAAGTTTGTTACTCTAGCAGAAATGCAAGGAGTTATTGAAAAAGGAAAGTACACAGAAAAAGATTTGGAACAACCTATAACAAGAATTGAAGTGATATGCATGCTAGCAAAGGTTCAAATCAAGATGAAAGGCATACCACAAAGCCAACTTGGTCATCTAATCTACACTGATATAGATGGACTTACAAAAGAAGAAAAAGGATTGTTATTGCATGCAGCTAGCTACGATTTGCTTGAAGGTATGAAGGATGGAACAATGAAAGAAATTGAACCAAACAAAAACATTACTAGAGCAGAGACAGCTAGAGCTTTGGTAAGAATCTATTAATGCACAAATGATTTTTAAATTACAAAAGAGTGCGCATGGGTACAAAAGCTTCTTAAAGTACGAAAGAATTTATAGAAGCACAAAAGATATATTAAAGATACAAATGTAAAATGAATATAAAAAGCAAAAGATAAATAAAAAGGAAACGAGAAATCGTTTCCTTTTTATTAAGGCAATTCAATAGTTGGTTTATTAACACTTTTTCGATAAAGTGTTAATTTTTTTCCAACTATTTGGACAATTTGTGAATTTGTTTTAGAAGCTATTTCATTTGCGATTGTTTCTTTATCATCTGGAATGGTGTCTAAAAATGTAATTTTTATTAGTTCTCTTGCTTCTAGAGCGTTATTTAATTGTTCAATTTGATTGTCTGATATACCGATTTTACCAATTTGAAAAATAGGTTCTATTTTTTGAGCAAGTTTTCTTAAGTATGCCCTTTGTTTAGAATTCATTGTTTTCACTCACTTTCTATTATAAATCATGTTGAAAGTATTATATCAAAAAGAAAGAATTAAATCAATTATTACATAATATAATTTAATTAATATAGACGGTAATGCGTTTAATATGATATAATAACTAGGAGGTTACATGAAGAAAGTACTAAAATGTGCAATGATAATAGTGGGAACTTTAATAGGTGCAGGCTTTGCTTCTGGACAAGAAATAGTTTCTTTTTTTAATAGATTTTCTACTAAAGGTATCTTAGGGATTGTTTTGTCTTCCATATTGTTTGGAATAATAACTTTTTTAAGCATAGCAATTTCTGATAAAATTAATGAATATGACTATAAAAAAATCATTAAAAATAATAAAATATTTACTTGGTTTATAAAAGCATTTACTTTTATATGCTTTTGCATCATGCTATCATGTATTGGGACTTATATTCAGGAACAATGTGGATTAAATTATTGGATTGGAACTATTTTGGCTGGAGTAATTTGTTTTGTTTCATTTTTATTTAGATTCAACGGTCTTGAAAAAATCAATAGCTATTTAGTTCCTATTATTCTATTGGGGATAGCAATTTTGTACTTTTATTCTGGTAGAGGTTTGGAAAATGTTGAAATAGAATATAAAAGCGTGAATCATTT
This sequence comes from Clostridia bacterium, assembly GCA_017469465.1. Classification (GTDB taxonomy): domain Bacteria; phylum Bacillota; class Clostridia; order TANB77; family UBA1234; genus UBA1234. The sequence goes on along the minus strand of JAFUGH010000045.1, from coordinate 39,370 downwards.
TTTAATATTAAAAAACTGGTTTCATGCCTCTATACTTTATGTTGGTTATAATTCAATTTTGTTGATACCAATCATAATCGAAATAAAAAGATATCAATTAAATAAAAGCGAAAAATATGTTTTGAGTGCTTTAATTTTTTTTATTTTTTGCATAACGGGGTTGTTAATCTTTTTTACAATGAATAAATATTATCCGCAAATTGCATATGTTGAAATGCCGACAATATTTATAGCCAAATCAATTGGACCAATTCTATTTAGCTATTATAGTTTTGTAATGATATTTGCTATTTTTACAACTGCCTATTCTTCAGGATATGCTTTTTTAAAGCTAAATTCGGAGAAGAACTATTTAAGAAATTGTGTAATGATTTGTATTTCCGGAATAATATTTGCTAGAATGGGATTCTCAAACTTAATAAACGTGTTTTTCCCAATATTCGGTTATTTTGGTATTTTACAAATGATATACATATTAGTTACTAATTTATAGAAATTTACAGCATGTATAAGAAACATAAAAGGATGTTAATGATTTAGTGGGAAGGATGAGTACCTTTGAATAAAGTTAAATTCGTAACAATCATAATTATTATTTTTTTAATTGTTAGCTTACTTACTTTTTTAAATTATGATAAAATAATAGACTTCTTTACTAATAAGCAATGGGAAATTGCAGATTCAATAGGAAAAATTGAATATGAAAATTATGTAGATGCTTTTAATACTAATTCTGATTTCTTTATAATTAATGGAACTGAAATTCAAGGATATTCTGATACAGTTAAAAAGGTTTTCGAAAAGTCTATTTCTTTTAAAGATGTCTTATCAAAAACAGCAGGAGATTATGCAATCATTGCTGAAAAGAATTCTACTGATGTCTTTGTAATTAATAAGGATGAAGAAGTATGGAATACAAGTATTAATAATGCTAGTATTTTAGGAGTTTCGATTAACAAAAATGGATATAGTGCAGTTATTTATTCTCAAGCAGGATATAAATCACTAATTAAAGTTTTTTCAAGCGCAGGAGAAGAACTGTTTACAAATTATTTGGCATCTACCTATGCAATTGATGTTGCAATCTCTAATGATAACAAGACGTTAGCTATAGCTGAAATTGATACTAACGGGGTAAGTCTTACTTCAAGATTGAAATTAATTGATGTACAATCAGCTTCTGAAAATAATGTTAAGAAAATTGATTTAGACGGCGATGAATTAATTAGTGATATTGAATTTGATGAGAATAATCATTTGATTGTTTTAACGGATGTAAATGTAATCGTTTTAAAGAATGAGAATATTTTAGAATTAATTAATTTTAAAGATGAAAATATTATTAATGCGAATATTAGTAATCAAAAAAATTTAGTAGCAGTAAAACTAAATGAAGAAAGTTTGTTTAATGTTAAGTGTGAACTATGTATCTATAATTTTAATGATTCTAAAAATGTTAAAACATATATGATTGAAGAAACTCCAAATAGAGTGGTTACTTGTAATGATGTTATTGCAGTTGATACTGGTAGTAAAATCATATTTTTAAATTCTTCAGCAAATTTTTTGAAAAAGTGTCAATATAATGGTCAGTTAAAGAATATATCATTGTTTGACAATGGAAAGACAGCAGTACTGTTGTTTAGGGACACTGCCGAATTTATAAAAGTTGGAGGTATGTGATGTTTAATGTTGCGGATATTGTTGTTGTTGCTATTATAGCATTGACTGGCTTTTTGGGATATAAAAAGGGTTTTATCAAAACAGGACTTGGATTTTTATCATTTTTTATTGCCTTGGCAATGACTTTTATGTTCTATAAACCAGTTATGGGAATGATTAGAGAAAAAACTTCGTTTGAACCGTGGCTAACAGAATATTTATATCAATTGGATTTAACTGGTGAGAAAAATAAAGAAATAAATAGTCAAGAAAATGATGAATTGGATAGTACTGGTGAAGAATATATCAGTAATTTACCAACGACTATTGTGGAATTAATTGGCTTAGATGAAATAAAAGAAAATGCAAAAAATATGATTGTTCAAAAAATTGTTGACTTTGCAGTGAAACTTTTGGCTATTGTAGTTGTCTATATAGTAGCTAGAATTTTGTTAGCAATTATTATTATAGTATTGGATTTAATTGCGAAATTACCATTGTTAAAACAATTTAATGAAAGTTTAGGTTTAGCAATTGGAGTGATTCTTGGAATTATTAGAATTTATGCTATTTTTATGGTAATCACTTTACTTGGTTCATTACCATTTGCAAATGGAATAGTGAGCACAATTAATGGCTCTTTTATTGCCAGTTTTTTATATAATAATAATTTATTATTGAAATTATTGTTTTAATTGTATTGCTTGAAAACATTAGTTATGATATAATAAAAAAGTTAAGTGTAAAAAGTTATAATACATATATATGAGAAGGAGCAAATAAATGAATAACAATTTTGATTGGAAAAAACCTGTTAAGATTATTCTTAGAATTTTATTAATTTTAATAATTATATTATCAGTTGCAGTTGTTTCTCTTGCAGGAACATTCTTTTTTATAAGATGGCATGCAGACGTTAGTGAAAAAGCTTCAGGAGACAAGAACTTTATAGAAAATTTAGTGACTTCTGAAAAAAAACAACTGAAACCTAATGTTACCTGCTTATTCTTAGGAATTAATGGTAATTTGACAGATTTTATTATGCTTGGTCAATATGATCCAAATACTAGAGAAATAGACTTAGTTTCTATTCCACGTGATACGAATGTTGGTAATGCATCTGTGGATGGCAAAATTAATTCTGTATATTCTTCTAGAAGCTTAGATAAATTAAAAGAAGAGGTAACTAGGATTACGGGAATTGATATTAATTACTATGTACTATTTAAAACAAAAGTACTAAGAGATATCGTTGATGAAATGGGTGGGGTTACAGTAGATGTGCCGATTAATATGAACTATGATGATCCATACCAAAATCTTCATATTCATCTAAATAAAGGGGTTCAGAAATTGAATGGTTCTCAGGCAGAGCAATTTTGCAGATTTAGGCAAAATAATAATGGTACTGGATATCCTGGTGGAGATGTTGAGAGGACAAAGGCACAACAAAAATTTGTTAAATCTTTTATAGGTGAATTATTGAAAGGAGAGAATATATCAAAGCTTTCCACATTAATAGGCATTGCAGTTGATAATACGAAAACAGATATTACTTTGGATATTGCTAAGAACTATATCGGAGATGCAATCGCATTAAGAACAGATAGAATATATACTAATACGTTACCTGGTTCTGCTAGAATGGGACAAAGCCAATTAGGATATCAGACATCATATTATTATTTAGACTATGAACAAGTGAAGAATATGATTGATGAGATGTTTTACAATAAAGTAATTTCTTCTGGAGAAAAAATTTCAGAAACTTCTTCAAGCTCTGTCATTTCAACAAAAACGCTTGAAGATGCTGTAAGAGTTGAACTATTGAATGCCGGAACTAGTGCAAAAGTAATTAATGAATTAGTAGATAAGTTAAAGGAAGATAATTTCTACGTTGTTAAGATTGGAAATTATGAAACCACAAAAACAGAAGTTTCGAGAATCATAGATTATGGTACAGGTTCAAGTTCCGTGTTAGATAAATTAAAGAAAATAATTGATATTTCTAAAGTTGAAGATGTAGAAGGAAAAAGTAGCGTAGATTATACAATTATTATTGGACCGAATTATAAATAAGCTTTTAGTGAGGGTGCTTTTGAAATAAGAGTTTTTCATAACTGGTGTGAACTTTTATTTCTAGAGCACCCTATTTTTCTTGATTTTTACATAAGTTAGTAGTATAATGAGACTCAAATTTGGGAGAAAGAAGGGATTAATGAATGAGTGATTATAATTTTTCTGAAATTGAAAGAAAATGGCAAGATATATGGGAAAAAGAAGGAGCTTTTAAGGCGGGGACTGATTTTACTAAACCTAAGTTTTATGGACTTATTGAATTTCCTTATCCTTCTGGAAATGGTCTTCACGTTGGTCATCCAAAAAGCAATACGGCAATTGATATTATTAGTAGAAAAAGAAGAATGGAAGGCTATAATGTTTTATATCCTATTGGATGGGATGCATTCGGACTCCCAACCGAAAACTATGCAATTAAAAATAAAATTCATCCAGCGATTGTTACGAAACAAAATATTAATAGATTTAGAAGTCAACTTAAAAAAATTGGTTTTTCTTTTGATTGGGATAGAGAAGTGGATACTACAGATCCAAGCTATTACAAATGGACACAATGGATTTTTATTCAACTTTATAAGCATGGATTAGCCTATAAGGCGGAAGTACCTATTAATTGGTGCACAAGTTGTAAAGTTGGCTTAGCAAATGAAGAAGTTGTCAATGGCGTTTGTGAAAGATGTGGTGGAGAAGTTGTTCAAAAAGTAAAAAGCCAATGGATGTTAAAAATCACGGAATACGCCGAGAGACTTTATGATGATTTAGACCAAACAGATTTTATTGATAGAGTAAAAACGCAACAAAGAAATTGGATAGGTAAGTCTAAAGGTGCCGAAGTTGATTTTCAATTAACTGGCACTGATGAGAAAGTTACCGTTTTCACAACGCGTCCAGATACGTTATTTGGTGCTACATATATGGTTCTTTCACCAGAACATAAGATTTTAGAAAGATTAAGTATTGAAAATAAAGATGAAGTCGAAGACTACAAAAAAGAGGCAGCGAAAAAGAGTGAATTTGAAAGAACTGAAATGAACAAGGATAAAACAGGAGTAATGTTAAAAGGTGTTATGGCTGTTAATCCTGTAAATGGACGTGAAATTCCTATTTGGATTTCAGATTATGTTTTAGCAACATATGGTACAGGGGCAATCATGGCAGTACCAGCACATGATGATAGAGACTGGGCTTTTGCCAAAAAGTTTGGAATGCCGATTATTGAAGTAGTTGGCGGGGGAAAAGACGTTAATGAAGAAGCATTTACTGATATATATGATGGAACGATGGTAAATTCAGATTTCTTAAACGGTATGAAAGTGAAAGATGCAATAGATGCTATGATTAAATACTTAGAGGAAAAAGGAATTGGTCATGCTAAAACAAACTTTAAACTTCGTGATTGGGTCTTTTCAAGACAAAGATATTGGGGAGAGCCAATTCCTATGGTTTATTGTGAACATTGTGGATGGCAACCACTTCCTGAGGAAAGTTTGCCTTTAGAGCTTCCATATGCTGAGAGCTATGAGCCAACAGATAATGGTGAATCACCACTTTCTAAATTAACAGATTGGGTAAATACAACTTGTCCAAAATGTGGTGGACCAGGTAAGAGAGAAACAGACACAATGCCAAACTGGGCAGGCTCTTCGTGGTATTTTATCAGATATGTAGATCCTCATAATGATAAATTTTTAGCAGATCCTGAATTATTAAAATATTGGATGCCAGTTGATTGGTATAATGGCGGAATGGAACATACGACACTTCACTTATTATATTCAAGATTTTGGCATAAATTCTTATATGATATTGGAGTTGTTCCAACATCAGAACCATACCAAAAGAGGACTTCTCATGGTATGATCTTAGGGGCAAATGGAGAAAAAATGTCAAAATCAAGAGGAAATGTCGTTAATCCTGATGATATTATTTCAGAATTTGGGGCAGATACACTTAGAATGTATGAAATGTTCATGGGTGCGTTTGATCAAGAGGCTCCATGGTCAACTGAAAGTATTAGAGGCTGCTTTAAATTTTTAGATAGAGTATACAGATTATTAGATATTGTAGAAGAAAATGAAGGATATTCTATAGAATTAGAAACTTTAATTCATAAAACAATTAAGAAAGTTTCAGATGATTATGAAAAGATGAAGTTTAATACTGCTATTGCCACTATGATGTCTTTTGTGAATGAGGTTATTAAAGTAGGGAAAATAACGAAAGGTGAATTGAAGACTTTCATTACATTATTAAATCCTGTTGCGCCACATCTTACAGAAGAAATGTGGGAAAAATTGGGACTCCCAGGTAGATTATATCAAACTACATGGCCTTGTTATGATGAGGCTAAAACTGTAGATAGAGAAATTGAAATACCAATTCAAGTAAACGGAAAGGTACGTAGCACTATTAGAATTAATAAAGATGCCGAAAGTAGCTTAGTTGAAAAATTAGCCTTTGAAAATGAAGATGTATTAAAATTCATCAATGGTCATGAAATAGTAAAGAAAATTTATGTGCCAGGAAGAATTTATACAATTGTAATACGTTAGAAATTTGAATTCGCACAATGGAAAGTATTTCCTATTATTCAAGAAAAATTTTAGTAAACAGTAAAGCAAAGCTTCACACATGGAAATCAGCAATCTTTGATTGCTAGATTTCCATTTTTCTTCTATTTAAATTCGAGACATAGGTTTACAAAAAGTGACAAGCGTGGTATAATGTCAACTGATAAAAATTTTTTTAAAGACAAAATCAAATGATTTGTTTGGAGGTGCATCATGATGCTTCATTTTGTGAATCGGCTTAGTACGCAACAAATAATGGATTTCTTTTACGGTATTGGTGGCTTGATTGACATGAAACCATCAGCTAGTGAAGGAATGAAAGATATTTTCTTTGAGGATAAAAATGGGAAAATCTTTTGGTATTCTATTTCGGACAATTATATTAGTGCTTATGGATTTCATAAAACTTCAGAAGATTGGAAATTTTATTTGTTAAATCTTTTCGGAGAAGAATACATGAATGAGTATGCGGAAGTACCTGTAGGAAATAGTTTTATCTCAAAACTTACTAAAACGGATATTCAAGAGCTTGTTGAATTAAGTCATGTATTGGTAGAGGATGTTGAGGAAGAACGTTCTTTTAGAAAAGGAACAAGAAGGTTTAAAGTGAGTATTAAATTACCTATTTGCTATGAAAAAGAAATCATTATTGGGCCTCATTTGGAGTATTGTAATGGTATTCCCTCTATCACAGAAAAAATGTTTATTGGTTTCTTTGTCAAAAAGTTTGGAATGGATTTCATAAACTATTATATCGAAGTAGAAAAGAAAGCGTGTTCCAAAAAGGTTGAAGACTATAGGATAAGATGTGAAAATCGAGTAAAAGAAAAGTTGTCTTATATGGTCAAAACATGGGAGAACAATGAAAGGAGCTGTTGATATGAAATTTGTTAATCAGCTGACACATGATGAAATTTTAGAGCTTATTCCATTTTACCATGTATATGATTTTGAAGAGTGTAAATCCATGAAGGCTGAAACGAGAATGTTCAAAATACAGCCTACCTATGGAGGACCATATGAGGATGTGGAAATTGGAGATAGCTATGAAATGGGAACTATTCAGCTTTATGGCGTAAAAGAAGATGACTTCATAAAATTTATGCTGAAAAAGTTTGGAAAACGCTATTTTCAGTGGTATGAAAGACATTACTCTCAGTTGATAGAAGCAAATATATTCAAGTACGCAAAGGAACAGCTTAAAGAATGTGAAGAAAAAATGAAGCATTATAAAAGCATTGCAGAGGAAAATAGTTAACGAAGAAGCCTATCTCTTTATTGAGATAGGCTTTCATTATTTTTGTGGGAGTGCTACGCACATAACAAATAAAAAACCTAGTAAATGATTAATTTACTAGGTTTACGTTGATTCGTAATGGTGAGCCAGAAGTGATTCGAACACCCGACCCACGCCTTAGAAGGGCGTTGCTCTATCCAGCTGAGCTACTGGCCCGTTACTTTCAACAAAAACTATATTAACACTTTTTTATGTTATTGTCAATATTTTTATATGGACTTTTCTTAAAATTATCGAAATCTTTTGTTATATATCGCTCTTCTTCGAGAACGTATACGCTGTTTTTTGGTTATGATAGCTGCTCTTAGGAATATTAGAGCAATTATTATTCCAATCACAGAAAGAATTGCCCAAAAGATTACTTTTCCAATTGCTTTTGTTGTTTTAAGGGCTACAGTAGCAACTGCATTCATGATACTATCAACTTGACTTGAAGCAATCAGATTATATTCATATGTATTGCCCTCAATTTCGTATGTAATTGTTCCAACAACGTCTCCTGAATTGATAGGTGCCTTTAAACCTTTGTTTATTTCTATTTTAGGTGGATAGTCACTCACATTTTTATCTGTTGGAATAGAATGAATAATATTTTCATTTACTATTGCATTCATTGCACTTGTTTCAGAAGTTCCACCAAAAATATTCAATTCCTTAACAATAGAACCCTTCGAAAAAAATATTTCTCCTTTTAGTTGCGTAAAGCCGTATTCAAACAAAGTTTTAACATCATTTGTCCTATTTTCTGCTCCTATTGAGCCAAATACAACTGCAATGAGTTCTACTCCACCTTTTTCAGCGCTTGCAACAATACAGTTAAGGGCTTTACTGGTATAGCCTGTCTTCATTCCAGTAGCATATTGATAATAGTAAGAAGAAGTTGGAATAATCAATTTGTTGGTATTAGTAAAGTTTCTATCTCCTTTATTATAAAAACCAGTATTTGGTAGCGAAAAATTCTTTAGTGATGTTGCATTCTTTAATTCAGGAAGAGTAAGCATCCCATGTCTTGCAATCATTGCCATATCATAAACTGTAGTGACATGTTTATCATCATGTAATCCGTTTGCATTTACAAAATTTGAAGATTTTGCTCCTATTTCCTTTGCACGAGTATTCATAATACTTGCAAAGCTTTCAACACTTCCACCAATATATTCAGCAACAATATTAGCTGCTTCATTTGCACTACATACCATCATTGCTTCGACTAATTGCTTGATTGTCCATTTTTCACCAACCTGAATTAAAGCTGTACTTCCGTCATAGGGAACGCTCATTATTGCATCATAACTTGCAGTAGCTTCTTCATCTAAATTACAATTCTCAAGCGCAATAATAGAAGTTAGAATTTTTGTCGTTGAAGCTGGATAAACAGTAGAATAAGCATCTTTTTCATAAAGAATTTTTCCAGAATCAACATCTATTAAAATTGCATTGGGACTAGATAGTTCAATTGCAAATATTTTTGTGGGAATCATAAAAAAAGATAATGCTATTAAAGCTAAATAAACTATTTTTTTCATGTGCACCTCCATCATTATTTTATATAAATAAGAGTTAATATGCAAGGCTATGCGTATAAATTTCACAATTTGTATGTAATAGACGATTGAATATATAATCCAATACTGCTAGAATATTAATAGAAAATAAAATTTAGGAGATAGATATATGAATAAAGCATTATTAAAACAAGAAAATAATAACATTCTAAAGGAAGAGAAAATAAAAAATTCTAATTTAAAAAATAGTAATCAAAGAATGTTTGGGTTAGATATTATTAGAACAATTGCGGTTATTTTAGTATTTGTAACGCATGCAATAGCATATAAAGATGTAATTAATATCAATCAGCTTTCTTTTAAATGGACAATATACATGATAATACGCTTTTTAGCAATGGCTTGTGTACCTTTATTTTTACTACTTACAGGTTATCTAAATTCCAAAAAGGAAATATCGAAAAAGTATTATAAAGGGATTATACCAATATTAATTTCATACATATGTATCTCGATACTTGAAATCGTTGCCATGTCAATTTATAATAAAACGCCAATAAACATAAAAACAAGCATCATAAAAATATTAAATTTTACAGCAAACGGATATGCCTGGTATTTTGAAATGTATATTGGATTATTTTTATTTATTCCATTTTTAAATATTCTGTACGATCATTTAAATAGCAAGAAAGAAAAGTTCGCATTAGTTTTTTCGTTAGCATTTTTAACGTTTATTCCACAAATAGTAAAAAGTTTTAAAGTAGGAGATATGTGGTTAGATATTACACCAGACTATTGGCAAATTATTTATCCAATTACTTATTTTTTTATCGGAAAACTAATAAGAGAATATAAGCCGCAATTATCAATGGAAAAAAGAATTCTATTATTGATAATTGCTCTTGCAATTCCATGTACATTTTGTTATTTATATTCGACAGAAACACAGTATGCTTGGTATATTTTTAATGGCTTTGAAGCTTTAACAAATGCATTTACAGCAATCTCAATTTTTTTATTATTTTATGATTTTGAGAAAAAAATACCAGTGATAGGAAACATTATTACTGAAATTTCAATTTGTTCTTTTGAAATGTATTTATTCTCCAGTATTTGGGATAAATATTTATATTCAAAATATCAGTATAACATGTTTATCATGCTGTGTTTAGTTATTATAGCCACATATGTTTCGGCTAAGATACTAATTGTAGTTCGTGATTTCATATTGAAAAAAATAAATAATGCTTGAAGTTTGTCCCATTTTTTTAAAATTGTTGGTTTAAAAAATAACGCTTTTTTCGTTTTTTTGCGATGGAACTAAAATAGTAATCAAAGGGATGAAAGATTTTATGAAATTACAAATTACTTTCTATATGCTAGTACTCGAAACTTTTGTTAGTGCAGTTTTATTTTTACTTTGTTTAAAACAATTAATAGAGAAGGCTAGACAAAAAATAATTATTGAAAACTTAAATTTTTACAACGAAACATTGATAAAAATGTATGATGGAATAAGAAGTTTGAAACATGATTTTGTAAACTTTGTGCAAGCATTAGACGGCTATATTAAGTGCAATGATATTGATGGCGTGAAATCTTTGATAGATTCAATTTATACTGAGTGTAAAAGTATATGTAATATGGAAACGTTAAATCCAGAAATAATTAATAATCCGGGAGTCTATAATTTATTAGTAAATAAGTATAGGTTAGCTTGCGATAAAAACATTATTATGAATGTTGAAGTGAATTGTGACTTATCAAACCTTGATATAAGTATATATAACTTATGTAGGATTTTAGGTATATTATTGGATAACGCGATTGAAGCTGTAAAAGAGTGTAAAGAAAAAATTATTAATGTGAGATTTATAAAAGAATTAGATTTCAATATTGTTATTGTGGAAAATAGTTATCAAAAGGACAAAATTGATATAGATAAAATTTTTGAAAAAGGATATTCTACAAAGACTAAGAATGATACACATGGACTTGGATTATGGAAGGTCAAAGATATCGTTGACCATGCCAATAATTTAGAAATTATAACGCATATGGGAACACTATTTTGTCAAGAATTAAAGATTAAAGAGACTAATAGAAACTTTGATTTTTTGCTTCATAATGATAAAATACTCTTGAAATAAAAAGAGGTGCAATAAATTGAAAGAAAAATATTATGCATACATGCTAAGGTGTAATGATAATTCAATATATAGCGGATATACAACGAATCTAGTAAAAAGAGAAAAGGTACATAATAGTGGAAAAGGTGCCAAATATACAAGAAGTCGTTTGCCTGTGAAAGTGGTTTACTTTGAAGAATTCGAAACAAAATCGGAAGCATTGAAGCGTGAGTATGAATTTAAGCAATATACGCATTTGGAAAAAGAAGAAATCATTAAAAATATAAAGATAAATGAAAAAGACTATTCTTAAATAAAAAATAGAATAGTCTTTTATTGTTTATCGTGAAAATGATGTATTAAAAAGTTTCTGACTCCGAAGAAGTTGTATTAGTAGTTGCTTGAGTCTCAGTAGTAACTACTGAATTTTCTTCATTCCACGCTTCATTTGTAGTCGTAGATGAAATTGGTGCTTCTGATGTAGTTGTTGTATTTCCGAAAGAAAAGATTTTCTTTTCACTTCTTGCTTTTTCTTCAAATTTTCTTTCAAACTCAGCTCTTGTATTATTTAATGTTTCTTGCATTGCATTAAACATTTCATCAACATCTTGTTTTGTAAAATCATAAGAATTACTTCTTGACATTGGTTCTAAAATTTGAATGTCATGTAAGACATTATTAACTCTTTTTCCTGCATAATCCATAAATTTCTTTCTTTTTTCTTCATTAACTTGCATTTTTATTACTCCCTTCATTCTTTCTTAATTATCCTTTGTTACTTTGTATCATTAAGTCGTTACCTCAAAATAACAACTTCATACGTTAAGAACAAGTAAATTTTATAATAAAAAAAATAGTTGTGCAAGCATAAAAATAAATAATCCTCGTATTATTAATTGCTGTGTTATAATAATTCAGAAAGTGTGATTGACGGAGAAAAAAAGAAAATCAAAATTATGTTAAAAATCAAGTTTATATTGACTTTTAGGGCTTTTGCATATATTATGTATGTGTAAAACTGAGAAGGGGAGAGTATAAAATGGGGAAATTAAAAAATGTTAAAGATATGGCTCAAAGTATTGATCTTGAAAAGGTTAAGGGAAAATCAAAAGGCTTTTTTACAGAATTTAAAGATTTTGCAATGAAAGGAAATGTTTTAGACTTAGCAATAGGTATGATTATCGGATCTGCTTTCACGTCGATTGTTAATTCATTAGTGAATGATATGCTAATGCCTGTTATTTCATGGGCAACTGGAGGACTTGATTTTTCAGAATGGTTTGTTGCTTTAAATGGTGAAAAGTATGAATCACTTGCTAAAGCTCAGGAAGCAGGCGCTGCAATTTTTGCATATGGTAATTTCATTACAGCTGTTGTTAATTTTATTTTGGTTGCTCTTGCTATTTTTATTATATTCAAAAAAATTCTTACTTCTCATAAAAAAGAAGAAGCACAAGAGGCAGCAGAGCCTACAGAAAAAGAATGTCCATTCTGCAAATCAACAATTTCAATTGGAGCTACGAGATGTCCACATTGTACATCTGAATTAGAATAAAAAATGATTAAAAAGACCTTGCTTAAATTTTATAAGTAAGGTCTCTTTTTTTACTATAATCATCTAAAAGAGTCTAAGACTAGATTAGAGATTGTTTTTACTAGGAGTTAGTGATATAATCAAAAGACGAAAATGGAGGGATAAGCATGAGAGAAATGGTATTTAAGATGGAAAGACCAAATTTAGTTAAAGTTGGAGATATCGTTGAGGTATCAGAGGGGGAATTACCTTCTAGTTGGTATTATACCATCGAGCCAGCAGTAGCAATGTCGGCAAACATTCCGCTTTTTGAAAGATTAAAATCTAAAAGTGGTCGAGTAACGAATATTAAAGAAGAGTTAGTAGGAGCATATGTTACAGTTGAATTTGATGAAGATATAGTATAGTTTTATATTGTTAATCTATTAAATTTATTAAAATAGAAGGAGAAAAAATGGCACTACTTAGCTTAAGCAATATTAAGAAGAGTTTTGGAAGTAATGAATTGTTCAGTGGGATTTCATTTACTATTGAAAATAATCATAGGATTGGTTTAGTTGGTGTAAATGGCTGTGGAAAAACAACATTATTAAAAATAATTCAAAATAAAATTGATTTTGATGAAGGAGAGATTTATCAATCTAAAAATACAGTAATTGGTTTTGTCGAACAGTTTATTTGCAATGATTTATCTAAAACAGTATATGAAGAAGCACTTACAGCTAGTAATGATTTAATTACTTTGGAAGCGAAAATAGAAAATTTGCAAATATTAATTGAAAAAAATAATGAAAATATAGAATCGTTGATTACTCAAAAGAATAGTTTGGAAGAAGAATATGCTCGTAGGGGAGGATATACTTATAAGAGCATGACAAATTCGACCCTAAAAGGTTTAGGATTTCAAGAGGAAGAGCTTCATCTTTTAGTTGAAAAATTGAGTGGTGGTCAAAAGACGAAATTAATGCTTGCTAAAATGCTTTTAAGTAAAGCAAATCTATTACTACTTGATGAGCCAACTAATAATTTGGATATTGATGCAATTGAATGGTTAGAGAGTTTTTTACTTAGCTATAAAGGTAGCTATATCATTGTTTCACATGATAGATACTTTTTAGATAAGGTTACGAATGAAACGTTTGAATTGGAAAACAAAAAAATAAGCGTTTACAAAGGAAATTATACAAAGTATTTACAACTAAAAGAAGAAAAAAATAAAACTTTAACAAGAAAGTATGAAAATGCAGAAAAAGAAATTGCAAGAATTGAAGGAATCATTGAACAACAAAAAACATGGAGCCAAGAAAGAAATTATAAAATTATTAAGTCTAAACAAAAAGTAATTGATAGAATGGAAGCTAGCATGGTTAAACCAGATGCTGAGCTTGAAAAAATGGAATTTCATTTTGAAACAATTAGTGGTGGAAATCAAGAAGTATTGATCATAAGAAACCTTAAAAAGAAATTTGGAGATAGAGAATTGTTTAGAAACGTTTCTATGGATGTTTTAAAAAAGGAACGTGCTTTTATCATTGGACCAAATGGTTGTGGAAAAACCACACTTTTAAAAATTATAGAAAATAAAATGGTACAAGATGACGGAGAGTTTAAGATAGGGAGCAATATCAGAGGCGCTTACTATTCGCAAACACAAGAGGATTTTTTTGAAAATAAAACAATATTAAATTTTGTATGGGATAGATATCCAGAAATGAATCAAACAAATGTTAGAAAAGCGTTAGCAATTTTTTTGTTTAAGGGAGAAGATGTTAATAAAAATGTTCAGGAACTGAGTGGAGGAGAGAAAGCAAGATTAGCACTTCTTTTAGTGATGCTTTCAAAATCTAATTTTTTAGTGCTTGATGAACCTACGAATCATTTAGATATTAATGCTCGCGAAGCTTTAGAAAATGCACTTAGCGAATATGATGGAACATTATTAATTGTTTCACACGATAGATACTTTATTAACAAATTAGCAACTAAAACTTATCGATTAGATAAGGAGGGAATGACTTTATACAAAGGCAATTATGACTATTATATTTCTCAATATGTGCCTAATCAAGTTGAAAAAGAAAAAATAGATAGTAATAATAAAATTGCTTATAAAGAGAAAAAAGTAAAAGAAGCCTTAGAGAGAAAAAGAAAAAATAGATTGTCCAAAAATGAACAAGAAATAGCTGATTTGGAAGGCAGGATACAACAACTAAGTGACGAACTGTTAAAGGATGAAAATGCAACTAATTACGAGAAGGCTATGCAAATAACAAATGAAATTGAAGATAATAAAAAACAACTAGAAAAACTATATGAAGAATGGGAAAGCCTTTATTCTAATGAATAAAGGCTTATATCATAATTAATATCCCAATACACCTTTTAATGACTCATCATTGTCTATCCATTCTTGGACATCCACAATTCTATAGTTTTCTTCGTCGTCTCTGATGACAACGTTTTTAATACCAGCATTAATTACTAATCTTTTACACATTGAGCAACTACTTGAATTTGAAACATATTCTTTGTTTGCTACATCAACACCAACAAGATATAGAGTACTTCCAATCATTTCTTGCCTTGAGGCACTGATGATAGCATTAGCTTCTGCGTGAACACTTCTACAAAGTTCATAACGTTCTCCACGTGGTATGTTTAGTTCAGCCCTAATGCATTTACAAATATCCGTACAATTTTTTCTTCCTCTAGGTGAACCATTATATCCTGTTGCCACTATTTCATCATTTTTTACAATCGCAGCTCCAAAAGCACGTCTAAGACATGTGCTTTTGGCACCTACTGTTTCTGCAATATTTAGATAATAATTGTGTTTATCAATTCTTTCCATATTAATCCCTCCGCTCATTTATACAATAAGAATATCATAGAGTCTTGCTAAATTCAACACATTTTCCTTGCCATAAGTCTTTCTCTTTCAGTTCTTTTTCAATTCCGTTTAAAATCCATTTTTTATGCAAATTCCATTCTGGAGCGATGAGCAATTCTTTTGGGGCATCCCCGGATATTCTATGAATAATGAATTTGGGATTAAGTCTACTAATTGTAAAACAGGCTAAATCAATATATTCTCTTAACGTTAAAGGAATGTATTCCTTATTTTGATACATTTGTGCTAATTTTGTGTTTTTTATGATATACGTTGAATGAATTTTTATTCCTTGAATATCTTGTTGATTTAAAAAATTGATTGTTTGATTTAAATCTTCTTTGATTTCACCAGGAAGTCCAATCATAATATGAGTGATTACATCAATATTATATTTTTTGAGAATGCTAATTGCTTGAACAAAAACGTGATTTTCATATCCTCGATTGATTAATTTTGCAGTGCGTTCATTTGAAGTCTGAAAGCCAAGTTCAACACAAACGTAATAGTTGTTACTATATTCATGAAGTAAGCTTGCTATGGCATCATCAATGCAGTCTGGTCTTGTAGCAACTGAAATTCCAATGATTCTTTCATCAATTAAAGCTGCATCATATTTACTTTTTAAGTTTTCTAAGGAATCATAAGTGTTAGAAAAATTTTGAAAGTAAACAATAAACTTATTCGCTCTACTTGCTTTATAAGAATGAAAGAAGTTCTTTACTTGGTCAGAAATACTGTGAAGCGAATTAAGATGTTCGCCTGAACCACTATTGCCACAAAATATACAACCTCCTGTTCCACATGTTCCATCTCTATTTGGACAAGTGAATCCGCCATCAATACATATTTTTAAAACTCTTTCTCCAAATTTCTTTTTATAAAATTCATTTAAATGATTGTATCTATTCATATTTAACCTCGTTTCTCTCCTATTTTTAGCACATATTATAAAATTTGTAAAGATTTTAATATTCACGAAATATTTTCTGATTGTTCAATATTAAAGCAAGAAAAAAACACAATTCATTGGTATTATAAAAATAACAAAACAAAGAAAGGAGTTGGTGCCTATACGACCATACCGATAAATGTTTTATAAGATAAAATGTAAACTTTTATAATCCACATACAGTAAAAATATCCACTAACTGTTCATGATTAGTGGATATTTTTACGTAAAAGATTTATTTTTAAGAGATTATGTGTTATGATATTCCTATGAAATAAAGATAAGGAGCAAAAGATGAAAGTAATTAGAAATGTTTTTATTTTATTTTTATTAGCTATTGCTATTATAGTGAGTATGAAAGTAAATGAAGGATATCAAATGTTCCATAAAGCGGTATCAGAAGTATCTATTGAAGATAAAGTTTCGGAAATACAAAGTAAAGATAATTATACGAAAATAGAGGAACTTCCTGAAATGTATATAAAAGCTGTTGTTGCAGCGGAAGACCATAGATTTTATCAACATGAAGGTATTGACATTATAGCGATAATGAGTGCTATATGGAACGACATTACAAGCCTAAGTCTAGTGCAAGGTGGAAGTACCATAACACAACAACTTTGTAAAAACACATATTTTACGCAAGAAAAAAAGATTACTAGAAAAATTGCAGAAGTTTTCATGGCATTTGAGTTCGAAAAAAAATATTCGAAAGATGAAATACTGGAATTATATGTAAATACAAGTTACTTTGGGGAAGGATGTTATACTGTTAAAGAAGCTTCAAAAACGTATTTTGATAAAGAACCAATTGAATTAAATAACTATGAATGTATTATGCTTGCTGGTATTCCAAATGCTCCTAGTGTGTATGCTCCAACTGTTAATCCTGAACTTGCAAAAGAAAGGCAATTACAGGTAATAAGGAAAATGATTAGGTATAATGTGATAACAGAGAGGGAAGCAAATGAAATATTACAAGGCGAAAATAATTCATAAAAAATGCATCACAATTATTAAAAATAGTTGTGGTGCATTTTTGATATTATGTTTAGTATTATCAATTTTAAAAGTTTAATTAAATCTGATAGGACCGGTTGAGTGACTACTTAGATGAGGCTTAAAAGGTGTGACATTCATTCCATATGGTAATGGTGAAATATTAATAATTTCGAAATTATCAATCTTTATTTTTAGTTCACTTGCTTCTGAAAGCACTTTCGGTTTGGATTCTGCACTTAATGTGTTAGAATTATTAATAAAATCCCCAAGAGATAGATTATTTACTCCCCAATAAATAGAACTATTCATTACATCATCTATACTTCTTCTTGCACTGCCCAATGCTACTAATACATCATCTAGATTTTCAGCGTGATATTCAACATGAAAAGCCACTCTTACCATTTTTCCATCATGTGTTTCAAAATTTTCTATATAAGATTTATTAATATGGTATGTAGAAATTTTAGTTGTTATTTTATCTATCGCAGGATTAAAAAAGTAAAAGCCATTTTTTTTGGTTTTTAGATAATGGGAGTTCCTATCTATTATAATAACTGTGTTTGCAGGTACTACTTTTACAAAATTTGAAAAAATGATAAGGAATATAATAACAAAGATTGTTTCCATAACTAAACCTCCAATTAATTAATTACATATAGTATATCATAAATCATGACAAATAAAATATATAAAAAATCTTTTCATATAATTATAGAAAAATCTCATAGATTATTGTATAATGAATTGCATATGTAAAAGGTTAGGAGAGATTTTAGTGAAAATAATTGTCGGCAAAAATGCTGGGTTTTGCTATGGAGTAAGAAATGCAGTCGAATCAGCTAAAAAAGATTTGGAGAACACAAAAGAGTCGATATTTTTCTTAGGAGATATTGTTCATAATAAGCAAGTAATAGATGAATTAAAAAAACAAGGAGCAGTATTTGTTGAAGATATTTTGGAAGCAAAAGGAACAACGATTATCCGTGCACATGGTATTCCAAAAGAAATATATGAAATTGCTAAAAAGAATAATATAGTGTTAAAAGATTATACTTGTCCTAATGTATTAAAAATACACAAAATTGCTGAAGAATATGCAAACAAAGGGTATTATATATTATTATTTGGAGAAAGAAAACATCCTGAAAATATTGGTACAGTCAGTTATTGTGGAGATAAGTTTTTTGTAATCGAAGACGAAGAGGGACTATATAATGCTATTGATATTTTGAACAATTGGAAAGTGAAAGACGTGCTTGTTTTATCACAAACAACATTTAATCGAGATACTTTTTATACATTTCAAGGGATTTTAAGAGATGAGTTAAATAAGGACATTAATTTAGTGATTAATAATACTATATGCAATGCTACCAATATTAGACAGCAAGAAACAGAAGAATTAGCTCAAAATGTTGATTGTATGATTATTATTGGAGGAAGAAATAGTTCGAATACGAAAAAGCTTTATGAGATTGCAGAAGAATATGGGAAAAGTGCTATTTGCATCGAAACAAAAGAGGATATAAAAAATGTCGATTTTTCATTATTTAATACAATTGGGATTATGGCTGGAGCATCAACACCTCAAAGTAGTATTGATGAAATATATGAAGCGTTAGATAGTAAGTATAATTAAAAAATTCCGAAGCTGAAAACTTCGGACAATAGCGGGGCGTGGCTCAGCTGGTAGAGCGCTTGGTTCGGGACCAAGAGGCCGCACGTTCGAATCGTGTCGCTCCGACCAATATTGGCTCTGGTTCGAATGAAACTTAAAAGAACCAGAGAAAACTGAAAACGTATGAAATAGCACTAATTCAAGAGATTTGAGTTGGTGCTATTTTTCTTGTTTAGTTCTGTAAAATATCTATGAAGTTCTCATTTTATTTCGGAAAAAATTTCGGAAAAGTCTAAAGTAAAATTCCAAATAATGTAAATTAAGAAAAACTTGCAGTTTCAAGACATTGAAAGATGTTTCGGAAAGATTTCGGAAAAATTTCCGAAAAATTGACGATGAAAATAAAAAGGAAAGAAGGTGAATAAATGCACGAATTTCAAGCTTTTAAGAAGAATGAAGCACTACTCATTCAAAGCTTTATTCAAGTACCAAGAGAACTGATGGATAGTGAAGAGTATATCTCACTTACACCAGATGCAATACTATTATACTCATTGCTAGCTGATAGACTTGCTTTGTCATTTCAGCAAAATGAGAAGAATTCTAAGATAAAATATTATGATGAAAAAGGAAATATGTATGTGATATTTAAAAGAGATGAAGCCTTGCAGAAGCTCCATCTCAAACGAGCAAAATTAGACTCAGCTATTAAGCTCTTAAAAGATGTTAATCTAATTCAAGAGAAAAAGCAAGGGAAAAATTTGCCGAACATTATTTACGTTGGTAAAACGAAGTCGATGATTGAATCTGCCAAAGTAATTAAAATAGGGACTGCTGAAAATAAGCAATCCGGTGTGTCGAATTTATACAATCCGGACTGTCGAAAATCAGCACTCCATAATAGTCAGAATTATATTAATAAAAATAATATATATAATAGCCAAGCCAAAGGAAAAAATTTTTTAAAACAAAAGTATGAGAATGAAAGCTATAATACTTTGAATTTTGCAGACTTTTATGCAAATTGAAAAATAATTGGACCATTTCAATTATTTAGTAAGAGGTGAAAGGAGATTAAAAATATGGAATTAGGATATAGAAAAATTGGAGATTATTTTGTACCCAACATAGAGTTAAGTTCAAATAATAAAAGAGTAAATTTAGGCAAATATGGAAGAATGAGAGAGTATTATTTGAAAGAACATAAGCATGGATTATTTGATTATTTAGTAATGACTGAAACAATAATTTCACATCTTGAAAGTATAGATAAAGAGGCAAAAGAGTACGAAGACTTATTAATAAAACAAATGGCTGAGAAGGAAAATGTTAATGAAAAATTAAAAGAAACAGATCAATTGGAATGGGTTCAAAAAATGAATAATATTAAAAATAGTGCCCAAGAAATTGTAATTAATGAATTGATTTATGATTAAATGTTTCAGCATTTACTAGCAGATTAACACGTGATAATTAATAAAAATTAATGGGAAAGAGGTATGATTATGAATGAAAACTTGTTGTATAATTTAAAATCTTTTGAATTTTTTGAACTGATTGATAATGCAAAAATTAATTTGAAATTTAAAAATAATACATATAAAAATTTGTTTGATGAGATGGAAAAAATTAAGAATGGGCATCCTAATTTGCAAAAAATATTTGAAGAATCTGATGAAGATATTGAAATTAATATTACAAAAGATGAAATGAAAATGCTTCATAAATTATTAAATCTGCAATTAGAAATTAGAAGTTATGAAGATCAAGAAATCTTTTTTCAGGGTGCAAAGGAAGCATAGTTTTATTTCAAAAGCATTGAAATTTTGAAAGAGTAAGAAAGAAAATATATGTAAAAATCTATAAGAAATAATGGCAATGCTAGTAAAGAATTTTATAGTCTAAGTTCTATAAAGTTCTATCTGGTATTGCCTTTTTAAGATTTTTTGTATTGGCAAGCAACGTATTTGTACTCACACTACAAATACACTTGCCAAGTAGGATGGGACTATGTCCCAAACCCTTCTGTTGAAAAATTATTGGGCAATTTCGGTGTTGGACTTCGCATCAAAAATCTTCAACGTATCTTGATACGTTTCCAGTTTTTCGTTTGTCTGTCATGAAATTGCCTCAATTCTTTTTCAACATATTATATAAAAATGGAGATGATGATTTATGAGAAAGAGAAATATAAAATTAAATATATTTTTAAATGCTGATGAAAAGAAAATTTTAGATAGCAAAGTTAAAAAGTCTGGATTAAATAAATCAGAATTTTTTAGAAAAATAATTTTAGGATATCAGCTGAAGGAACAACCAGATGAAAGATTTTATGAAATATTAAAACAACTTCGTGGAATGGCAATTAATCTAAATCAAATGGCAAAAGTTTATAATTCTAATTTTGGATATGTACCAGATTATGATATTGAATCATTATTCAAAGAAATAAAAAAATTAATATTAGATTTACAAGAAAAATATTTATTGCCTGAGAAGAAAGGAGTATCAAATGGCAACAACAAAACTATGGAAATTTAGTAGTAGATTAGATACATTAATTGATTATGCTATTAATGGTGAAAAAACAGATGAAGGATATTATGTTTCAGGTATTAATTGTATGCCTGAAACTGCTTATTGTGAAATGACGAATACAAAGAAACAATTTTTTAAAACAAAAGGAATAGAATGCTTTCATGGTTATCAATCTTTTGATGCTTATGAAGTTTCTGCAAATGATGCACATGAAATTGGAGTAAAACTTGCAGAAGAATTATGGGGAGATAGGTATCAAGTAATAGTTACTACTCATTTAAATACAGCACATGTTCATAACCACTTTGTGCTGAATTCAGTATCATTTGTAGATGGCAAAAGATTTTGCAATACCAAAAAAGATTATGCAATGATGAGAAAGACTTCAGATAAATTATGTTATGATTATGGATTAAGTGTTTTAAAGCAAGAAGAAAAATATGATAAATTTGCTACAAGTAGCATTTACAAAGAATTGATGAAAGATTCTATTGACTATGCTATTAGAAATTCTAAAGACTATGAAGAATTTAAAGTAACACTTGCCAAACTAGATTACATTGTTACAGAAAGAAATGGTAATTTATCTATAAGGCGAGAACCATATAAACGAAATACAAGAATTGAAAGACAATTTGGAAATGAATACTCTATTCAGAATATCCAAAAAAGAATTTTAGAAACTCAACCAGAGTTTCACGAATTTCCAGAGACATACTTATTAGTGAGAAAAACTCGAGAACATTATAGCAATATTGAAAAATATTACGAGCAAAATAAAAGCCCTTTAATCGCTTTATTTCTTATCATAGCAAAATTACTCATACCAAGCATGGGAAATCCTTTAAAAGAGAATGTCACGAGAATTACACCTCAAATGATACAAGCATTAAAACAAATGGAGGAATATTCAAAGCAGGCAAGATTTTTATGTAAGTATAATGTACATACTGAAGAACAACTTATTGATTTTGAAGTTACAACACATACTCAGTTAGCACCACTAAAAAGTGAACGTGAAAATCTATGGCGAAAGCATAAAAATGCGAAAACACCAGAAGAAAAGCAGAATATTGAACAAAAGATTGCAGAGATTTCAAAACAAATAACTCCACTTGCTGAAAAACTAAAAACTTGTAAGTGGATTCAAATGCGAGTTTCACAGATTAAAAAAGATGAACTTCACAAGGAATTACGAGAGGAAGAAAAAAGTCAACAGGTTAAACCTAAAAAGAAAGATAGAGGTAGGGAGAGATAAATAATATGGTTATAGCTTAATAAAATAATGGCAGAGAATTTTAAATTCTCTGCCAAAATAACTAGTTATGTTGTTTCATTGTTTTTATTTCATAACATTGTCTCCTTGTTGCGTACTTAATCTATGTCTTCCGAAATAATCTCATCGATTCGTTCATCAATCTCTTGCATAGTAAGAACTTTAGGAATTCCTTGATTTTTCATAAGATACGTTGTAATTTTCTTACCCAGCTTCGTTTTTCTATGAAGAAAGATAACGAAAAATAAAAGTTCTATTCCAAAAAAAATAAAAATACCAGCCATAAATCTTTCCTCCTCGTTTCAAATTAGCAACTTCTCGGTTTTAGTACTTGCTCAAGCAGCACATTGTTCTTATCATATTTTTTATTAAGAATAAGTCTGATTTGATTTCCAACCCTATACCCACTCTAAAACACTATCTATAATCATCCGAGATTAATGTCCACCACCGTTTTATTGGTTGAAGAATAGCTGGAGTTACGCGATTACCATACATAGGTAATACTGGAAGTACATCTCTTCCATCTTGACTACTGCATAATCCACTTAAACAGGAGTCGTCTACTAAAGGAAGATATTCATAAAACCTACCACTTGCTGTCAGAGCCTTCATCATTCTTTTTTCTAGTTTAATCATGCTGATTTTTCTCCTTCTAGTTAAAATGCTCTAACTCTATCATTACTCATACACTAATGATGCTATACCTTTACAAAGTAGTTAGTCTAAACTAGCAACAAATTCTTGCCAAAAATAGTCTTCAGCCAGTTGTTTTTCTGGTGGTAAACTATTATAAAAGTCTCGATAACTCTTAACAGCTTCTTCTAATCCATCCACTGCCTGCTTAAACTCTGGGTCTGTCTTGTATAGAGGTAGTAACTTTGGCTCTTTTCTTTTTATTCTTCCTTGCATACCACTTTCAAATGATTCACAAGTACTATAGTTTGGATTCTTTGATTCAGATATTCTATCGTTCCGTGAAACTCGTATAGTTGTTAAAAGATTAATAAAAGAAGCAAGAGGACCAATTATCATCATGCATTATTCCTCCTTAGTCAAATCTTATTTTTCTTTTTTACTTATTGAACACGAATATTAGGACTGATTTCATTTTTACCTTTTTATTAAGGTAAAGATATATACTATCCATATGGAAAGCACCATAATTCTTACCAGAGTTTTACCAATTTTACAAGTAATACGTTCAATGTCATTATTCCTAGTATTTTCTAACCAGCAAAGGAAAATGTCCACAGCACCACATAATATTATGTTGCAATAATTTTGTAGCATTTCTTAACTCCATTTAATCAAATTCAGTCATTTCACAATTCATTTAATTTCTATTCTTTCTTATATTTCGCTAATAATATCTTCTACAGCTACAATAACATCTACACATTCGCCTTCAAAATAGTCAATTATTGGATGCAATCCCATCATAGCTGCAATTATAAGTAACTTGCCCCACCATAAAAAAGGTAATTGACATACCGTAATAATAAAGATAGTAAAAACTATTGTATGTGCAGAAAGTGCTATAAAAGATTCTAATTTACTATACGTAGGTGCATAGCTACTTTTTATAAAGAGTCTAGAAAAAATGTTCCAACCAACTTCGTCAGGTGCAATGAAAAGAAATATAATCATAATTAAAATAGACATAAGACTAAATTTCCAATGAGTAATCAAAGCTATAATCAAAATCATACTATGTATAAAGATATATGTATATGCAATAGAAGCATCTCGAATAAAATATAATCCAATTAGTTCATATATGTGGATAGATACAAGATGGATAGCTGAAAGGATTGTAAAAGTAACAGCTACATTGTGTGGTAATTTCATCCACGCAATCATCACATTAATTACTAAAGCAAGTGTATAATACCATTGCCTATTTCCTTCTCCAAAAAATCCACATTCGTCACCAACAATACACCGAAAAATCTTTCCTAATTGTTTCATACCATAACTACCTCCTTAATTCTAATTCAGTCGTTTCAAAATTTATTTGACTAGCTTATCATAACATATATTTACATAATTTTCAAGTTTTTTAAACAATACTCAAAAAATTAGAGAGACTGATAATCTATCAACCTCTCTATATAATCTTTGAAATCATTGTTTACGTTCTTCATGTAACATTCTCTCACGAATGGACTCAGATACAGCACTCATACCTTCAGTGGTGACTTTACCGGGAATGAATCCTTTTGGTAATTCATTCTTAACTCTTTCTGAAGGCTTAGCACTACCCCGATATTTAAGTAGCCATTTTTTTATATCTGATATATTCATGGCATAACCTCTCATTCATCATGTATCATAAGGTTCGGGATCATCAAAATCATAATGAGAAGAAGGAACATGAATGTACTTAACTCTGGGTTTCCCCAAAAACTTATATATGGAATTAGCATATTCTTCCAATTGAGTTTCCATTGATTCAATTTTTTCTTCTAATTCCCTTAATTCTTCTTTCATTCTGAACCATTCTTCATCAATTTTTTTATATTCTTCCTCTTTGCTTTTTATTATAGCCATACATTCAGGTGGTGTACACATTTTTATTTTCTGATCAATATAATAGCTCAATGATAGCCAATCTAACGAAAGAGGAACTGTAAACGTATCAATATATTCTGGCTTGCCTTCATCTGTATCTATTACTTCATGACACATACAGCACTCATATCTTACTAGATTTCCAAGATTTTCAGACATTATTCTTATGAACGCATGCGAACATTCTCTTCTCCAATTACCGTAAAAACCATAAAGTTGAAAACCTTTTTCACAAACTTGTTCTTTCATTTTAACTGTTTTAGCTTTCATGGCTTTAATTTGACTAAAATGTTTTTTTAGTACACTACTTAGAGCTTGCGTCATAGTTATGCCACCTTTCTCTAATTAATTATTATATGAATAGTAACCAATGATTTCTAGGGTAAATATATCAAAAATGAACAACAAAACTTTTTAGAGTTCTTCTTCCGTTTCACATACATTAGCCATCAAAACCGTTCCACATTTCGGGCAACCTACGTAATTCTTGTTATCATGTTTAATCTGAACAAATCTGTCGCTTCCAGACTTCAACTCTATGAATGAATAAGATATAGACAAACCTCCAAAGACGGAAAGTTCATGTGTCGATTTTTCATATAGTTCCTCAGAATTGTATTTGCATACAGGGCAACGATGTTTCAAAAGTACATTCTTGACTGACATGTTATTACCTCCTCTTATTTAAAAGCTGGTCTTTGAAATAATTCATTACTCTTGAAGTCTATCACAGTTTTACATAAATTTCAAGTTTTTTACGGTTGTATATTGAAAATTATGTAAAACAGGTGCATAATCACAGATAGAATGTATAATTATGAGAAGATTAAACAATTGTTTAAGGAGGTTTTAGCATGATGAAAGCAAATGATGCTCGGCAAATGATTGAAGAAAAGCTGCATTCAAAGATTGTTAGTGATGAGAGAAGGTATATTGCGAAAAGAATGGATAATGCATTTTCAAAGCTACAATTTTCATGTACTATCGATGGTAATATACTTGAAGAAAATGCTCATTGGCTTGAGGAGTTAGGATATAGGATAGAAGTATGTGATAAAGAAGGCAAGCCTTATGTAAAAATATCATGGTAAAATATTATAATATAATATATTGAGTGGTAGATTTATTTCTACTGCTCTTTTTAATTTGTTGAAAGATTTTATTAAGTAGAAATTTCAAAACAAATTACACCACTTGCTGAAGAATTAAAAACTTGTAAGGGGATTCAAATGCGAGTTTCACAGATTAAGAAAGATGAACTTCACAAGAAATTACGAGAGGAAGAAAAAAGTCAACAGGTTAAACCTAAAAAGAAAGATAGAGGAAGGGAGAGATAAATAATATGCTTATAGCTTAATAAAATAAATGGCAGAGAACCTTAAATTCTCTGCCAAAATGACTAGTTATGTTGTTTCATAACAATGGTCAATGCTACTTTGAAAGCACTATCCAACCAACACTATAGTTGCTACCAGTATAATGATGAGTGTAATGAAATAGACTAGCCAACGGAAAGTAGTCGCCATAGTTACAGTAACAACTGCCAGCAAGCCAAAAGCCACCGGCTTCTTTGTCCCACGCCAAAATCTTGTATGTATTAGCAAGGTCGCAGAAACCACAGATTTCCCTGGAGCCAGTTACCTCAAAATCAAACTTAGCATTTACTGAATTGCGGTAATGTCCCAAAAATATAGAGTCATCACAAACTGCCTTCCATGAATTATGAAAAGTTGAGCCTCTTTCCACTAATGTCTTAATGAGTACTCCTAAGAATGCTATACGCTCTTTTTTGGTACCAAGATGGCTACCACGCTCTGGCAAATACTCATCGGCTTTTTTCTCCCACCAGTTATAAGATTTTCCAACTGCAGGCATCTTACCAGCTTCAAAAACTATATTAGTTTTATCTTCGTTAAAAGAAGGATCTAATGTTGAAACCCAGAAATCACTCAAGCCGTTTTTGATAGCCTTAGTGAGTAACTTTTTAAACCTCCGTTCATTATCTGATGTAGGTCTATGTTGCATGAACTTATCATCGAGCGACAGCTTAGATGCTTCAATTAAAACAAACATGTTGTCCTTTGCGTTCTTCATTCTTCATTACCTCCTCAATTCTGCAATAATATCAACCAACTATCTAAAAAAGATTAATAATACGTGGAAATGATCCAAATTAACTGCATCGCTGCCCTATTAAGTTCTGTGTTTCGATAGGAATACTTTTTACAAAATTCACGGTAATTCTCATTACATTCAATCGTAAATGCATAGATATTTTCGTACTTTCTTCGTTCTTTTTCTTCCAAAATATAAATTGGCATATCATCAACTAAATATAAATCATCAAGAGCACAATTTATAGTATACGGATCAAGAAGTCCATGTATAAAGCCAAATAGCTTCTTATTGTACTGCTCTATTTTTTGAAGTGTAATGGTGTCCTCTCTACAAAATATACAATATATACTCTTGGTAGCTATTCTCAAAGAATCAAGAATTCTTTTTTTATAGCAAGTGTCATTAGCTTTTTCTTCTATTTTGTCTCTATTTTCCCAGTTTGATTTATTTTCACGCCAGCTTGCTCGCATCACAAATGCTTGTCCATAATCCGAGTAAAATTTGTCAACTTTTTCAAAAAATGATTTTTCATCATCAGTTAATTCCAACTTATCTTTCTCTTGCATAGGAATCATATCTCGCCATCTTTGAGAAATTGCATTGATAACCCAACTTTTTTTATAGCCCTTTTTAATCGCATCTTCAATAATCTGCTGAATTCCAAGCATAAGTTCATTATCTCTCAAAACAATTTCAGTTGGACCGAATTTTTCTACTCGCTCTTTCATGAAGCTTCCTCCTTTAATCAAATTCGGTGATTTCAAAATTTATTTAACTTATTTATTATATAATAGATTTATGTAAATTTCAATATTTTTATTTTCTTTAATAATTTAGAAAAAGAATTTACAAACATTAGTTCTTAATATATAATCAAAACTATGATTAGTAAGGAGGAGGGGTATTAATGGAAAGAGTTTATAATAAACTAGTTCGAGACAATATACCAAGCATTATTGAATCAAAAGGTGAAATACCTGTTACTACAATTTTGGATGATTCTACTTTTAAAGTGGAACTAGAAAAGAAGCTGAATGAAGAATATCATGAGGTTTTAGAAGCATCAGGAGATGACAGAATTGAAGAATTAGCAGATATGCTTGAAATTATAAGAGCACTTGCCAAGTTGGAAGGTAGGACATTACAAGATGTGATTGATTGTGCAGACAAGAAGAATGAAAAACGAGGTGCTTTTGAAGAAAAAATCTTTTTGGAAAAGGTTATAGAACAATAATAATATTTACTTTGCAGGGAGTAGAGGGTTCCCCGAGAGGAGCTCCCGTGTGGACTTGATTCACCACTCTTTGCACAATAAAAATGCTCTGCTGGTTATATGTCACAACTAATTGTAACATATGATTGGCAGAGCATTTAAATTTTTTTAATTCTTTATTTCTTTATTTTCTTTTTGTTGCAACTGAAAAATTGCCTTCTGTGTTTCTATTTCTGCTCTAAGTTCATCTTCTGTTGGAAGATATAATTTATATTTACTTGCAAATAATTGCTCATTTCCATGTAATATTGAGTATTTTGCAATATCTTCATCTGTATCAGAACAAAGGACAATACCAATTGTTGGATTATCGTCTTTTGATTTCTTTAATTCATCGTACATTCTAACATACATATCCATTTGCCCAACATCCTGATGTGTTATTTTACTTGTTTTTAAATCAATTAAAACAAAACATTTCAAAATGTAATTATAGAATACCAAATCTATAAAATAATCTTCCTTTTCTGTATGAATATGTTGTTGTCTTGCGACAAAAGAGAAACCTTTTCCTAGTTCAAGTAAAAATTTTTGAATATTAGTAATAATACTTGCTTCTAATTGTGTTTCTGAAAAAGATTGATCTGGAGTAAATCCTAAAAATTCAGCTACTACAGGATTTTTTATGAATTCCAGTTTATCTTCGTCATATTTTTTTGTGAGAGTTTTCATTTCATCAATTACTGGTTGCTTAACTTGTGAACTTAATAATCTGTAATAATATTGAGAAGAAATATTGCGTTGCAATGTCTTTACACTCCATGTTTGTTCTGATGCCTCTTTTTCATACCAATCTCGTGCTTCTTTGTCATGTACTTGAAGTAGTACTACATAATGAGTCCATGAAAGGTTACTTTTCAATTTTCCAGTCGACTGGAAAATCTCTGGAAAAACTTTGTAAAAAGAGTAAAAACTGTATACATTTGTTTTAGTAAAACCTTTTCCATATATACTTGTCAACTTTTCAGATATGTTAATGATTGTACTTTCTCCGTAATTGGCTCTATCCAAGCCTTTTAGTTCTTCTTCAGCAATTCTGTAACCAATCAACCAGTTTCTTGCTACCATAACTGTTCGTATAACATCATAAACAAAATCTTGTGCAGAGTCGATAATAGTACATATATCTGACACAATATCATCTGTATTTTGATATTTTATGTTCAATTCATTTTTTATTTTTTCAAGTTCATTCATAGTCAAAACCTCCAAATTATACTATATACAAACTTATTAATTTTTATTTTTTCAAAAATTTTGCAAAAAACTTTGATAAATCTTCTGATGGCGCTATTTTTGTAGCAATCGAACCATCATCTTTAAAAATCATATTTTTTTCTAGTACTTTTCCTCTTGATTTATACACGTTTGCTTTATTTTTGCAACCTGGTGTATCATATTCTGCTTTTGGGTTTGAGGCAAAGAATGCTCTTCCACAATATTTACAAGCTTTAAGGGTAGAAACATCTTGTGTAACATTAATTAAGAAATTATAGTCTATGCCTTGTTTTAAGTAGTTGAATCTTACTCCCATTTCCGTTGGAACTCTGTGAATTTCATTTCCTAGTTTATTCATTGAAATAAGAGGATTGATTCTTTTATATTCTTCTTCATTATTATTTGCTCTCAATGCTCCATACAAAATTTTTGCGTATTCAGCAATCATCTTTACAGGTTCCCCATATTCTTCAGAAAAAATTAGTTTTCTATTAAGTTCTTGAATTGTAATTACTTCCATTTCTGGCTCTGAAAGAATTTTGTTACATTCTTTTATTAATTTTTCTATTTGATTTTCTTTTAGTCTAGGGAAAAAGATTTTCATATATTTTAGCAAATCTGTTTTCATTAAAGCATCTTTACCAGTAATTAAGTTGCATCCTCTTAAAAGTACATCATTACTTGTCACATAGTATTTATTGGCAGAAAAATCTTCCATGAATCCAAGTAGACCATATTTTTCCACAAAGCTTATAAGCTCAACATCTTTTACGTCTTCACAGTAATAAAATTTTCTTCCTAGGTTTAAGAATTCTATCATTGCATCTTCTGCTTTTTCAGCAGGTATTTGTTTTCTATTTGCCTTTTTATCTGGAATAATATATAAGCCTTGCTCAAAACTTTCAATCGAATATTTATCAAAAACCTCGCAAAATGGCATACTTTCAATATAATAATTTGCTTTCATTTTTCCTCACTCCTAAATTTTTATAAATATTTTGTGTAATCTATTGACAGTACAAATGGATTACACTATAATAAGACTATAGTTAGTAATCCATTGTTGCCAAAGATAAGTTACAAAGAATACATAATTTACTTTGATTACCTTGATTATAGAATAAACTAACTAGGAAGAAATGTCAATTCATTTGGCAGAATTTGTACATTGATACCTTAGCTCTAGGAACGAAAGTGACGTAGAGATAAGGCATACACCGTATAAGTGAATATAGAAAATTAGAACACAAAATAATGAAACTTTTGCCTGGCTAACGTGATGTCAAGGGGTAACCCGTCTGGAAGGGGGGAAGCAGGAATCAGAACCTGACTTATGTGGTACGAGAAAGTACCAGTTCTAATTTTGGAAAAAGAAGTGAAAGATACAATAAAAAGCATATTCAAGGAAAATATTACATATATTCTTGAAATTTATGTAAATCTATGGTAAGATAAGCAGGAAAAATCAATCTTGAAACAACCGAATTTGACTAAAGGAGGAAAGGAAAATGGAGTACCAGATTATTTCTGCAGTGGGTGAAACCGTGACAGAGGTATGCAATAAGCTTGAAGAACGGGTAAAATTCTGTTTAAAGAATGGATGGTTACCTCAAGGAGGTATTTCTTTTACTAAATATTCTGCTACTGGACTTTGTTTTGCTTGCCAAGCAATGATAAAAGAAAGTAAGGAAGAAAAGAATTAGGAGGTATCGATTATGCAGCTGGAAAAAAAGATTTTTTGTCATTGGGATTTGGTTCGGTTTGTTTCTAAAGAAAATTTAGAAAAAGAAGATGGTACTTTTTTGACACTTTCAGTTACTAATGGCAAACTGGAATATATGATGTTTCTTGGAAAAAGTGATTCTGAATATGAGGTTAGGATTTATAAAAGCAAGCCGAATGATAAGTACATTCCTAATGAGCATGATAATGTAAAAAGATATGAGGAAAATGATGAATTTGCTACGTTTTATTTTGATGAATATAAAGATGCTCATGAATTTTTAGATTGGATTTCATTTAATCATTGTGAATACATAGTAAGACCTTGTAGGTCAATAAAAAACAACTAGGAGGGATACAACATGGGATTTATCATTATTGGAATTATACTCCTAATTGTTATAATTATTGTTGGACTACGACGTGGTTGGAGTGATAGTGATACGTCAATTTTGTGTGGAATTGCTGTGGGTATTTTTTTGCTTCTTGGTTTTGGCTTACCTGGAAGAGATATTGGTAGAGAATTTGTTGGACAAACAGAACTTGTAAGTTTTTCAGATGGAATGAGTGTTTATGGTAGAGGTGGATTGTTTTATGTTAGGGTAGATTTTAAGAATTCCTATTCTTACTATTATGAGATTGATTCTGATTATAAACAAACCCCACAAGATAAGTCTTATAAACAAGGTACTGTTACAGGTAATGATGTAATCATTATTGAATATGAAAATTTGGAAACGGAAGTACCAGCGTTGTATGTTTATCACACTGGCCATGTAGGAAATTTTTGGACATTTTCTATTGACCGTGATAAATATGAATATGTTTTTAGAGTGCCAAAAGGAACGATATTGCAGCAATTTCAACTAGACGTATAATTATCTGAATATGTTTTTCAAAGATCATTACTTTAAAAGGTAATGGTCTTTTTATTTTGCAAAAAATGATTGACAAGTGTTAAATCTTATGTTGTTATGTTAATATAATTAAGGTAGAAATCATCAAAACCTATCTAAAGTATATTGGCATAGCGTTGTTATAAAATGAAAAGATAGGGGGTGGTGATATGCTAGAAGTATGTGGTAGCAAATTATTTAGTCCAAATGATTTATGCAAAGACTTTCATATGGGGAAACAAAAATGTTTAGGTTTATTCAGAGATAAAGACTTTGGAGCCATTAGAATTGGCAGAAGATATTATGTGTCGGAAGAAAATCTGAAGAAGTTCATGTCATCTGGTAAAAGTATATGAGAGCATTAAAGTAATTGGAATACGAAAGAAAATATAAAAAAAAGAAGATTTAAATTAGCCCTTTAAATCTTCAACTACTAATTATTGCTTAAACAATACGTTTAAGACTTAAAATTTGTTAAACATTTAACTTGCAAGAATACCTTGCATGATTATATATTAATCTTTTTTTCTTAAAATTGCAAGGTATTCTTCAAAATTTTACTTAATTAGAGAGGAGAAAAGATGAAGAATAAAGAAAAAGATTATACAACTGGGAGTTACTATTATAAGAAACCCAGAAAAAAGAAAACAGGGAAGATTTGCCATACTTGTAGAGATTGTGAGAATAAGGCTTTCTGCAAATATAGGAGAGATCCGAAGCTAATGAAGAAATGTCCTAAATGCAGGGAATGTTTTGACAAGCAAAATTGTGATTCTTTTTACATCGGCGTTGAAAATAAAACTACTGCTAAAGTAGGAGTAGATGAAGAAACAGGCAAAGCAATTAGAAAAAGTTTCAATGCAAAATCGAAAGAAGAAGCAATCTACAGAGCAGTACAATACAAGAATGATATTAGTAATGGTGTGATACAACCAAAGAAAGTAAAAACCAAACATTCTGTTGTTGCTATTATCAAAGAATATGAACAAAATCGTTTCAACATAGGTGAAATTACTGCGTGTACTTATTTTAGATACAATTGTAGTATCAAGCGATTTGAAACAGAAGAATGGGCAAATAAACCGATAAAAGAAGTGACAAGAAAACAAATTGAAGATTTTCTAGCAAAGGAAAGAGATGCTGGGTATGCAAACTCTGTGATGAAGAAAGAATTTTCATTAATTAAAACTGCATTTGAAATTGCAGTTGAGAGAGGATACATTACTCAAAATCAAAACTATTTTCTAGGTAGATATGGAATCAAAAGACCGAAAAGTATAAAGAAAGATAAGAAAGTAAAAGCAGTTGAACTAGAAGAGCAAATGCAATTTCTAACTTTTTTAAATACTTGCAATTTACTACATAGAGATTTGTTTATTCTACTATTAAATACTGGTGCAAGAGTAGGAGAGCTACTTGGATTAGAACTAGAGGATATTCATTTAGAAGAAAATTATTTCTGGATAAAAAGAACGACAACAGTGGATGATTATGGTAAAATCATTTTAGGCGAAAACACAAAAACAGAAAATGGCGAGAGAATGGTAGTTTTGAATAAGATTACAAAACCAGCATTGGAAAGAGCAATTCTGAATAGAAATCCTAGCAAAGAAAATCTGATTTTTTGCAAGAAAGATGGAACGTTATATAGTGATAGTGGCATTAATTCTGCATTAAAACGAGCATGGAAAATGGCAGGACTTACTTCAGATGTTCATGTGCATATGTTTAGACATACGTTTGTAACAAGAAGTAAAGAAGCAGGAGTGGATGTAGAAGCCACAAAGACAGGAGTTGGTCATGGTAACATTCATATCACACAAGATATTTACAACGAGGACCAACTACCATATTTATTAGAACAAAATAAAACTTATGCGAACTATATTATTCAGAAATCGAATGAGTATAATGAGAAAAATTTAAAGAATGACGCTTAGACAAATTTGAGGTTTTAGAACTTAGGAAGAATGATGTGAAACTGAGGAGATACGATAGGAAACTATAACGAAGAAAAATTCGGAACTCAATTTCGGAAAAGGTGTTATTTCATAGAAACGTTGATATAAGCTGACTTTGAAATAAAAATCAAGGTCGCTCCGACCAAAGTTTTTAAGCAAAAATCCAGTATTAGCAAGGTTTTCAAGCTTTACTAGTACTTTTTTTATTGTAAAAAAATTGAATCGACTAAAACTTATATTTTTGATGTAAAACTATATGAAATTCTATAGTACTATAGAAACACCAAACACTACATATATAAGCATTTTATGACACTTGATAAGATTATTTTCTAGCAATCAAAATTAGCATTATTTAGTTTCATTTTGTATCTGTTGAATCTGATTTTTTGTTAGAGAAAATTTTAAAAATAAAAATTTCAAAAGTAAAATATTTCCAAATGTTCAAAGCTCAACTGTCACAATATGTTGTTGGTTTACTAGAAAAATGTTAGAGAAAGTTTAGAGAAGAATTGTAAAAAATGTAATTTCATTAAAATACCATAAAAAGCCATTTTATACTACATACAAGTGGGCTTTTGACGATTTTATATCTTTGTTAGATATAGATAGGTGTTTTTACTGTTAATAATGAAATAATTACTGATATGTTTAATGTATTCCATAGGCAATTTTAAATATGCTGCCATAAATGGTCTTATTTGCCTTAAATTTTAAATTTTTACTGTATTGGTGGTAAAATTATACCCTCCAACACATAAAATGTCTAAAACTTGGAACTCGCTCGTATGGCGGTTTTTTAGATAATTTAAATATAATAACAAATAATAACATTTAAAAGCAAGGTAGTAGTGACTATTTTACGCCATAGACAATTGAATGCTATTAAGTATTACTGCTATATTTTCCTCAACAGGTTTCAAACCATCTATTGGAATTTTAGGACACTTTAAGTTTTCAAACCATTTTATTATTTATGTTTCATCTCTGTTATATGCCATCTCCCAAAACTGCATTTCTTGTTGGTATAATTTTGAATCTTCTAACACCTTATTTCCAAATTGTTTAAAAGTTCTTTCTTTTACTCTGTTAAGTCTTGTATCTCTATCTAGTCGTATGTAAATAGCAAAGTCATACAAGTCATCTAGCATGCCATAATCTCCTTTACAGGCAGTAAAAACAATATTTTCATACTTGTTAAAGTCATTCTCCAAGTCTTTTATCACATCATCTTTGGAACGTGCTTTACTGTATTTATTGTCATTACTGGTGTTGAAGTAATACATCTCTATATCTCTATGTAAATAACCAATTCTTTTTGATAATGCTTCACCTAATGTTGTTTTACCACTTCCGTTTAATCCACAAATTATAATTTTACTCATATTTTTCTCCACAACATAACAATATTTAGAAATTAAAAATCAGTCCTACAATTGCAAGTAAGAGGATAAATATGCTAGTTATCATAGTCCATTTGCCAATGTTTTTCCACTGGTCTATATCTAAATTTTTATATGCTGCTCTCCAAGTTAATATATCTAATTTGTGTCCTGTGTACATATACAGTCCTACTAGAAATACACATATTCCAAATATCAAAAATAGAATTCCAAAACCACTCATATACTAACCACCTTAATATCTTATTTTGATTTCTTTAAAACATTTATTAGCACTAGAGCAACTGTTAAAACTCCTATTGAAATATCATAAATTGCAGATTGTATATATACTGCATTCCAAGCACCCAAGCTCCACTCTTGATGCATTGAATACTCATAGCATATTTGCTTTAGATGAAATGGCATTATTACCAGTAATGTTATAATTATCAATCCTAATATGATAGATATAGTTTTTCTTGCATTCATAGTATACCTCCTCTACAAATTTCAATTAATTATTTGTCAGTTGGAATAATGATATTAACTGTTTTATTATTGTAATCATATATTGACCTTGCACCAAAGAAATCCTCTAACATCTTTATTGTCCAAGTATATGAAACACGATTTCCTTTTTGTGTCATATATAAATCACCGTCTAAATAATATGTTTTTCCATTATAAACAAAACTAACTAAACTTCCCGTCAATTTACTTGTTGTCCATTCTATTGTGAATGGCGTTGATTCCATCTCTTTAACAACTGTATAAAGATTAATACTATAATCCATTTTATCATATAGGAAGTGTACCATTTCATCGTATGAAGTGTTTATATTACTATGAGTTATTTTCTTATCATTAATAAATAGTTGCAAGTCTTTTGGTCGATAATACTCATCTATGTCTTCATGTATAACATCATTATCTGTCAAATGATTATCCATTAAATAATTCAAATACTCTACCTTGATTTTACTCTTTACACATTCACTGCCTAAAAGATTATATTCGTGATAATAAACTGGTACTGAAAAATCATTTAGGTACACATTAGTAGTGTAATTAATAGCTTCAAAATCAAAATCTTTTTTAGACCTTTTATCCATATATTTGATTAGGTCTAATACCTTTGTTTCAATTTCAGAATCAATATTTGCATAATTATCTAACCTTATTCCATATTTAAATCTAAAAAAAATTCTGCCGTCCATATCATATGTTTCAGTTTTATATGTAATATTATCAGGTTGCTTTTCCTTAATATAATCCATTAAATACATTTGATATAGGTAATCATCATAATCTGTTGTAATGAATCTATCTCTTTTACGAACATTGAAAACAATTCCATTTTTGTCTTCAAATACATAGTATCCATCTGGCATAACATCTTTATTTATATCAATTTCAGGTGAAACAAGTTTAAATGAACCTTTAAAATGGAAATCTACTTTATCTTGTACATTGAAAGTTAAATTTTCCAATCTAAAGTCGTGCATCATTTTAAAAATAGGGTAGATAATTAGAATAAAAATCAGTCCAATTATGATTAAAAATATTCCTCTTTTTATCAAGATTTGCTTATTTCTAGCACGCATTCTTTCATTTCGTTCTTCATCTCGTACCATTTTATTGTATTCCTTTAATTCGTTGTACTGCTCTGTTATGTCCTTATTTTCCTTATTACCCATCAACATCACCACTTTTCTAATATGATTATACCATAAGTAGCAATTGATATAAATAAAAATAAGCCGAGTAGTATTAAATACCCAGCTTATTGATTTTTAAGTATTATTTTCTTTAATATCATATTCAGCAATGTTTGGCTCTACAAATAAAGAATCATCAACATTATTAATCTCCGTAAGTCTTTCTTCAAGTTGTGACTTTGTAGCATCCCATTTTCTTGCAATTTCTAGTGCTGTTTCTTTGTCAACAATAGAAACTGATACCCCTTCATACATATAATCTAAACTTATAAAATTAGTAATTTCATAGCAACTCTTACCATTATATTCTATGCTTTTTATTCTAGCTAAAAGACAAGCCATCAACTTTTGAAAGAAACTTTCTGTTTCAGTTCCATTAGTAATTTTGAAATCAGGTGAGGAGTCTTTTCCTAGATAAGCATTTTTACCTTCAGCAGAATCTGAGAAAAAATCAACTCTTTTTCCACTATCATATGTTAGCATTCTAGTAATATCTCCACTAAAATTTGTAATTTCAATAAAGTATGCTTTCTTATTGTCTTTGCGATAAAAATTCGTT
Organism: Clostridia bacterium; assembly: GCA_017469465.1. GTDB lineage: Bacteria > Bacillota > Clostridia > TANB77 > UBA1234 > UBA1234. Next base: position 888 of record JAFUGH010000045.1, on the reverse strand, counting down.
TCCACGTGTCCTGTCTGTTCATTATCATAAGAAATTTTTATGTGGTAATTATCTACATCAGCATATTGCTTAAATGTATCTTGAAGTTTTGAAATAATAATGAAGTTTCTGATTGTATGAATTAAAACTCCTAATATAACAATTGCTAGAGTAATTAGGATTATCCTGCCAATTCTAAATTTTTTCTTTTCCATTAAAACCACACTCCTTTTATCAGTGTGCAACCAAGCCATCATGAGTTTTATCAACTTTTAGACCTTTAGCTTTGCATCATAATCTTTCGATTACTTTGCCTTTTAACGTATATCATAATTATACCACAAATTTATGTAAATGTAAACTTTTTCCAGGTGATTTATTATGATTAAAATTTTGTTGAAATATGTGAAAAAATATAGTATAGTAATTTGCATAGAGAGTAAGTATAAAGCAGGTGTGTGTGTTACCTCTAAACCTCAACTATAAGTTGAGAGTGAGGAGGTGATTATTATGGTAGAAGTTTTTCTTTTCCTATTTATAGGTTTGATGATTTCAGTAACCATTAATGTTGCCTTGTTGTGTATTTTATACATAATTTGGACTGACAAACAGATATAAAAAAACACCACACTTAGCTCTGACATAGCTATGTGGTGTTTACCCAAATATATGAGGTAACACACATTGTCTGTGGTTACTTACTCTCTATCCTTATTATAGCACTTTTAGAAAATTTGTCAAATTATTTAATTCTTAGTGTAAGATTATATTGTAGGTTTGTCAAACATATGTCACACTTTCTTAGAAATGTCTATATTTGAAATACCTTTTTTCATATACTAGCTCCACTATGCCTGAAATTTAGCCAATTTTTCATTTGGACTCATCCAATTTAATGGTCTCATTGGA
>JAFUGH010000007.1 GCA_017469465.1 Clostridia bacterium | reverse complement strand
ACACACACACACACGGATAGTTTTATAAAAAGAAAAGAGGTGATGTCTTATGGCATTGCCTAATTATGAAAAGAATATAGTATCAGATATTTCAGTTACATCATATTTAAAGGAAGGTAGTGTTAATGCATATAAAATAGGGGATTTAATTATTGTTAAAGTATTTGGCAGCATGGAAGATAAAATGCCAGATATTTGGACGGACTATCCAATTGCAAAATTAAACGGTGTAAAAGCAAGTACAATTTCATCAGCACCAATAGTAGATCAAGTTACAGGTCTATGTGCGGATTTACAAATTGAAGAAAACTCAGATACTATTAATATAAATAAAAGAGCTGCTTCGACAATAAGGGGAGAATGGCTTAGAGGTGAATTGATTTTTAAAAAAAATTAGTAGTAACTCTTTGCGAATAAAAATAAAGAAAGGAAAAATTATGGAAGTTATTACGTTAGGTCAAATAGGTGCAGGAGTAGCACTTATATTTGGAATAATTAAATTTATAGAATATATTTATAATTTATTAAGAAAAAGCACTATAGATAAAATAGATAAGAATACGAAAGAGATTGAAGAATTAAAAGCAGAAGTAGGTGTACTCAAAAGTGAGATGCAAGATGATAAACAAGAAAGAATAATAATATTACAAGGATTATTAGCTTGTTTAAAAGGCTTACAAGAACAAGGTTGTGATGGAGCAGTAACCAAAAGCATTTCTCAAATAGAAGAATACTTAATGAAAAAATCTCATGATTAAAGGAGGATTTTATGAATAATAAGAAAAAAATACTAACTGGTATAGTTGTAATTTTAGCTGTTTTAGGTGCTTTAGCATCAATATATTTTCCAAATTCTAAAATAACTAATGTAATAGATGAAACAAAAAATGAATTGATAAAAGAAATAGTTGTGTCTGAAGAAACTCAATCAGAAGTAGCAGATACAAAGAACGCAGTTGAAAATGGTGGGAAAGTAGAAACTAAGGAAATAGCAAAGTCAACAATAAAAGAAGAAGAAGAAGTAACTGATGAGGGAGCAGATGAAAGTTTATTAGAAGCTGATGCATTAGTAGAACAAGAAAACATCAGTTATGATGGAGACAATGCAGGAAAAGGACTTAACTTATTAGGTAAGTGGCAAGGACTTACATATTACTCACAAGCAGATAGCAGATGGGCAACAAAACTTTATACTTCTACAAATAACAAAACACAAACAATGAAATCTAGTGCCTGTGGACCAACTTGTTCTGCAATGGTAGTATCAAGTGCAAAAGGTGCTATACTTCCAACTACTTTAGCAAGTTTATCAGTAGATAACGGATATAGAACAGCGAATAGTGGAACAGCTTGGGCATTCTATCCATTCGTAGCTGATTACTTTGGATTTAAAGAATATCATAAAACAGACGACTTTAACAAAGCTATGACATATTTGTCACAGAAGAACGCAGTAGGATCATCTAAGTATTATATAATATGTAGCTGTGGTTCAGGAATATTTACAAGCTCAGGACACTACATAGTACTTGCAAGTTTAGATGGAAACACAATTCGAGTAATGGACCCATATTTATATAATGGTAAATTTAATACAGCTTCAAGAAGAAATGCTAATGTAGAAGTAAAAGGAACATCAGCTTATGTAAGTAAAGCTAACTTCGAAAGATATGCCAACGCAAAGTCTTTCTGGATATTCTCAAACGACAAAGGAAACGAACAATCAAATAACAATCAAGTTAGCAAAACCAACAAAGAGAATACTTCTAAGAAATCTACATCAAAAAAATCAACTAAAAAGAAAGTTAAAAATACTGTAGGAAAGAAAAAGACTCTTAAAAAGAAATGCTATTTATATAAGAAGAAAAATTTATCAGGAACAAAATATACTTATAAAAAGAACACAAGAGTTAAAGTATTAAAAAATATTTCGTCTAAGATTGACTACGTAAAAGTAATCGCTACAGGAAGAAAGGCTTATATTAAGATAAGTAATTATAAATAAAATTAGAGGTAGTTTAGAGTAAATTCTAGGCTACCTCTTTTTTTGGTTTTAAGGTAATGAAATTATATGCCTAAAAAATAAAATTGCTTAAAAACGATTTAAATGCGAGTTTTTAAAAAGGTATTGACAGAATTTAATAAAAATGATAATAATAAGACACAAAAGAAAAAAACTTGATATTATGTAAATTATATGATATAATTATAATAAGTATTATTTTATGAATAGTTGGAATAATATTTATTGGGTGATTATATGAAAAAAATAAAAGGAATAAGAAAAAATAATAGGAGGGTGAGATATATGGTAAATGTCAAAGCTAAAACAAAAGGACAAGAATTGTTAAATATGCTAATAGAACAAAGTAGTAATGATTGGGATGAGCTATGCGAAACTTGCACAACTCTTATTAAAGAAGCACAAATGAGTAATGAAGAAATTGATGAAATAGTGGAAAGAGTAAGGAAAGAAAATGGATAATATAAGAGTAGTTGTTGATACAAATGTTTTTATAAATGGTATTTTTAAGCAAGATGAATATTCTAGAGCACTATTTCAATTAAAAAGTGCAAATAAAATATGTTTTGTTATGAATAAAGAAATGCAAAATGAATTATTGATTACGTTTAGTAATATCTTGTTAGAAGCATATAAAAGAAGAAATAAAAATGGAGAGGAAATAGGAATTATTCCATTAAGTTTATCTTTATCAAGATGTTTATGGCAAGTAAGAGAAGTAGACCATTTGATACATACAAATTTTTGTGAAGAAGATAAATCAGATAATAAATTTATAGATTGCTGTATAGATGACGATGTGAAATATTTAATAACACAAGATCAACACATTAATAATGTAGCAAGTCAAATAAAAGAGCAACATAATATAGAAGTATTAAGTCCTTTTCAGTTTTATATGAAGTACAAAATGAAACAATTATAAAAATGGCTAGTCTTAGTGACTAGTTTTTTTACTTCTTCGACAAACTTCGACAGACTTTGCAAAAATAATGTGCTATAATGGAGAAAAAGGGAAGGAGTGATTTATATGAGAGAAGCATTTGAAAAATCATTACAAATGATAAAAGTATTAAATGTAAGAAACGAGGAAGAATATAATTCACTACTTAAAGATTACGAGATATTATCAGCAGAGAGTTTGAAGTACATAGCACAGACAAGAGACTTTAATAAAATAATAAAAATGGCTAGCCTTTAGGGGCTAGTTTTTTGTATTGACTTTTCCACAACTTAATAATATAATGTGGAAAAATATATAAATATTAAAAAATATGATGAATAAAAAATTAACCACTTTTTAACCATTTAGTTTAGAATAGTTCAAATCTGAATAAATTAATAAAACTATAAAACCGTAGAAAAGTATAGTTTTTTAAAAGAATACAATTCTATACAAAATGATAAAAGTATTTCAGTAGGTTCAGGAGTTGTTTCTGATATCTTAGCTTAAGAAATATAATAATAGCAAGGGTTTCAAGTGATTTGAAATTCCTTGCTAATTTTAATTTATCCACTTTTTAACCACTCAATCTAAAAGATAATCAATTTTTTCTATAATATCTGTTTTACTTTTTGGTAAAGCTTCAAGATATATTTCTGTTGTTTTTATAGAGCTATGTCCCAATAATTCCTTTACTGTAACTAAGTTAGCTCCATGAGATAATAGCATAGTTGCAAATGTATGTCTTAAATCATGAAAGGTTTTATTTTCTATTTTAGCTTCCTTTAATTTTTTAGCATATACTTTCTGGAAGTACTTTAAATCAAAATGTCCATTATTTGGAGCGAAAACAAAATCTGAGCCGTTTTTCCATAGAAGATAGTAAATTATATATATTGTTATTCATAGGGATTATTCTAACAGAATTTTGCGTTTTAGGAGTATGCAATTGTATATGATATTCTCTTTTACCATCTTGTGAGATTTCCGCAATAGATGATAAATTGTGAATAACATGGATCTCTTTTTTGTCAAAATCAATATCAGACCATTGCAAGCCGAATATTTCTCCTCTTCTCATTCCTGTACCAAGAGCAAATAAAACTACATTTTTATATTTGTTTCCTTCAAAGACTTCTTTTAATCTTTTTATTTCATCTTCACTATAATACTGAAAGGATTGTTTTTTTTCTAGAATTTCAGCAACTTTTTTTCTATCTTTTGGAAGAGAGAGGTTGTTACATGGATTCTTTAATATATAACCTTCCTTCTCTGCATATCCAAAGAACATGTTTAATACTTTGTGAACTTTCTTAACATTATTAGGTGTAGTTTTTAAATCATTATAACATGATTGAAGCTTTAGGGATTTTACTTCTTTTATTGGTATATTAGATATATCAAGAGGCTCTATATATTTTTTATATGTTCCGTAATAGCTTTCAAATGTAGTAGCTTTTACTTCATTTTTCTTTACACCAAATAACCAATCTGGAAAAAGTAAGTTAAGAGTGGTAGCTTGCTTTCCATTTATAAGACCACTTTTTAAATCGTTTATATATTCATCTGCTTTTTTATTAGCTTCGTTTATTCCTGTACCATAGAAAGATTTTATTATAGGAGTACCATCAGGCTTATGTCCTATAGTTCTTCTTACTCTATAGTATTGTTTTCCGTTTACTTCAAAGTTAGTTTTCTTTGCCATCACAAAACCTCCGTTCGATTACTATGCTAAAAATTAAATGCTCATTAGAGCATTATCTTTTGTGTATATATTTTCATATAAGATTTTAGCCTTTTCGTAAAATTTTATATCAAAATATAAAAATATGTGGTATAATCCAACTATAAGAAAATGTACGTTAGATAAGAGTAGGGTACATTTTCTTTTTTTAATACATTGAAGCCTCAACTATTTTAAACTTTGCTTTTTTGTAAGTTTTTATCTTATCTGATGTAACCAAAGTAAATAATTCTATTTTTTGAGATTGACCTGCATTTAAATCACTTGCATAAGCTGTATCAGAATCAATTCTATTTCCATCTTTGTCAACAGCTTCTATTTTTACATCAAATGATTTCTTTTCAGAAGATTTGTTTTTTAGTGTGACGATTAGTTTTGTATTAGTAATATATTCGTCTGTATCAACTTCAAAATCACCAATTTTAACATCTAAGTAGTCCTTTAGGACATCATCTGTTTTTACTCCTGTCATAGTATCAATTGAATTACTCATATCATTTACTGCTGTCTTGACACCTTCATGCATTGCATTTGCCATAAAAATAGCGATAATGCTTAAAACTATACCTACTATAGCAACTCCTTTACTTGCTTTCTTTAGCAAAGAAATAATTGAAAGAAAAATAGATAATCCACCAAGTACAAAAGAGATATAGCTAATAATAGGAATAAATGAGAATACAATTGCTATAATTCCTAAAACTAATCCTGCTGTTCCAAAACCACTAGTCTTTTTTTCTACCATATATATTGCACCTCCTTTACTACATATATTAGTATAAAATAAGCTATTTACTAGCTTAACGTTGATAACTATTTATTCAAATATTTTACTTATTCTGGCTTCTGTAACTCTACCTATAATTTTAAATTTGTCTTTACTAGTCAATTTTTTGGGTGGACAATAAGCCATATTAAAAGCTATAAGTTCTATATAATCATCATATTTAATTACTTTCTTTACTGTAGCCTCTTCATCATCTATTAATATAATAGCAGTTTGACCACTTTCTACATCGTTTTGTCTATGAACTACAACAATGTCATCTTCATATAATACAGGCTCCATACTATGACCAGTTACTTTCAAAGCAAAATAATTCTCTGGATCAGGTACTTCTTTATCTATATTAACATGTCCTATTATATTTTCTCCTGCTAGATAGTCATATCCTGCTTTAACAATACCTAGTAGGGGAAAGGCTTGTTTGTTTTCTAATAATAATCTTTTATTTTCAATTAAATCGGATTTTTTTATATTAAAATAATTAGCCAATAATTCTATCTTATCAATTCTAGGATAAACATTACCATTGTACCATTCAGCAAAAGTAGTATAAGGCAACTTTAAGTCATTGCAAATATCAGTACGTGTTTTATTGTTTAAGTTCATATAGTATTTTAAATTCTTAATAAAAATATCTATGTTTCCTATATCGCTCATTTTTTAAAACCTCCTACGAGTATATTTTACGCCTATTTCGTAAAAAAGTCAATAAAAAGATGAAAAAATTACGAAAATTTTGAAAAAAAGTATTGACATTACGAAAAAATCGTGATAATATAATTACGAAAACATCGTAAAGGAGGTGCGAAAATGGCGATGACATTAAAAGCAATAAGAATTAATAAAGGGTTATCTCAAGAAGAGGCAGCAAAACTTATAGGCGTTGGAAGCGATACTTTAAGCAACTATGAAAGAGGAATAACGTTTCCTGATATTCCTGTATTAAAAAAGATAGAAGAAGTATATGAAGTTAAGTATGATGACATTAATTTTTTACTTTAAAATTACGAAAATATCGTAATAAAGGAGGCGCAATATGATTTCTTATAATGGAGATGGTAGCTATAGAATTTATCCAAAATGTAGTAGTTCATATTCATGGGATTGTAATGAAGAAAGAAGATTTCAAAAGAAGATGTTAAGAATAATAAAAAGAAAAAGACTTCCAAAAAGTTTGGAAATCTCATGGCTAGAACATCTATTAGAAATTGTCAAAGAAAAGCCTGAACATGAATATAGTAAAAAATATGACCAATTTCAAAGTGAACATCCTTTATTTTTCTGATATACGACGAAGTGTATTTCCTATATCAGCTAAAGCTGATTTTTCATCATTAAAATTACTTGGAGATTTATATAAATAATCAATAGCTTCGATATAAGACAAGTCGATAGGATAATCAGCATCATATTTTTTACCAAGAGTTTTATATTCTATATGAACATCAAAGTGTTTATCAGGATATTTACTAAAAGGAAACCACGACCTAACAGATTGATTTGGAGCTAATAAAACATTTTCATAATCTACAAGTACAGGATTAGGTTTTGAAAAATTTGGATGTTTTGTATAGTCAAGTTTTGGAGTGATTTCTAATTTAGTCAATTTTCCAACAGAGTTGCCAAAATTTTTAATCACTAGAAATTGTTGATTACCCGTTAAGGTATCAATATAAAACACAATATTAGCACGAGAACTTTCAATAATAGCATTATTTGATTGTTTTAGAGTTTTAATAGAAATAATAATAGCTACTATAGAAGTAATTAAACTAGCTAATATAGAAAATAGTTCGATTTTATTAGAATTTGATAAAGAACAAAACCAAGTAAACATTTATAATTCACCTCCAGTCGAGGTAATTATAGCAGGAATTATACCAAAAATCAACAAAGAAAGGAGAGTGAGAAAGATGGAAGAATGGATTTCACTACAAGAGTTTATGCGACGAAAAAAAGTAGGACAAGAAGTAGCATATCAAATGTTGCATAGTGGTAAGTACGAATATGAAAAGACGGCAGGAGGCAGATATAAAATCAAAGTAGGTGGAGATACAGTACCACGAGCAAGATATGAAGAACTTTTACAAGAAAATGCAGAATTAAAAACAAAACTAGAATCAGTAAAATTATTAGTAAGTTAGGAGGATAAAGTTATGAAAAAATACAGATTAAACAAGGACAAGTTATTTAGAAATTTTATAGTATTAAGTAATGTAATCACAATA
>JAFUGH010000006.1 GCA_017469465.1 Clostridia bacterium | reverse complement strand
CGGAGGATTTTGGCTGAATGCACAATTGGTGCAATGGGGACGTCCATTAAATGTGCATTCAGCCAAAATCCTCCGTCCCTATTGGTCGAAAAAAAGCCAAAATCCTCCGTCCCTATTGGTCGAAAATCCTCCGTCTCCGTCCCCAATGGTCTAACCGACAAATTGTAATTTATTTAATTAGATATTCCAATTTGGTAAATAATAGTATAAAATAGCCTTATAGAAAGGGTGATTTCATGAATTACGAAGAAATGAAAGAAAAATTAGAAAAATATAATCAAACTCATGTTTTAGCTGCTTATGATAGGGCAGATGATGCAACAAAAGAAAAACTTTTAACACAAGTTGAAAGAATAGATTTTGAGCAACTAAAAGAATTATATCATATGACACAAACAGAAATTAAATTTGAAAATAACAAAATTGAACCAATGCCATATGTAGATTCTGCTAAGCTTAATGAAGAGGAAAAGAAAAAATATATTGAAATTGGTGAAAATATTATAAGATCAGGTAAACTTGCTGTAGTTACTATGGCTGGTGGACAAGGTACAAGGCTTGGACATAATGGACCAAAAGGCACATTTGATTTAGGGCTTGAATCACATAAAAGTTTGTTTGAAATACTAACAGATTATTTGAAAAATGCATGCGAAAAATATCATGTTACAATTCCATGGTATATAATGACAAGTAAAGATAATAATAGAGATACTGTGGAGTTTTTTGAAAGTCACAATTTTTTTGACTATCCAAAAGATGGAATTAGAATGTTTTTCAAGCAAGGTGAGTTACCAATGCTTGATGAGAATGGTAAGGTTATCATAAACGAAGAAGGAATTATTAAAGAAGCGGCGGATGGCCATGGCGGAATTTTTGAAGCAATTTTTAAAGACGGTGCTCTAGAAGATATGAAAAATAGGGGAATTGAATGGATATTTGTTGGTAGTGTTGACAATCCACTAGTAAAAATGGCAGATCCACTTTTTATTGGATATGCAGCAGCTAATAACTATATGGCGGCTTCAAAGACTATTGTCAAAGCTTATCCCGAAGAAAAAGTTGGAGTTTTTTGTAAAAAAGATGGAATGCCATATGTAATTGAATATACAGAAATTTCGAACGAAATGGCGCATCAAAGAGATGAAAACGGTGAACTTTCATTTGGTGAAGCACATATGCTTTTAAATTTATTTAATATTCAAACATTAGAAAAAATAAAAGAAGTAAAACTTCCTTATCATAGTGCTCATAAGAAATCTAACTTAGTGGATGAAAAGGGAAATGTGATAATTCCTGAAAAACCGAATGCATATAAATTTGAAACATTCATATTTGATGCATTTGCACTAATTCCTGATGTAGGATTGCTTCGCGGAAAAAGGGAAGATGATTTTGCACCAGTAAAAAATGCAGAAGGTAATGATTCACCAGTAACAGCAAGAAAACTATATGAAGATTACATGAAGAGAAATGGAATGATATGCTAAGAAAATAAAAAATAGGTACAAACTATCATAAATAAATTGAAAGGGTGGTTAACGTGTTAATGTATATAGTGACTATAATTATTTTTATATTGATATTCATTAATTATTTCTTGGGTTTTAAACTATATAAAGAACCTAAGAATAACGCATATTTTACCAATGTAAAACATTATAACGTGATACATCAAAGAGATATTATGGCGTCACCTAAATATATTTTTTCGATATCGGCTTCTCTTCGGAATCTTTTTTGGGATATATATTTTACTTGGAAAAATTGCACATACTAATTCATATGTAATATGGGGAACAATTATTACTCTTTTTATATTGTATCTTATTGAAATTACAAGAAAAGTATTATTGACGGAAGATAATTTAGTTTTTGAAAGAATGTTTTTTAAGGCAAAAAAAATTCCACTAAATAGAATTGAAGGAATGTACATATATAGCTTTAATAAAAAGTTTATTGATAAAAATGCGTTTACTACTAAATTGGTAGTTTCTACAGGAAATTCAAAATATAAATTTACATTATCAGGTATTGATACTAGAGCGGTAATGAATATGATGAAAGAGAATTTTGGAATTAGTGAAAATAAAATGTTCATAGCACAAAAATAAAATACATTTGGATGAGTACAAGAAAAATAAAGTTTTATAAAATGATAGGAGGAAAATATGTACGAAATAAAAAAAGAAAGATTAGAAGAATTAAAAAATGAATATATGCAGAAAGATATATATACAATCGCAAGACATGCAATTTCAAAACATAAAATTAGCGATATTTCAAAAGAAACAAGGCAGATAGAGTTCACAAGAAATCATTTTTCAATTAATTTAAAAACATTACCAGTTGCAGATCAAAAGCAAAGCGGAAGGTGCTGGATATTTGCTGGTTGTAATGTACTTCGTGAAAAAGTTGCTAGAAAATATAATTTAGAAAAATTTGAAATTTCGCAAAACTATATATCTTTCTATGATAAACTTGAAAAATGTAACTACTTTTTGACGTCAATAGTTAATCTTAAAGATATACCAAAAGGAGATAGAACAGTAGATCATATTTTACAAAATGGAATTGAAGACGGTGGGCAGTGGGATATGTTTGTGAATATTGTTAACAAATATGGTGTTGTCCCTCAATATGCATTCCCAGAAACATTTCAGAGTTCTAATACAGCAGAAATTAATAGAATATTGAATAGATATGTTAGAAAGTTTGCATGTGAAATAAAAACAATAAGTGAGATAGAAGAAATAAATAAACTACAAGAAAAATATATGGAAAATATATATAGAAGTTTATGCAGTGCTTTTGGTGTTCCACCAACAAGATTTAATTTTGAATATGAAGATAAAGATAATAACTATGGAATCATTAAGAATATTACGCCAAAAGAGTTCTTAGAAAAATATGTAGAAGTAAACTTGGATGACTATGTAAGCATTATTAACTCACCAACAGAGGATAAACCGTTTAATCATACATATACAGTGAAGTATTTAGGAAATGTCGTTGAAGGAAATAAAGTAAAATATCTAAATTTAAAAATGGATAGATTAAAGGAATTAGTAATAGCACAATTAAAAGACGAAGAGCCAGTGTGGTTTGGAAGCGACTGTAGCAAAGATGCTGAAAGAGAAGATGGATTATGGGATGATGAATCATTTGATTCGGATAAGCTATTTCAAATTGATACTTCACTTTCAAAAGGAGCAATGCTAGATTATAGAGATAGTGCAATGAATCATGCAATGGTTATTACGGGAGTAAATTTAGATGAAGATAGATCTACTAAGTGGAAGATAGAAAATAGTTGGGGAGAAAAAATTGCACATAAAGGATATTACGTTGCATCAGATAGTTGGTTTGATAAATATGTATATCAAGCAGTAGTTAATAAAAAATATTTAACTTCAGAAGAAATAGGGTATTTAGGGCAAGAACCAATAGAACTAGAACCTTGGGATCCGATGGGTACTCTTGCATAATGTTACAAAAGCTACAATTATGAAAACCAACTCGTAATTGTAGCTTTTTGCAAGATATTAAGTGATACTTGATTAAATTTTTGAATAATATATAATGTATTTAGTTGTATTTAAACACTAAAAGGTACGTGTACCATTGCAAAATTGATTAGGAGGAAGTTTTATGTGCGGGATTGTTGGGTATATAGGAGAAAATGATGCAAACTCTATACTTATTAATGGACTTAGAAAATTAGAGTATAGAGGGTATGATTCATGTGGATTAGCAACTATCTCCAATGGTGAATTGCAAATTAGTAAGACATTAAATAGAATTGAAAGTTTGACAGCAGCAATACAAAATAATGGAGTGAGCCATATTGGCATAGGTCATACAAGATGGGCAACTCACGGTGGAGTATGTGAAAGAAATGCACACCCACATACAGATTCTTATAAGAAATTTATTGTAGTACATAATGGTATTATAGAAAATTATTTAAGTTTAAAAAAAATGCTTAAAGAAAAAGGATATACTTTTTATTCAGATACAGACACAGAGGTTGTACCTAATTTGATTGATTTGTATTATAATGGAAATTTATTAGAAACAGTAAAAAAAGTTACAAGCATCATAGAAGGAAGTTTTGCCTTTGGAATTTTGTGTAAAGACAGACCAAATGAATTAATCGCCACAAAAAGAAATAGTCCTTTAATTGTTGGAATTGGAAATAATGAAAATTTTATTGCCTCGGATTTTTCAGCAATTTTAAAATATACAAACAAAATATGTATCCTAGAAAATGATGATATTGCTATTTTAAATGAAAAAGAAGTAAAAGTATATGATAAGAATTTAGATCCAAAACAAGTTACAATTAAAGAAATAGATGCAGACGATAGTGATAGTGAGAAAAATGGATATGACCATTTTATGCTAAAAGAAATAAATGAGAATACAATTACAGTCAAAAAAACTATAGATTATTATGTAATTGATGGAAAAATAAATTTTGATTTAAATTTAACGGATAACGATATAAAGAATATAAAACAAATAAAAATAATTGCATGTGGAACAGCAATGCATGCTGGATTAAACGGAAAGAATATCATAGAAAAACTAACAAGAATTCCAGTAAGTGTAGAAGTGGCTTCGGAATTTAGATATAGTGATCCAATTTTAACTGAAAACGATTTAGCAATTTTTATCAGTCAGTCTGGAGAAACTGCTGATACAATTGCATGTTTGGAACTTGTCAAGAAAAAGGGAATCAAACATGTATCTATTGTCAATGTAAAAGATAGTACAATTGATAGATTAAGTGAAAATGTACTTTACACAAAAGCTGGAACTGAAATTGCTGTTGCATCTACAAAGGCATACATCGCTCAGGTTATGCTAATAGATTTATTTGCCATATACTTAGCAGATAAACTGGAAAGTTATAATAAAGAAGAGCTATCCAAAATACTTAACTATGCAATTGAACTTCCTAATAAGATGCAAGAAGTTTTAGAAATGGATAGTATGTTTTGTGACTATGCAAAAAGTATTTCAAATTGTAGAGATGTATTTTTCCTTGGAAGAGGATTGGATTATTACATTGCACTTGAAGGTTCATTAAAATTAAAAGAAATATCTTATATTCATTCTGAGGGAACACAATTTGGCGAATTAAAACATGGTCCCATTGCTTTAATGGAAGAAGGAACTCCTGCAATAGTAATGGCGACTCAAGAAAAATTATTAGATAAAACAATTAGTAATATCAAGGAAATAAAGGCAAGAGGAGCAAGAGTACTTGCAGTGACTACTTTAAAAGAATTTCCAGTAGATATTGTGGATGAAGTAATTCATCTTCCTAAAGTGTGTGAATTATTTTCTCCACTAGAAGCAATCATACCACTACAACTTATTGCATATCATGTTACTGTAAATAAAGGTTTGGATGTAGATAAACCAAGGAATCTTGCTAAGTCTGTTACTGTAGAGTGATTGTTACAAAATAATTAAGCAATCTATTTGAAGTTTGCTACTTACAGTACCTAAACTTGTTCAAGTCATAGCGGAGTACTATTTTGTACGCTGATTCTGTAGCGGCGCACAGTGTGCGCCACAACAGACTCATGTGAGTGTGCGCCACAACAGACTCATGTGAGTGTGCGCCACAACAGACTCATGTGAGTGTGCGCCACAACAGACTCATGTGAGTGTGCGCCACAACAAACTCATGTGAGTGAGCTACATTACAAATAGAAAGAAGGAATGAAGAGTGAATAATATCCAAATAAATGACTTATATGATCTTGAAAAAACCATTGCAAAAGATGTTTTTGGAGGTGCAGTATATCCATGGGAAGTTCTTTCAAAAATAAAAGAATACATTATTAAATTGGGCGAAACATTATCTTTGGAAGAATATAATCATCCACAAGAGGATATTTGGATTTCAAAGTCAGCCAAAGTATTTCCATCAGCATACATTGGAGGTCCTTGTATTATCGATCACGAAGCAGAAATTAGACATTGTGCATTTATTCGTGGCAGTGCTATTGTTGGAAAAAAATGTGTAGTTGGAAATTCCGTAGAATTAAAAAATGTGATTTTATTCGATAATGTGCAAGTACCACATTATAACTATGTTGGTGATTCTATACTTGGATATAAAGCACATATGGGTGCGGGCAGTATAACAAGCAATGTGAAGAGTGATAAAACTTTAGTAACGATTAAATCTTCTGAAGAAGAAATTGAAACAGGCATTAAAAAAGTGGGCGCTTTTTTAGGTGACAATGTTGAAGTTGGATGCAATAGTGTACTTTGTCCAGGAACAATTATTGGAAGAAACACAAATATCTATCCTTTAAGTAGAGTAAGAGGTGTTGTTCCATCAAATCATATATATAAAAATGAAAATGAAATTGTTGTCAAAAAGGGACAGTCTTTTTTGACGTAATTAATGTCAATATGGAGGTAAAAAATGGGAAGATTATTTGGAACAGATGGCGTGAGGGGAATTGCAAACTCAAGCCTATCCTGTGAATTAGCAATGAAATTAGGAAGAGCGGCTGCAATGGTACTTTCTAATAATTCGAGAAGAAGACCACTTTTTGTAATTGGAATGGATACAAGAATTTCTTCAGAAATGTTATCATCAGCATTAACTGCGGGACTTTGTAGTGTTGGTGCAGATGTCATGTTACTTGGTGTTGTACCAACTCCAGCAGTTGCCTATTTAATTGGAAAATATAAAGCTGATGCAGGAATCATGATTTCAGCTTCACACAATAGTGCAGAATATAATGGAATTAAGATGTTTAGCGGAGATGGATATAAGTTACCTGATGTACTTGAAGAAGAAATTGAAAGTATCGTGATAGATAATAGTAAAGAGTTTTCTCCTGTAGAGGGAGCGGATGTTGGAAAAGTTACATATGCAGAAAATGCAGTTAAATATTACGTTGAGCATTTAACAAGTACTGTACCGAACTCTTTAGAAGGAATTAAAATTGCAGTCGATTGTGCGAATGGTTCAGCTAGTATGACCGCTCAATATTTAATGGAACAATTAGGTGCAGATGCAACAATTTTATTTGACACACCGGATGGAATTAATATTAATGAAAATTGTGGTTCCACACATTTAGAAAACTTGTCTAAATATGTAGTAGAAAATAAAATGGATATTGGAATAGCATTTGATGGGGATGCAGACAGATGTCTATGTGTAGACGAAAATGGTCAATTAATTGATGGTGACCAAATTATGGCAATGTGTGCTTTAGATATGAAAGAAAGAGGAAAACTTGCTAAGTCTACTGCTATTGGAACAGTATTAACAAACTTAGGATTTGTTAAATTTTGCGAATCAAATGATATTAATTTTATTGCCACAAAAGTTGGAGATAGATATGTTTTAGAAGAGATGCTATTAGAAGAATATAACTTCGGAGGGGAACAATCAGGACATATTATTTTTAGAGATTTTGCCACAACAGGTGATGGGGAATTAACGGCAATTCAAGTATTAAGCTTAATAAAAAGAAGTGGAAAGAAAGTATCTGAACTTGCTAAAGCAATGACGAAATATCCTCAAGTATCAATTAATGTACAAGTAAGTCAAGAAGGAAAAGTTCAATTCTATACTAATTCTAATGTGAAAGAGTCAATTGATGTAGCAAAACAAAGATTAATAGACAAAGGTAGAATTGTAGTAAGACCTTCTGGAACAGAACCAAAAATTAGGGTGATGGTAGAATGTTTTGATGAAAAACTGATGAATGAAATAGCAACGAATGTTGCAGAAGTGATAAAAAAAGAACTGGGAGAATTATAAAATATTTGATAATTAGATATGTCTTTGTTATAATTGTTATATAGTTATAATGTTTTAAAGAATGATATGGTTGCTGTGATATTAGGAGAGATTATTATGAAGAAAATATGTTTTGTAGTACTACTGCTGATAGCTTTGTTGAGTTCTTACAATATTTATGCAAAAGAAGCGGATAATGTAAGTGGGCTTGATTCTCAAGTAATTAAAATTATTTCTCTTTCAGAATTAAATACTCAATTAATTTCAAATAATAATGAGAATATTATAAGTACTGAAAGTGGCTCCTCAGTAAGCGGAGATGTGAATGCTACAATTGAAAATGAAACGACAAAGAATTCTATTTTAAATATTTTTATAACAGCTATTGAAGCTTGTATATTAGTATATATCATTTCTAAAACATTTAAATATATCAATGAGAGTGGCAAAATTTTTTCAGAAGATATTGATATAAAAGATAAATACTATAAAGAACTTCCATTCGAAGGGATAACACCAGGACAAGCACTATACTTAAAAGATATTAATAGAGCAGATGAAGGTAATATTTTTACAGCAGCTTTATTAAATATGAAAAATAAAGGAATCATTAACTTTGAGTATATTGGAAATGAAAAGTTATATGAAAATGTAGTAATTAAAATAATCAATGAGGAAATACCATTGATTGGTGAAGAAAAGCCGATATATCAATTTCTAAAAGAATGTGTAAAAAAATATAGAAAAGATGGTAATTACATTCCTTTATACATACTTCAAAAATATATGGCGAGAAATAAAGAAATAATTGTTATTCTAAAGCATCAAATTGAAGAATCAACGAAACGATCAATTCCATCCTATGATGGTCGTGCAGATTTAAGATTAAAAAGAAGAACAATAGACATTGTTTTCTATATAGTACTATTAATTGTAATAGTTCTTATTCACTTAGGAAATTTTGATATATTCACGATACATACATGGATATATATCATCTCTATAGTAAATATTATTCATTGCACAGGAATTGTAACGAAAACTAATATATTTGGTAAAGAAGGAGCAGAAAATAGAGAACGATTAAAAGGATTTGAAAGGTATATGAAAGACTTTACTAATTTTAAAGGTCAAGGATTGCCAGAAGTTACAATTTGGGAAAACTATATTGCTTTTGCAATGGATTTTGGAATTGCGCCAAGTGTTTTGAAACGAATAAAATCCAGTTACCCGAATATTGTAGATTCAAATTTCATGGAAACGTCAGAAGTATGTGAATATCTTTTGAAATGTAATTTTAAAAGAATATTTTTATTAGCGAAATGATTTTACTGGGTATGTACAATGGGGAATACGTGGAATCACTGAAAAAGTCACAATTGTAGTGGCGCACATTGTGCGCCATAAAATGAGAATAGAGGTAGAAAGAAGAAAAATAAAAGGACAAAATGTATCATAAGAAATTCATGATATGTTTTGTCCTTTTCCGCATATAATGGGGAAATTTAATCAGAATAAGTGATTGTTCAACTTACAGGGATACCTATCAAAATCATTTTCTTGCTATTGACAAGTTTTTGAAAATCAAGTTTTAACTGAAAAAATTGCTTATAAAAAATATCTTTAAGTAAGTAACTTAAAGACTTTTCATATAATTTTTATATATCATACCTATTTGGAAATTTCAATAAAAAATAGAGTTCTTATTAAAATTATTTTATGAATTAAATAATGAATTATTGAAGCCAATTTTAATATAATAAAAAGTATTGAAATTGGCTTTATTTGCGCGTTTGTTAAGGTAAATCTAATTTTTAAATTCATCTTTAAGTTACTTACTTAAAGATGAAGAAGAAACATAATTTTTTGTAAAATGATTTGTAGTGGAGCATGCATGATACTGTTAGAGTTTTGCTTGATACAGTATCAGTATACAGCGGACAGTGTGCTTCATTACAAGAGGGAGGACACAAATGAAAAATAATAGAGGATCATTAACAATGACAGCATTTTTTACCATGTTAATATTTTCTTTGTATGGAATATTACTATATGCAAGGAGTGCAAGTGCCTACAACAGGCAAACCAAGTCAATTGAGAAAATACAACAAGTATATGCACAGGATGTGCCAAATGCTGTAATGTTAGCAGAACAATTAGGAGCAACAACAAGTTATGATGGAGAGTACTATGCAATAACGATTGATTTAGGTAATGGTAGTGAAGTAACAACTATAAGTCTAATGCCAGGAGAATTAGTATCAAAACCAGCAACACCTGTAAAAGAAGGATATGGATTTGAAGGCTGGTATTATATCAATTCAAATGGAGTGGAAGAAGAATTTGACTTTACTATTGCGCCAACAAGTAGTGTAAATATTTATGCAAAGTATACTGGCGAAGCAGTGATGATGGCGAGAAATAATAGTACATCTTTTTGGCAAGAGGAATATAGAACGAAAATTACAAGTATACGATTCATCAAAGATGAGATACCAACTAATATTGAAATGTTAGATGATTTACAAGTTAGTGGTGCAGCTAGAATTGGGGCATATGTAGAAGATGATGGTGAAGGAGGATTAGCCCTTACTGTAGTGTCACCAAATACGATATATGCGAATAGCGATGCAGGAAGTTACTTTAGTGGTTTTAATAATGTAAAAACAATTGAATTATCTAATTTCAAAACTAATAGAGTTGATAATTTTAGCAGCATGTTTTTAGCTTGTAATAATTTAAAAAAAGTAGATGTAAGTGGATTTGAAACCCAAAAAGCAAAGAATATGTTTAGAATGTTTGACTTGTGCTATAACCTCGAGAAAATAAATGTAGAAAATTTTGATACTAGCAATGTAACTGATATGGGAATAATGTTTTCTAATTGCCAAAGCTTGAAAAAGTTAGATGTAAGTCATTTTGATACATCAAAAGTAACTAACATGGCAGGAACATTTTTTAATTGTAAATTATTAAATGAAATAGACATAACTAATTTTAATACTTCTAATGTTAATAATATGAGTAGGATATTTGGTGGCTGTAGCCAATTAACAAGCCTAAATTTAACCAATTTTAGTACAAACAACGTAAAAGATATGAGTGATATGTTTAGTGGTTGTAACAGTTTAACAAGTTTAAATGTAAGTACTTTTAATACAAGTAATGCAACAAATATGGGAGGTATGTTTGGGCGGTTGTAGCAGTTTAACAAACTTAAATGTAAATGCTTTCGATACAAGTAATGTAACAAATATGGGTAATATGTTTGGAGGATGTAATAAAATAGTAAGTTTAGATTTAAGTAATATAAACACAAGTAATGTAACAAATATGAGTAGTATGTTTAATAATTGTAAAAGCTTAACAAACTTAAATATAAGCAGCTTTGATACAAGTAAAGTAACAAATATGGGATACATGTTTTTTGAATGTAATAATTTAATAAGTTTGGATATAAATAACTTTAATACATACCAAGTAACCAATATGGACTCAATTTTTACAGGTTGTTGGAAACTAAAAAGCATAGATTTAGATGGATTGGATACTAGAAATGTAACAAATATAAATAGAATGTTTAATGGGTGTGGTGAACTAACTACTATTTATGTAAGTAAGAATTTGAATTTGGAAAAAGTTATAACTAGTCAAGCTATTATGTTTATGGGGTGTAATAATTTAGTAGGTGGTGCTGGAACAAGATTTGATTCAGCTCATACCGATAAATCATATGCCCGCATTGATGGTGGTGAATCAGCACCAGGCTATTTCACTTTAAAAACAAATTGAAATGAACAAGAGGGACATTCTTATTTGTTAAAAGAATGTTGAACAAATATAATGAACACAATTGATTATGTGAGAGTTTATATTTGAAAAGGTAATAAAAATATTGAAAAGTGAATTTTTTGGCTATAGAATGTTGTTATAGAAAAAATCGTCGCCCTGTCCTTAGCCAAATAGGCGATTAAATCAAATATTCGGTTAACCGCTTGTTCAGATTTTCTTTATCTACGCATTATTTTAAAGTATAAGCCATTAAAGTCAATAAAAATAGAGTATTTCGTGCTAATGATTTTTTGACACTTACCGAAATTTATGAGAAGCAAGGTTTTTAATTTGAGAAAATTAAAAGCTTTGCTTTTTTGTAACTTTAAAAATAGTATTTGCTAATAAAAATAACTTAGTATAAAATTGTTATAAGATTTAAATAAAAATATAATATTTGTTTTTATTTTGAGGAGGAATACCGAAAATGAAAAACACTAATATAAATAACTACGTTAATCAAAAGAAAGGAATATCGCTAATCAGCTTAGTCGTTACAATTATAGCGATTATCATATTAGCGTCCATTATCATATATACAGGATTGTATGCACCAAATAAAGCGAGTCTTGCTTCTTTTATGCAAGAAATATCTGATTTTCGAACAGCAGTCATGCAAGATTATATGAACAAAAGAACAAAGTATGCATTAAATGATATCTATAGAAGTGATGCACAAATATTTTATACGATTGCAAATGGTGGTGATGAAAGCATTATAGAGAATATCGACGAGCAACCAAGTGAAGATTTGACAAGTGGGCAGTACGCTAATGTATTTAGCTTAGAAACTTTAGGATTAAAAGGAAAAGGAATAGAAGGAACATATGCTTTCTTAATAGAAGATGATAACTATGTGGAAAATTGGCATATGAATCGAAGGTATTACGAGAAAGGTGAAACACACTGGATAACGGACAAAGGGGATGTATTTGTTTTAAAAGGATTTCATGTAGCTGATGATGGAAGAGAAAAGTACTATTTAAATGAAAGAATATACATCGAAGAAGAATTAAGTAGCCCACAAGATTTAAAAAGCTTTTACACCATTACTTTTGATTATAAAAATGGAACGGAAGTTGTTACCAGAAGAAATGTAGAAGGAAGATTACTAAAACGACCAACAACACCGGAAAAAGAAGGATATGGGTTTGACAATTGGTACTATAGAGAAGGATTAATTGAACACGTTTTTGATTTTACAGTTCCACCAACAACAGATATGGAATTATATGCAAAGTACACTGGAGAGGCAGTACTTGGAAAGTCAATACCAGATCCATATCGTAGCCAAGCAAGTAAGATTCAATTTATTAAAGATGATTTTGAAAATATACCAAATGATGCTGAAGTATTAGATGATTTGCAAAAAAAGAATTGCGCAAGAATTGCATGTTATGCACAAGGTGATGGTAAAGGAGGATATGTGATTACTGTTTTATCCCCAAATACGATTTATGCCAATAGTAGTATGGGTCATTATTTTAATGGTTATCTCGAAACCGTTGTTTTTAGTAATTTTGATACAAGAGATGTAACTAATATGGGAGGTATGTTCTATGCTTGTGGAAACTTAAAAAATGTGAATTTAAGTGATTTTGATACGAGTAATGTAACAAATATGGGGGCTATGTTTTATGGCTGCAGAAATTTAAATAATATAGATGTAAGTCATTTTGATACAAGTAAAGTAACAAATATGAGTTGGATGTTTGGCGGGTGTAATAACTTAACTAACTTGGATGTAAGTCACTTTGATACAAGCAAAGTAACGGATATGCAATGGATGTTTGTAGGGTGTAATAATTTATCGGCGATTGATGTAAGCCATTTTGATACAAAAAATGTTACGAATATGTCACGTATGTTCGAAGGATGCAATAAAGTTTCAAAGCTTGATGTTGGTGGCTTTTATACAAATAATGTAACCGATATGAGTACTATGTTTTTGAATTGTAATAGCTTAACAGCGTTAGATGTTAGCAATTTTGATACAAGTAATGTGACAAGTATGAGAAGTATGTTTGCTGGCTGTAACAATTTAGAAAGTTTAAATGTAAGTAATTTAAATAATGCCAAAGTAACAAACATGAATTCTATGTTTAGCGGCTGTAATGTTTTAAAACAATTGGATATAACTGGTTTTACTACAAGTCAAGTGACAGATATGGCAAGCATGTTTAGCAATTGTAAAAATTTAGCAACTTTAAATTTAAGTAGTTTCAATACAAGTAATGTAACAAATATGTCAAGTATGTTCAATCACTGTACACAGTTAACGAGTTTAGATTTAAATAATTTTGATACAAGCAATGTAACAAATATGTCAAGTATGTTCAATGTTTGTGAAAAACTAACAAGTTTGACTATTAGTAATTTTAATACAAGTAACGTAACAACTATGAGTAGTATGTTTTTTTGTTGTAATAGCTTAAGTAATATAGATGTGAGTAAATTTGATACTAGTAATGTAACTAATATGAGTAATATGTTTTATAGATGCTTAAACCTAAAAGAAGCAGACTTAAGTAGTTTTAATACTGTCAAAGTGACTAATATGGGTGGATTTTTTCAAGATGATGGTAACATTTCTACTGTATGGGTTGGGACGAATTGGACAACTGAGAATGTATCATCAAGTTCTGGTATGTTCAATGGTTGTGCAAAACTTACTGGTGGTGCTGGAACTAAGTATGATGGTAGTCATCGTGATAAGGAATATGCCCGCATAGATGGTGGTGAATCAGCACCGGGTTACTTTACCTTAAAAACAAATTAATAATTTTCAAAGAGGGCGCAAAAGCGTCCTTTTTAATTTGAGGGAGATTTTGGCAGGTGTCTCATAAATTATTTCTATCAATTTTAAGCAGTTTTTAAAAGTATTTCATCTCCCTAAATTTTCATATTGATATAAAATTTTTGTTTTGTTATAATTACTTATGGATGATAAAAAATGAAAAGTTTTATGTGATGATAAGGAGGCAAGGATATGAATGAAATTGAGAAGAAAAGTTCATGTAGCTGTGGAACGATAGATGAAAATAAAAAGAAATTATTGGAAGTAATTGTTTCATGTAATGGTGATAAAAGCCAATTGATGAAAGTTTTAAATGCAGCACAAGAAATTTATGGATATATTCCAGTGTCTGCACAAAAATTAATTTCAGAAGAATTAGATATTCCAATGGCAGAGATATATGGTGTTATTACATTTTATACTAGATTTTCGTTGGAACCAAAAGGAAAATACAACATTGGTGTATGCCTAGGTACAGCTTGCTATGTTAAAGGCTCACAAAATGTTTTAGATAAAGTAAAAGAAATATTAGGAATTGATGTTGGCCAAGTTACTCCTGATGGAAAGTTTTCAATCGAAGCTGTTAGATGCGTAGGTGCATGTGGACTAGCACCAGTAATGACCGTTAATGAGGATGTCTATGGACACATGGATGCGGCGAAAGTTCAGGAGATTTTAAACAAGTATGAATAATAAATGGCGCACACTGTGCGCCGCTACGAATATTGTGACACAGTGTCGTAGCGGAGCACTTTGTGCTCCATGGAAAAGAAATGGAGGGGAAATCATGAAGACGATAGAAGAATTAAATGAAATTAGAGAAAAAACATTACAAGAAATTTCTTTGAGAAAAGATAGAGCGTATAATGGAAAAGAAAAACATATATTAGTGTGTGGTGGTACAGGCTGTACATCATCACATTCTAAAGAAATAATTGCAAATTTGGAAAAAGCGATTAAAGAAAACAATTTGGAAAATGTGAGAGTTATTAGAACAGGATGCTTTGGACTTTGTGCGCGTGGACCTATTGTGGTTGTTAGACCAGAAGATACATTTTACGCACTTGTGAAACCAGAAGATGCGCAAGAGATTATTGAAAAACATATCAAAAATGGTGAAATTGTAGAGAGACTTCTATGCAAAGATGTGGATGGAAGTAAAGTAAATAGTTTGGATGAATTAAATTTCTATAAAAAGCAACATAGAATTGTTTTGAAAAATTGTGGGTTAATTGATCCTGAAAATATTGATGAATATTTAGCATTTGATGGTTATAAAGCATTAGAGAAAGTATTAACATCTATGACCCAAGAGGAAGTCATTAAAGAAGTGTTAGATTCTGGACTTCGTGGTAGAGGTGGAGCAGGATTCCCAACTGGTCGTAAGTGGCAATTCGCAAAAGATTCGCAGGATGATCAAAAGTATGTTGCATGTAATGCAGATGAAGGAGACCCTGGAGCTTTTATGGATAGAAGTGTGTTGGAAGGGGATCCTCATACTATCGTAGAAGCCATGGCAATTGCTGCCTATGCGATTGGCGCTAATAAAGGCTATGTATATGTTAGAGCGGAGTATCCAATTGCGGTACATAGATTACAAGTTGCTATAGACCAAGCTAGAGAATATGGTTTACTTGGAAAGAATATTATGGGAACAAACTTTGAATTTGATTTAGAAATTCGACTTGGTGCTGGTGCATTTGTTTGTGGCGAAGAAACAGCATTAATGGAATCGGTTGAAGGAAGAAGAGGAGAGCCTAGAACAAGACCTCCATTCCCAGCAGTGAAAGGTTTATTTGGAAAACCAACATTATTAAATAATGTAGAAACATATGCTAACATTACACAAATTATTTTAAATGGGGCAAGTTGGTATTCAAGTATTGGAACAGAAAAATCAAAAGGAACCAAGGTGTTTGCTTTAGGTGGAAATATTAATAACGTAGGTTTAGTAGAGGTACCAATGGGAATTACACTTCGAGAAATTATTTATGATATTGGTGGTGGAATTCCAAATGGAAGAAAATTTAAAGCTGCGCAAACAGGTGGACCATCAGGTGGTTGTATTCCAGAAGAATACTTAGACACACCAATTGATTATGAAAGTTTAAATGCCATTGGTTCTATGATGGGTTCTGGTGGATTAATTGTTATGGATGATACTACTTGTATGGTAAATTTAGCGAGATTTTATATGGACTTTATTGTAGATGAATCTTGTGGAAAATGTCCACCATGCAGAATTGGTACAAAGAGAATGCTTGAGATTTTAAACCGATTAGTAGAAGGAAAAGGCAAAGAAGGCGATATAGAAAAATTAGAAAAACTTGCAATGAATATTAAACGTTCTTCTCTTTGTGGTTTAGGGCAAACTGCTTCTAATCCAGTACTTGCAACTTTAAAATATTTTAGAGATGAATATGTAGCTCATATAGAAGAAAAGAGATGCCCTGCTGGTGAATGCAAAGCAATGACAAAAGTTATGATAGATAAAGAAAAATGTAGAGGATGTAGTTTGTGCTCGAAAAAATGTCCAGTTGGGGCAATTCATGGTGAATTAAAATCACCATTTGAAATTGATCAGGATAAATGTATTAAGTGTGGAGTTTGTATTGCGACGTGCCCATTTAAGGCAATTTCTAGGGTTTAGCGAAACACTTGAAAATCATCATCTTGCGAAATATTTTTCATTTGTTTGGGGTGCTACTGTGTATGCTGAAACTGTAACATGCATAGCCTTAACAGTTTCATGTATCGACGTACCATCGTACGCCTCCGCACTCGCACAAACGAAAAAATTCCGCAATATAATAATTTTGAAGTGTTTC
Source organism: Clostridia bacterium (assembly GCA_017469465.1). GTDB lineage: Bacteria > Bacillota > Clostridia > TANB77 > UBA1234 > UBA1234. The sequence goes on along the minus strand of JAFUGH010000006.1, from coordinate 25,875 downwards.
GAAAAAGATAAAAATGCAAAACATTTGAAAATTGTACTTCTGTAGCGGCGAACAGCATTCGCCATTAAAATAAAAGAATAAACGTAGCGGCGAACAGTGTTCGCCATTAAAATAAAAGAATAAATGTAGTGGCGAACAGCATTCGCCATTAAAATAAAAGAATAAATGTAGCGGCGAACAGTGTTCGCCATAGAAAGGAGTGAACGATAAAAATGGAAAATATAAAAGTAACCATAGATGGAAAAGTTGTAGAAGTGCCAAGTGGCTCAACAATTTTGGAAGCTTCAAGAATTGCAGGGGCAGATGTACCAACACTATGCTACTTAAAAGAAGTAAACAAGATTGGTGCATGTAGAATGTGCATTGTAGAAGTGGAAGGAGCACGTGGATTTGTAACTTCTTGTACAACACCAGTTACGGAAGGCATGGTTGTGAGAACCAATACCCCTGCACTTAGGGACGCAAGAAAAGTAACGTTAGAACTTTTACTATCAAATCATAGAAAAGAATGTTTAACTTGTGTAAGAGGTGGAAACTGTGAATTACAAACACTTTCTAGAAAGTTAAATGTGGATAATATAGAATTTGAAGGTGATATGTCGGAAAGATTTGTTGATGACATTTGCCCATCTATTGTTAGAGATACAAGTAAATGTATTCTTTGCAAAAGATGTGTTGCAACTTGTAAAAAAATTCAAAATGTTGGTGCCATTGATACAGTTAATAGAGGGTTCAAATCTCACATTGGTACAGCGATGGACAAGTCATTAGCAGATGTTCCATGTAGTCTATGCGGTCAATGTATAAATGCTTGCCCAACGGGAGCTTTATCTGAAAAAGATGATACTCGTGAAGTTTGGAATGCTATTGAAAATCCAGAAAAATATGTGGTTGTACAAACAGCACCTGCCGTAAGAGCTGCAATTGGTGAAGAATTTGGAATGCCAATTGGGACTTTGGCTACTGGTAAAATGGTTGCAGGACTTAAAAAATTAGGATTTGATAAAGTGTTTGATACTAATACGGGGGCTGACTTTACAATTATGGAAGAAGGCACTGAATTAATTGATAGATTAACGAATGGTGGAGTATTGCCGATGGTTACATCTTGTAGTCCAGGGTGGGTAAGATTTGCTGAAAATACTTATCCAGATTTATTAGACCACTTGTCGACTGCAAAATCTCCACATCAAATGTTTGGTGCTTTAATTAAATCTTATTTTGCTGAAAAAGAAGGAATTGACCCAAATAAAATATTTGTGGTTTCTGTCATGCCTTGTGTTGCTAAAAAAGCAGAAGCGAAACGTGATGAGATGAAAGTAAATGGATTGTATGATGTGGATGCTGTTATCACAACAAGAGAAGCTGCTAGAATGATGAAAGAAGCAGGAATTGATTTAAAATATGAGGAAGAAGAACCATTTGATAATCCAATGGGAGAAGCCTCTGGAGCTGCTGCAATTTTTGGAACCACTGGTGGTGTTATGGAAGCAGCACTTAGAACGGTTTCAGAATTAATGACAGGAAAAGAACTAGAAAAAATTGAATTTGAAGAGGTAAGAGGAGAATTAAATGGCATTAAAGAAGCAACCGTGAACATTGGAGATAGACAATTGAAACTTGCTATTGTTAACGGACTTGCTAATGCTGGAAAAGTAATGGATATGGTAAGAAACCACGAAGCACCATATGATTTTATTGAAGTGATGGCATGTCCAGGAGGATGTGTCAATGGTGGTGGGCAACCAATTCATGATGCAAAGACAAAAGAAAAACTAAATATTCCAGCATTAAGAAAACAAGCATTATATGAGGCAGATAAGAATTTGAAAGTTAGAAAATCTCACGAGAATCCAATTATCAAGCAAATATATGAAGATTACTTAGAAAAACCAGGAAGTCATAAAGCACATGAATTGCTTCATACGAGTTATCATGAAAGAGAGTATTTTGTTGAAGAGTAATGGAGCACGCTGTGCTCCGCTACAACACTGTGACACAATATTTGTAGCGGCGAACAGTGTTCACCATACGAACATAGGAACATCCAAATTTTGGATAAATATTTTGTAGAGTATGCTATGATAAAAAAAACATAAAATCGATAAAAAGTTTCGATTTTATGTTTTTTTGTAAGATAAAATTTTTTTTCTAAAACAACTATGATATAATTACAATGAAGAAGAAATAAAGAATATCAAAACCAAAGGAAAGGAGATAACGACGTGATTACTAAAGCAAAATTTGAAGAAGCTTACAATACCATATTACGAGAAAGCAAGCCTATTTTAGAAGCATATAAAAAAGAAGCTATTCATGAAAATACTAAAACTGTAGTAACTGTAATAGCCATTATCATTTTAGGTATGGGGTTAGGGCTCATGATGAATCAACCGGTTTTTTTAGCAATCACTGTTTTATTGGTGTTAATATATATAACTAAATCGGCATTTACTAAAAAACCTTCAGCTTCGTTACAATATAAAAAAGAGTATAAAGAAAGAGTTATTAATAAGTTGTTAAGCTATTTTAACGAAAGGCTAGATTATGAACCGCATGGTGGAATATCTAGTAGTACCTATTATTCTGCTGGATTTAACACATATGATAGATATCGTTCTGAAGATTTCATACGTGGAAAAATAGAAGAACAATTTCCATTTTCTATGTCTGAATTGTTGATACAATCACAACACACGGATGACAAAGGTCGCACAACGTATGTTACTGAGTTCATGGGACTTTTTGCAATGGTAGAAAATGATAAAGATATTGGTTCTATCATTTACATTAGAAAAGATAAGAAATTTGTTAAAATCTCAAAGCTTCGCGGAATACCATTAGTAAAACTTGATTCGCCAGAATTTGAAAAAACTTTTGATATTTATTCAAATAATAATGTTGTTACAGTTCAAATTTTAACCTCAGAGATTATGCAAATGTTGAATGATATGTACAAAAAAATGAATTATGAAATTTCAATCATTAATAACAAAGTATTCATGAGATTTAGTTTGAAAAAAAATTTATTTGAAGCAAGTTATAAAAAAGAAATTATAAAAAAGGAAAATTTATATGAATATTGTCAAATAATAAATTTTGTTATGGAGCTATTTTTGAAATTACATCAGGCTATAGAAGAGTCACAAATATAGTAAAGGAGAGAAGAATATGAGTATAGCAGTTATAATTGTTTTAGTAATTGTTTTTTTGCTAATTATGAAATATAACTCAATGATTAAAGCCAAAAAAGAGGTAATTCAGGCAAGGTCAGGTATTGATGTGTATCTACAACAAAGATTTGATTTAATTCCCAATTTAATCGAAGTAGTAAAAGGATATATGCACCATGAGCAAGAAATATTTGAAAAAATAACTATGTTGCGAGCACAATATTTGAATCAAAAAGATTTAAAAGTAAGTACTGAAATAGAAAACAATTTAAACAATATAATAGCTATAGCAGAAAGATATCCGGAATTAAAATCAAGCGAACAATTTTTGAATTTACAAAAAAGTCTTAGCAAGATAGAAAGCCAAATACAAGCATCGAGAAGAATATATAATATGGCTGTTACAAATTATAATACAAAAATTAATACTTTCCCTAATAACATTTTTGCTCATATTTTTGATTTTAGAGAAGAAGAACTATTTAAAATAACAGATACTACAATCAAAGAAAATATCAATGTAAATTTATGATTTGATAGGCACATATTTTGTATATTGCAATCTAATTTTATATCATATATAATTATCATAATTTAAAAGTGAGGTGTTATTTATGGTATCGGAAAATATAAAAGAAAAGGCATCTCAGTGCTTTAGCTGTACTAATCCGCATTGTGTAAAAGGGTGTCCTCTAAAAATGGATATTCCTACAATTCTTAAATATGTGAAAGAAGAAAACTTAGAATCTGCTTATAGAAAAATACTAGAAAAGAGTTATTTTGGTAGTATTTGTGGAAGAGTTTGTTCACATGATGCACAATGTGAAGGAGAATGTGTGAGAGGTGTTTCATCAAAGCCAGTTTCTATCGGAGAAATAGAGCAGTTTGTTTTTGACTGGGGAATGAAAAATATCAAAGAAGAAATGCCAGAAATCACAAAGCAAAAAGTGGCAATTATCGGCTCAGGTCCATCAGGACTAACTTGTGCAATAGAACTTAGAAAAAAAGGATATGACGTAACAATATTTGAAAGAGAAAATGAGCTTGGGGGTATACTAAGATATATTCCCGATTATAGACTTAATAATACTATTGTAGATGAAGTGATTCATAATATTTTACAATATGGAATACATGTACAAAAAAATAAAATTTATGGAATGGACTTTACTTTGGATGACTTAAAAATGCAAGGATTTAGTGCATTTTTTATAGGAATTGGAAATGATATGTCAAAGCAATTAAAAATTAACGGAATAGAACTAAGTGGTGTTTATTGGGCAAATGATTTTTTACGATATATTAATGAAATAAAATTTGAAAATGTTGTTGTAGTTGGCGGTGGAAATGTGGCAATGGACGCCTGTAGAATGGCTCTACACAAGGGTGCTAAGCAAGTGACAGTATTATATCGAAAAGAGAAAAAGATGATGAAAGCAAGTAGCGAAGAAATAAGACAAGCAGAAAATGAAGGTGTGCAATTCCGTTTTGAAACTTTACCAACTGAAATTGCAGGTATCAACAGTGTGAATAAGGTAATTTGTAATAATGGTGAACCAATAGAAGCAGATACAGTGATTATGGCAATTGGCGCACTTCCTAATTACTCTATTTTACCAGATGATATGAAACTTTCAGAAGATAGTTTAATTGCAGTAAATGAAGAGGGAGAAACAACCATAAAAGGAGTTTTTGCTGGAGGAGATGTTACTTGTAAAAAAGCTACTGTTTGTGGTGCTATTAAATCTGCAAAAATTGCGGCAGAAGGTATTGATAAAATGTTAAGTTATAAGAAGTAGATGGTATTATTTTATAACTAAAAATTATGGGGGGACTCATGAAAATATTTAGAAAAAGATTTATCCCAAATGAAATGGTAGATATATCTAAAGATGAAGTTATTTATAGAGATAAGGAAAAACTAATTACAAAATGGAATCCGATTAATGAAAGAGATGATATTGGAAGAGGAGAGTCATGCGTTTATTTTTCAAATGGTTGGAAAATAAGCAAATTTTATAGAAAAGATGGAAGCTTTAAGTTTTGGTATTGTGATATTATCAGTTACCAATATGAAGAAAAAGAAGATAAATACATATTGATAGACTTGCTTTTAGATGTTATAGTTCATAGTGATGGAAGGTATGAAATCTTAGATGAAGACGAGCTAGAAAGAGCACTTGAAGACGGAATCATTACACAAGAACTTGCAAAAGAAGCAAAAGAAAAATTGAAAAAACTGATAATAGTTATTCAGTCTGGAAAATTTAAAGAACTTGATTTTTAAAAATATTGAAAAAATTGTTAATATCCTTTTTGTATATATATTGAAAAAAATATGAATAATAAAATTGAATTCATATTATTCAATTTTATGAATTATATTTGGGAGGGTATTAATAATGAGTAAGAAAATATTATTTTTATTTACGCTCGTATTAGCAATATCATGTTTTGGAATGGTATTTGCTGCTAATACAAATGGTAATAATACTGCTAATTCAGGGAGCAATATGCAAAATGCTGTATCATCAACTGGTACTACGGCAGGTAATGTAGTAAATGATATTGGACAAGGTGTCGGCGGTGTGATTAATGGCGCAGGTAATGCAGTAAATAGTGTGGGCAATGCAGTAAGTAATCTTGGAAGAGACGTTGGAAACGGCGTTGATAATATGACAAGTGATGCAGTTGGAAATGGCAATAATACATCTGCAAATAATACAAATGATGGTATGACAACTGGAACAACCTACAACGCAACAAGAACAGCTGCAACAACTGGTGGAACTGATAATACTTGGACTTGGGTAGTTGTCATTGTTGCTGCAATTGCAATTATTGGTCTTGTTTGGTACTACTTTAGTGATTCTTCAGAAAAGAATAATCACAGAAATACAAATAGGTATTAATTGAAAACAGTAAATTGAGATGTAAGTAATTCAAAAATAGGCTTACATCTCTTTTCTATTTTACAACATTTATTCAATTTTACATAATGTTAAACGTTGATAAAATTTAAGTTATGTGTTATACTACGTATGCTAGGAGGTTTAAGTAACATGGAAAAGAAAAATGAAGATAATGTCATTGCATCAAATCCAAAAGCAAGACATGATTTTTTTATAGATAGTACATTAGAGTGTGGTATTGAGTTAATTGGAACTGAAGTTAAATCGATACGTGCTAGAAAAGTGAATTTGAAAGATAGCTATGCGCAAATAAAGAATAATGAATTATTTGTTTATGGGATGCATGTTAGTCCTTATGAACAAGGAAATATTTTTAATAAAGACCCAATGAGAGCAAGAAAACTATTAATACATAAACAAGAAATTCAAAGGTTGATTGGACTTGTGAAACAAAAAGGAGTTACACTTGTTCCACTTTCTTTATATTGGAATAAAAATCATATTAAACTTGAGCTTGCAATTGCTAGAGGTAAAAAACTATATGATAAACGTCAGGATATTGCCAAAAAAGATGCTGAAAGAAGAATGCGAATGGGGACGGAGTAAAAGTTAAAAAATTCATCCAAAAGGGACAGGTGAAACTTTTTTCACCTGTCCCTTTTGGATGAATTTTTTAACTTTTACTCCGTCCCTAATCGTCGGTTACTCGCCTTTATACTCAGCAAGTGTTACTTCAACATTCATTGTCTTATTTCCTCTAATTAGTCCAATTGTTACTTTATCTCCAACGCTATAGCTTGAAATTTTAGATGTAACATCAGAAGAGCTTGAAACTACTTCATTATCTACTGAAACAATAATATCATCTTTTTGAATTCCCGCCTTTTCTGCTGGTGAACCCTCTACAACACTATCTACTGCTGCACCATAATTTACACTTTGCATAAACATAGAAAACATAGACATACCACCATTATTTGTTGTATAAGATGTATCTTTTAGTGAAACTCCTAAGAAAGCTCTATTTGTTGCATAACCATGTTCTAATAAATCATTAATAACATTTTTTACATCATTAATTGGAATAGCAAAACCTAATCCTTCAATATCAAAACCAGAAGATTTAGCAACAACAACGCCAATCAAGTCTCCATTTGCATTAAATAAACCTCCACCAGAATTACCAGGATTGATCGCAGCATTTGTTTGAATTAAATTCATAGTTGAATTATCTAATTTTATTTCTCTTTCTAAAGCACTGATAATTCCGTCTGTAACAGTTCCGCCAAGTTGACCAAGAGGGTTCCCTATTGCTATTGCAACTTCGCCAACGACAAGAGAATCTGAATTACCTAAACTTGCTGGTGTTAAATTTTTAGCATCAATTTTTATGATGGCAATATCTGTTTTAGAATCCTTACCGATAAGTTTTGCTTCATATTGAGTTCCATCTCTTAAAGTAACTGTAATTTTTGAAGCACCTTTAATAACGTGGTTATTCGTTAAAATATAACCATCATTTGTGATAATAACACCACTGCCATTACCTTCTGCTTTATATGTGTAATAACCATAAATTGTGTTTTGGGTTTCAATTGTGATTTCTACAACAGAGTTGGCACATTTTTCTACAACACTTGAAATGTCTGTATGAGAAAGTGTATATGGAGTAGAAGCATTATTATTGGTTGATGTAGAGATTACAGGAGTAGTAGAAGTTCTTTCATTGTAATTATTATTTTTTTGGTATGTTGAATATAAACTTCCAGAAGCAAATCCTAAACTCAAAAGTAAAGCAACGCTTAATGTTTTAGAAATAATATTAAAAGCTTTGCTGCTGCTTCCTTTAGATGGACCATCCATCTCCTCATAAATTTGATCACGATCGTAACCATTAAATACTGACATAAAAATACCATCCCTTTCAAAAAATATTGAATATTTATTTTAATTGATATATACTAATTATGTAGTTAGGCGAGTAGCACTCGTCTTTACACTAAATATATTAGTACACAAATATGTCACTAATATGTATTATAAATGAAAATTTTATGAAAAACAATGATAAATTTTTGGGAGGAAATTATGATTGATTCTATTAATGACATTGTTGATCTGCATGAATCTAGAGGAAATATAGAAGATGCATACATTAAAATACATATTGATAATAAAGTGATGATGTTAAATAAATATACACTTAGATTTAGACGAGGAAATGCTCCAAAAGCAGAAATCAAAGAGTGGAATATTGATGTCTTTAGGAATATAAAAAGAAATAGAAATTTAGAAAAAGAAGTTAAAGAATTTATATCATTATTTGAATATTTAGAAAAAGCAAAAATAAAATCAGGTTATATTGAAAAAAGCGAAACACCAGATTTTATTCTTACTAGAAATGGTGAAAAAACAGGAATTGAAATTACTAAAATATATATAGGAAATGATTGGGTCGCTAATAAATTAAATGAGGAAGTAAAAGAATATAGACTTAGGAAAAATGAATTAGATGGATATATAGAATACAAAAAATATAATAATAGAGTGAAAACAGTTAAAGTAAGAGGTGGACTTATCATTGCACCTAATACCTCAAATATTACGATGAATGAATACATATCAGAGTTTAAAAATAAAATATTTATCAAGGTCAGAAAATTAACAGATGATTATTTTAAATTTGAAAACAACATTATTTTTGTTGAAGTTGTTTCTTCTGAGTTCTTTAGTCAAAACTTTGACAAAGAAAAAATGTGCGAGGAATTAAATTACTATGTCAATTATATTGAAGCTGATTTTAGTAATACAGTTGCAAAAGTCATAATAAAAATTGGAAATGAATTGATAGAGTATAATTTAAGTGAAAGAACTTATAAAGTCATATAAGCAGGTGAAAAAATGAAAAAATTTAAACCATATGATGTGTTGAAATCTAAAAAAATAAACTATAACGAATTATCGAATGAGATAAAATATGAAGTTGCGATACTTGGTGGACTTGATATTTTTACAGATGCTCACGTACGTGGAGTTACAAACATTACTACAAAAATTTGTGAAGAACTTAATATGGATTATACGAGATTGAAACATATTGTGCTTGGTGCATATTTACATGATGTTGGTAAAATTATGGTACCGAACGAAGTTTTACAAAAAAGTGGAAAGCTGACAGATGAAGAGTACGAAATTATAAAAACGCATACAACACATGGTTATGATATTTGCATGAAATATAAAGAGCTTAGGGAGTATGCTCCTGTTGCTAGGTGGCATCATGAAAGCTTTGATGGAAGTGGCTATCCAGATAAATTGGTTGGAAATCAGATTCCTTTTGAAGCTTCAGTAGTTAAGGTCGCAGACGTATATGATGCTTTAACAAGAAAGAGACAATATAAAGAAGGCTTTAAAAAAAGTCAAGCAATCGATATCATGCTTGGAGATGCAAAGAAAGATAAAATGAGTAGTAAAATATTAGTACATTTAATTGAATATCTTCTTTCTGAATTATATGAAGAAATTACCACTTGTAAAAAAAATGTACAGGAGTTTAAAAATAATATTCAGATAATGCATGATATAGAAAAAATTTATAAGCAAATTTATGATAATGGTTATACACCTAAATTAGTAAAGAAACTAAAAAAATATGAATTAGCACCGGGGTATGACATGAGTATAAATGCTAATTTATTAACAGTAAAACAAAAGGCATTAGAAAAAGAAGAAGAGAGACTACAGTTCTTAATTAGTGAAGAGCATAAATTGCAAGCACAATATGATGAAGCATATACATATGCTAAGAAAGAAAACTGGTATCCAAATGAACCATATTATCGATAAAACATTGACTTTTAAGTTTTGAGGTTATATAATTAGCCTACTTTAGATTTATATAAGGGGGGAGCTGGATGAAACCGGAACTTCTTTTTAATTTGTTTTGGGCAGTTGGAGGTAAAGTATACTTAAAGAAAAAGGTAAAAGGAGTAGTTCGGTATCAGATATATAGTTCTCTAAATCCTCTTGAAATTGTTTTAACAAATGCTAGAACATATCATTTTGAAGACGGTGAAGTGCTAGAAGTAACTGTAGAGTATTTACCTTTTGAGGATTTTTATAAACGACGTTTTTTTCAATATGATGCAAACGCAAATGTATTTCATGAATTATTTTTTGAAGAAAAAGATGAGTATGAAGAGGGAGAAGATGTTTTACTGAAACATTTGGGGTTGGTTAACGAAAAAGCTGGAAAATTAGTTAATGGTGGTCTTGAAAAGTTAATACAAGAAAAAAATATCGAGTAAAACAAATGTAATGAATGAAAAAGACATAGGTTTTTGTGTGTTAATTAGTATGCACAAAATCTTATGTCTTTTTTGTTAAAAGTAGTTGTTACAAAAATATTACAAAAATATTACAAAACAATTAAATTTTAATGGTGAGTATCAAAATATAGTGTAAATATGGTAAAATTTTTAAGGAATAGAATAGTTTAGGAGGGTGTTTTATGAAAAAGATTATAACTTTATTATTAGTGGTGGCATTGTTAGCACTACCTATGGTTTCGTATGCAGCATTCCCAGATGTGCCGGAAGACCATTGGGCAGCACAATATATCAATGAATTAACGAGTAAAGGAGTTATTAATGGGTATACGGATGGTAATTATGGACCAAATGATACTTTAACTAATGGACAATTTTTAAAATTAATCTTGACGGCAAGTTTTGAAAATCCTAGATTCGAAATAGTAGAGCCTGAATTTGACCATTGGGCAGCGGTATATTTAAAAATGGCACAAAATTACCATATTGTTAATGAGGAAGATATTGTAATTAATAAAGACAATATTGACGAACCAATTAATAGACTTAAAGTAGTGGAGATACTTAGTCTTTGTGATACTAAAATAAGAAGAAATGGGCAAAAAACAATGGCACTAAAATTTAAGGATACTATTAATTTAAATAATAAAGAAGCAGCATTATTAAGCCATGCAGTTGCTTCAAATGTGATTAGTGGTTATACAGATGGTACATTTAAACCAGGGAACAATTTAACAAGAGCGGAAGCAGCTAAAATATTATCTGTTTATATGAGTATAAAATAATTAATAGAAAGGAAAGAAACGATGAAAAACATAAGAAAAAATATTAAAATTATTTTGCTATTAGTACTTGTTTTAAATGTGATTTTATGCAGTGCAGTACAGGCATCTATGGATAGTAGCTATCAATCTGTGACAAATCAAAATAGTGGTATAGCAACAGATAAAACATTAGAGCAAGCTACAACAGTAAATTTTAAATTGGATTTTTCAGAATGTAGCGACAGCAACTACATTTATAGCACAAGTAACAATAAAATTGAGATAGGTTCAAATTCAGATGGAAAATATTTGTATTATAAGTTACCAAATAAAAAGATCAGTGATCTTAATGAAACGTTAACAATAACATGTCCAAATGCGGCAGTAGATTCTGGAAATAATAAATATGATTTGAAAATAACCATAAGTAATATGCATATATATAACTATAATAAATCAAAGGGGAATGGGAAGAGACTAAGGGTTTTTAGAATAGCCGGTTCTAATAATGACAAAGCACCTTGGATAGAAGGATATCTTATGGGAAGCACTCTTAATTCTGCAGCTGATTACGTAACTTATGATGTTACAATGCAAATTGTAGATAGAGATGGTAATGTCAAAAATGGTACATTTGTATATGCGGTAAAAGATCTTGATATATCGTCTAAATTTGGCTATGGAGATGCTTCAGAAGGTATAACACTTTTGGATGGCTTTAAATTAGATACATTAAAAGTAAAAAATGATTCTACTTTGTATTATAAATATATTGATGGAAATCTTAGAATTACAGGTTCGGAAGAAAATTCATATAAAGATAAAAATGCTAGTTCAGAGGAGGCTGGTACAGAAGCTGGTTTTTCTGTAATAGCAGATGCATCTGGTACAAGATTTAGATGGTCAGCGGGTAGAAATTGTGGTACTGCAATTTGTGATTTTGGACAGCCGGAAACTTTGGAAGCTCCAACAACTACTGTACAATATTTAGAAGAAGGAAGTAACACAACATTAAGAGACCAAACAACAGCAAAGGTAGGAGATAACTTTACAAGACCTGGTATTGCAAACTATGAAGGCACTAGAATTACTATTGATGGAACGAATTACAGTAATGCTAATCAAATTTCAGTACCAAATGATAATAAATCACATACGATTGTTTTTTGGTATAGAAAAGTAACAGTACAATATTTAGAAGAGGGAACTAACAAAACATTAAAAGCACAAACAACAGCAACGTTAAACAATTCACCACTTAATAGACCTAATATTTCAGATTATGAGGGTACTAGAATTACTATTGATGGAACGAATCACAGTAATTCTAATCAAATTTCAGTACCAAATGATAATAAATCACATACGATTATTTTTTTGTATAAGAAAGTTGTCAAAACCAAGGTGCAAGCAAAATATGTTTTATTAAAAGGAGATTTATCATCAGATAGTCAATATGAAAGTGTTCATAATTCATTATTTAGTGGAACAGCCCCGAGTAATACACAAGTATTAGGAACAAGAGAAGTAGAATTAGTAAGTAATAATACAAGTGAAAGGCAGTTCTTTGATTCTAGTGATATATATTGGCTTAATGGCATTGGAGAAAGAGCATTTTATTATGAGCATACCAAAATGGTAATAGATGGTAAGGTAAGTTCAGACGGATCACATATTTTCTCATATGATGGAAGTAATCATACGATAACATTTTATTATGTTCCAACTGTTAATATAAAAGTGGTAGGGGTATGTTTAGAAAATGGAATGCCGATTGCAATTGATAATAATTGGAATACGGAAGTTTCATCACAAACATTAAAGTTAGCAGTAGATAAGTCATATAAAGAAGCTGATTATGAAAGTAAATTTACAAGTCAGAAATATACTAATGCTAATATGTATAGTGTAATACCAGGAATGTCTTATTTTGGAGCAGCAGAAAGTGTTAATTTACAAACTAATAAGATTAAATTATATGATGGACCTACAGTGGATATAAAATCAGGAAATACAGCATCAGTAAATGTAACATATGACTTATATGATTCTATATTTAACTATGATTATATGTCTGCGGATGTGCTGGTAGTATTTTATTATCATCAACCAACGCAAAGATTAGTAATAGAGCATAGGTTCCTAAATGGAAATCCATTGCCAATTACAAAGTGGCAAGAAGAAATAAAATTGTCTCCTGTGACAGATAGTCTTCATAATCCACCAACATCTTATTCTTATTACGAAGCAAAGGCAAAAAATGATTATCCATTTGTAAAATATAATTTAAATAATGGACAAGAAGAACAAGAATATGATACTGTTTTTGTGTCTTATGACGAAACCTTATCAGAGCAAAAGCTAGTGTTCTACTATATGGATGGAATCCTTTATGTTCCAACACCAGATACAACTGATTATGCCAATAATCCAGATGGCTATAGAAAAGCTGGCTATTTTAGATCAAGTGACGTACCAAACCAATTAATGGCTAACAAAGCGAAAGATACATACTATTGGGTACTAGATCAAAGTGGATCATTGGAATTTAACTTTGGATATACTAATATGAATGATTATGATAGTACAAATTATCAACCAACTGTAACATTCAGCATTCCGTTTGACGTATACTATAATGGAAAATTGTATAAAGGTGGACAGGAATCTATTGTGTTTACACCACAAGAAATGCAAAATTATGTTTCTGAAATGACAGAGGAAAAGATAGTTTGGAATATTAAAATAGAAGGAATTAGTGTTCCAGTGTGGGTTCAAGAAAAAATTAATGATGATTATGTTATAAAAGCAAATGTAGAATTTAATTATCACAATGACTCATTTAGCTCAACGAGAAAAGGTGGAGCAGAATTAAAGGTTAGAGTTGTTGGACAAGTATATGATTTTACGGTAACAAATTTGCATGAAGGAGATAAAATTTGGAAGACCTCTTTGCTTTCAAATGCATCAGAATATAAAGCAAATATTTTTCCAATTGGTCAAGGAAACGAACAACAAAATGCGAAATACAATAATGGAATAATGAAAGGAACGAAATTCTATTTTTCAGTAAATACTAAAGGAGAAGAAAATTCAAAAATAGTGATAACACCTTCATTCTATTACATACCAAAAGAGGGTGGAGCACCCGTAAAAGTAGATTTATATCAAAATGGTAAAAAATTAGATACAACAATAACAAGACTAACCTCAGTAACTGATGCAAATAGAACATTAGAAGAATATCAACGTGAAAGAACGGTCGGTTTGGGAATATATTCTAATGAATATAAGAATCCAAGACCAAGTTTGGGAACTTATTATCAAGTTGAAGTAGGTAAAGAGTTAAGAACGCCATTTCTTGGATATGTTGCAAATGGAACATTACCAAATTTCTATGGCGAAGGAAATAACTGGGCGACCTTGGCAACAAATTCTGGTATAGATCAAAATTCACTTTACAAGAAAGTAAGTCATTGGTATGGAGATTATACAATACCGAATAATGTAACTTATAGAGATAGTGCAGGTAATGCATTATCAAATGAAGGTAGTTTAACTGTGTATTTCTCAATTAAGACGGCGAGTGCAAGTGGAGCAGATTATTTGGGCTATAATTTACCATCACCTGAAGGTGATGGAGTGCAAACACAATGGGATGTTGAAAATGCAGCTACAAGTTACTATTTACCACGTACAGTTGCTTCTCAATATGGTGTGTTGAATGATGGATGGAAGATTGGTTCAGGTGCAACTGCAACAGTTCCAGTAGCTATCTATGGTAGATTAGCAACAACACAAAACTATGATACAACAGGAACACATTAATAGTTGAAATAAGCATAATTGCTTAAACATAAAACAATCTGAAACCTCGAGTGTCGAAAGGCATTTCGAGGTTTTTTGTAGCCACACACATTATTCTCCACAAAAATCATAATGGCGAACACTGTTCGCCGCTACGATTGTGATTAATTTCAGAGATTCTGAAATTTCCTTTCTATAAGTGTTGGCAATGGCACATTTTTTTTCGTAGCATCGCAAAGTGTGCGCCATGGTGTGTTTTTTCGTAGCGGCGCACAGTGTGCGCCATTTAATAATATCTCAAACATTTGTTCATTTTTAGTAGATTATTATTTGAGGATGTGATATAATAAATCGGATATGCGAAATAATGTAGCGGTGAACGTAGTTCGCCGTGGAGCACACAGTGCCCATACGCTACTACGAACAATATAAAGGGAGGAGCGCCATGCTAGAATATATAAATATTAAAGGAGCAAAAGTAAATAATTTAAAAAATATAGACTTACAAATTCCAAGGGATAAATTGGTAGTTATTACAGGACTAAGTGGTTCTGGTAAATCATCACTTGCTTTTGATACTATTTATGCAGAAGGACAAAGAAGGTATGTAGAAAGCTTATCTTCTTATGCAAGAATGTTTTTAGGAATTATGGAGAAACCAGATGTGGAGCTAATTGAAGGACTTTCACCTGCCATTTCTATTGACCAAAAAACAACTTCTAAAAACCCAAGGTCTACAGTAGGAACTGTTACAGAAATTTATGACTATTTGAGACTTTTATATGCTAGAGTCGGAACACCACATTGTCCTAAATGTGGCAAAGTAATTAAACAACAAACAATTGACCAAATTGTTGATAGTGTAATGGCTCTTCCAGAAGGAACAAGAGTGCAAGTGCTTTCACCTGTTGTTAGGGGAAAAAAAGGTGAGTATTCTAAACTATTTGATGATGCAAAAAAGGATGGTTTCGTAAGAGTTCGCGTAGATGGACAAATGTATGAACTTGGTGAAGATGAGATTAATTTAGATAAAAAGAAAAAGCACAATATTGAAATAATTGTCGATAGATTAATTGTAAAATCTGAAATTAGAAATAGAGCAAATGATTCAATTGAAACAGCTTTGAAGTATGGTAACAAACTTGTTATTATAGATGTTATTGGCAAAGAAGAATTGTTGTTTTCTCAAAATTATGCTTGTCCAGATTGTGGAATCAGCATAGAAGAATTAACACCAAGGATGTTTTCTTTTAACAATCCATTTGGATGGTGTCCAACATGTGGCGGTATTGGTAATTTAATGAAGATGGATCCAGACTTAATTATGGCAGATCACGAGAAAACTTTATTAAATGGTGGCATCAAAGGAATGGGATGGAGTCTAGAAAAAGATAGTATGGGATTAATGTATATTCGCTGTCTTGGAGAGCATTATGGAGTTGATGTTACTAAAAAAATAAAAGACTTACCAAAGGACTTTTTAGATAAAGTTTTATATGGTACGGGTGATGAAAAGATAGACTTTAAATATGAAAGTAAAACTGGTACAAGGCAATTTACTTCGCCTTTTGAGGGAATTGTAAATACAATGGAGAGAAGGTATAAAGAAACAAGTTCCAATGGCATGAGAGAGTTTTATGAGCATTATATGACATCTAGCGATTGTCCAGATTGTAATGGCTCTAGGCTTAGAAAAGAAGCATTAGCAGTTACAGTTGGAAAGAAAAATATTTATGAACTTACTTCTCTTTCAATTGTTGAAATAAAAGATTATTTAAACAAGTTAAAACTTAGTGAGAAAGACAAAATGATAGGTGAACAAATTTTTAAAGAATTAAATGCAAGACTTCAATTTTTAATTGATGTTGGACTAGATTATTTAACTCTTTCGAGAAATGCAGGAACGTTATCTGGTGGGGAAGCACAAAGAATTAGACTGGCTACTCAAATCGGTTCGGGACTTATGGGAGTGCTATATATTTTAGATGAACCGAGCATTGGACTTCACCAAAGAGATAATGAAAAATTAATTGCAACTTTAAAGAAACTTCGCGATATGGGAAATTCGTTAATCGTGGTTGAACATGATGAAGATACAATGTATGCTGCAGATCATATTATTGATATTGGACCAGGTGCAGGAGTACACGGTGGAAATGTTATTGCAGAAGGAACTGCGGAAGAAATTAAGAAAAACCCAAATTCTATTACTGGAAAATATTTAAGCGGCGAATTAAAAATTGAAGTGCCTAAGAAGAGAAGAAAAGGCAATGGAAAGTTTTTAGAAATTGTAAAAGCAAAAGAAAATAATTTACAAGAAATCAATGTTAAAATTCCTCTTGGAGTAATGACAGTAGTAACAGGTGTTTCTGGTAGTGGAAAATCATCGTTAGTTAACGAAGTGTTATATAAAAGACTTGCTAATGAATTAAATAGAGCAAGTTTAAAAACAGGTAAGTGTGAAAAGATAAAGGGGATAGAAAATTTAGATAAAGTTATAAACATAGATCAATCACCGATAGGAAGAACCCCACGTTCTAATCCAGCAACATATACTGGTACATTCGATTTAATTAGAGATTTGTTTGCAGAAACAAATGAGGCAAAAATGAGAGGATATCAGAAAGGAAGATTTAGCTTTAATGTTCCTGGTGGAAGATGTGAAGCATGCGAGGGGGATGGCATAGTAAGAATTGAAATGCACTTTTTATCTGATGTGTATGTACCATGTGATGTTTGTAAAGGAAAACGATATAATAGAGAAACATTAGAGGTTAAGTATAAAGGAAAAAATATAGCAGAAGTTCTAGATATGACAGTTGAAGAGGCATTAGACTTTTTTGCTAATATTCCTAAAATAAAAAATAAATTACAAACATTATTTGATGTAGGTTTGGGATATGTAAAATTGGGACAATCTTCAACCACATTATCTGGTGGTGAAGCACAAAGAGTAAAATTAGCAACCGAATTAGCTCGTAAATCTACCGGAAAAACACTTTATATTTTAGACGAACCAACAACTGGATTACATATGGCAGATGTACATAGACTAGTAGATATTTTACAACGTTTAGTTGAAGGGGGTAACAGTATCGTTGTAATAGAACATAACTTAGATATTATAAAAGTAGCAGACTATATAGTAGACCTTGGACCAGAGGGGGGAATTGGTGGCGGAACTGTTGTCGCTACCGGTACACCAGAAAAAGTAGCAAAGGATGAACATTCTTATACAGGTAAGTTTTTAAAGAAATATTTAATGAAATAAAAAATAATAAGTTTCCAATAAAAAGGCAACATAAAAAATACACAAAAAGTTCACATAACTGTATCCGGTAACCCTTGTGGCTGTAAGGCTGAAACGTAGAAATATGTTTTGACATTTTACGACTTCTGTGGTATAATTTGCATGTACAATAAAGAGAAAACATGTATGTTTTTTCAGAAGATAAAGGGGTGGTTATTAGTGATAGAAAAGAGCAATATTAATGAAGTAAAGAAAAATATAGAAGGTTGTGTTGGCCAAAAAGTATTACTTCGTGGTAGCTTAGGAAGGAATAAAACTTTCGAAAAAGAAGGCACTTTAATTAGCACTTATGCAAATCATTTTTTAGTTAAATTAGATGATGGTATTATCAAAGAAAACTTTAGCTATGTGGATGTGCTATCTAATAGAGTTGAATTAGATGTAGCAGATTGCAATGGTACCTATTCTTCTATACTTAATAACGGAAATCCAACTATGACATTGTAAATTTATTGTATTTTCTTAAAAGCAATTCTAAATTAATTTAGGATTGCTTTTTTATTTCATAGGAAAGTCATACTTTTTGTATGAAACAACAAAAGCACATTATTACGTCGCCGAAGGCAACATAAGAAAATTGAAAAACTTTGATTTTCTAATTTTCTCTTTTGTTCTATATAAGGAGAGTTATAGAAATTTTTAGCATATTTATTGGACTACCTAAATATCTTTTAGTAAATGATTTTATTAGGAGGTATTTGTATGAGTGCAGAAACGATAAATGAAACAGTTAAAGTTTGTAAATATTTAGGAGCGGAAAGAAAGGTCAAAACAGTTGAAGGAGATGTGGTGCTTCCAGATATTAAGCCAGATATTCTAAGTGTTGTTAGAATGAAAGGAAGAGTATGCATCAATTCAGTAAAAGCGGAGGACAATAAAGTAAATATAGATGGAACAATTTCTTTTAATGTAGTTTACATTGCAGATGATGAGATGAATTCTCAAAGAGGTGTTAACTACGAATTGAATTTTAACGAAGCAATTAATTTTTCAGGAGTAACTCCAAATTCAATTATTAGATTAAAATATGACGTTGGAAATATTGAATATAAGGTAATGAATGGTAGAAAAATTGATATTAAAGTGCCAGTGGTATTTCATGTTAAAGCATTTAATAATTGTGATATTAGCATTGTAAGAGGCATTACAGATGATGATGATATGGAAGTTCAAAAAATAAATTGTAATGTTTGTAGTGAAGTAACAATGGGAAATGCACAAATAGAATTGAAAGAAAATGTTCAATTAAATGATAATAATTCTCCTATAGGTGAAATATTGGATTGCGATTTAAGTATTGTCAATAAGGAATATAAAATAAGCTACAATAAAATACTAGCAAAAGCGGATGCCATTGTAAAAATAGTATATACTGCAGACAACGAAAATCAAGATGTTGAATTTTTTGAGACCAGTCTTCCTTTAATGGGAATTATTGACATGGATGGAGTAAATGATACTCAAAAAATTAAGCTGGATTATATGTTAAAGAGCTTTTGGGTAAAGCCTGTTTATCAAGATCTACAAGCAAATTGTATTTCAATTGAAATTCTAGCAGATGTGAATGCTTTTGTTTATGAAAAAAATGATATTGAATTAATTACTGACTTTTATACTCCTAACGCAACATTAAATGTTAAAACAGAAAACAATCTTGTGTTAAAAAATATGATAGACGAAGAGGCGAATATTCAAATTTCTCAAACGCTAGTTGTTCCAGAACTAAGTAATACTAAAATACTAAATATGTCTGGTGATGTAAATATCAATGAAAGAAACGTATTAAATGGTAAAATTGCGATAACTGGTAATATAAATGTATACGTATTATTCTCTAAGGCAAGTAATCATTTGATAGAAAGTAAAAAATTAGAACTACCATTTCAGCAAGTAATTAAAATTGATGATATAACGCAAAATATGGAACCTTTACTTCATCTTGAAATAGAAAACATTGATTATTCTTTAGCGGGAGAAAATCAACTTCAAGTAACAATTAATTTAACTGCATCTATTTTAGCAGATGAAGAAGACAATATTAATAGTATTAGTAAACTTGAGATAAGCAATGATTCCATCCCTTCTATGCCTAGTATGATAATTTACTATGTGAAACCAGGCGACACGCTTTGGAATATTGCGAAAAGATTTAGAAACAAAGTTAGTCATATTATGGAATTTAATGAATTAAAAGATGATACAATATATCCAGGTCAACGATTATTAATACCAAAGCTTTCAGTTACAAGTACTAATACTTCTATTATGTAATATGGTTTCTTTAAAAGAAAAAGAAATAAAAACTGAGAAGTTGAATATCAAAAATACACATTGGAAAATTAAATTAGTATTAATTATTATCTCACTTTTTGCCATTTGGGAGGGAGTAACTGCACTAGCCAAACCAACATTAATTGCATTATGTAAGGTAAAGTCACAAAGCTTAGCTGCATCAATTTCTAGCAAAGTGGTGCAAGACGTTATGAACGGTTTAGGATACTTAGATTTAATTACATTAGATAGAGATGAAAAAGGAAATATTTTAGCATTGAGAGCAAATGTAATTGAAATGAATAGACTCTCTTCCAAAATTAATAATATGATTCAAGAAGAGTACTCAAATTTAAATAATATGTATGTAAAAATTCCAATAGGAAATTTTACAGGTAATGAATTGTTAGCGCGGAGTAGGTCCGCAGCTGACTGTAAAAATTATTCCAGTTGGAACAGTGAATACAGATTATAAAACAGAATTTTTATCTAGTGGAATCAATCAAACAAGGCATAGAATTTATATTGAAATAAAAAGTGAAATGAGTGTTGTAGCACCTTTTACGAATGAAACAGTAGAAGTTGTGACTAATGTGAATGTTGCAGAGACTGTACTAATAGGAAATGTCCCAGACACTTTCTATAATTTGGAAGGAGTAGGAAATGGTGCCATAGAAAATGCAACTGATTTGATACAATAAAATTACAATTTGACATATAAAAAAACCTCGTATCCAAAGTAGATACGAGGTTTGATTTCGTATAAAAAATATTATCTCTTACTGAATTGAGGAGCTTTACGAGCTTTCTTAAGACCTGGTTTCTTTCTTTCTTTCATTCTTGAATCTCTTGTTAAGAATCCAGCTGATTTAAGTGCAGGTCTATTTTCTTCGTTGGCAGCAAGTAGAGCTCTAGCTAATCCATGTCTAATTGCACCAGCTTGACCTGAAAGTCCGCCACCTTCAACTTTAACAGTCATATCAAATTTACCATTTGTGCCAGTAACATCAAATGGCATCTTTGCTAAATTTCTTAAAACTTCAGTTGGTAAGTATTCATCTAAAGTTTTTCCATTTACGATTAAATTTCCTTTACCTGGCATAATTCTAACTCTTGCAATAGAACTTTTTCTTCTACCAGTACCAAGAAATACAGTTGTTTCTTTTTTAGCCATCTATTTTTCCTCCTTAAAAGTTATATACTTCAGGTTTTTGAGCAGCTTGTTCATGCTCAGCACCTTTGTATGCTCTTAATTTTGTTAACATTTTTCTTCCAAGCGTGTTCTTTGGAAGCATTCCTTTAACGGCAAGCATTAGTACTTTAGTAGAATCTTTTGCCATAGCATCTTTGGCAGAAACTTCTTTCATATTACCAATGTATCCTGTATGTCTTCTATATGTTTTGTCTTCCATTTTGTTTCCTGTTAAAATCATTTTATCAGTATTGATAACAATTACGTGGTCACCACAATCCAAGTGAGTAGAGTATGTTGGTTTGTGTTTACCTTTTAATAATTTAGCAACCTCAGCTGCAAGTCTTCCAAGAACTTTTCCATCAGCATCGATTACATACCATTTTCTTTCGATTTCGCTAGCTTTAACGCTATGAGTAATATTATTCATGGTATTATTTAAACCTCCATTCAAATTTTTATTATGTATTATGGCGAACGTTACTTTATATACTGAGGCTGTGCTTGTGCACACTTTATCTGTAACTCACTTTGTTTGAACAGCTAAAGTATAACATCCTAATGCATGAACACCCTCATGTGTGTTCGCCGCTACGAATATTGTTAATTTAATAGTCGTAGAGGAGCAAATTTTACTCCAACTTGTATAGAAGCCTTCCGGGTCAACTTCTAAACATCTGCGTGTCTATTTTAATATAAATGTATGAATTTGTCAATTAATTTTGAAAAAAATATTGACTTTATGTTTACTAACGATATATACTCTTAAAGTAATTGAATTTGTAATAGAACAACAAAACCTTTTTGAGGAGGGCATACTATGTTCCGAGTGAGAGTTCACTTTGTTGGAAAAGAGGGAATGTCATTCAAGGATATTCCGCTAAAAGAAATACATTTTGAACGATTACCGCATAATATAGCTTTTTTTACCGTGACCAATGAATATGATGAAATCCGGTTTATCTTTGTTGTAAGAGATAGAGCAAATATTAGAGAAAGATGTACGGTAGAGGTAGAGCATATTACTGTATTTGGAGAAGACTGGAGTCAATACATTTCTTGTGCAAAAGCAGAGGCATATATTACATCGATGAATGTTATCAAGATTTTTTTTAAAATATTGAAGGATAGTAGAAGCAATGAATTCAAAAAGCTTTCTAAAAGAATTGGAGGCTATGCAAAGAAAAAGAACATTCCTCGGTTTGATTACTTTTCTTATAGTTTGAAAAAGGCGGATTATCAGTCTTAAAAAGTGTTATGCGAACTTTGAAACGTTCATTAATATCAGGAAGTAGTAAAAGATCACTGTAAAGTTAATCAAATCCATAAGGATGAGAGGCTATAGGAGGTAGTTTGAATGCTTTATTTGTACGTTTCGTACGAGTCCAATGGTGAGGATAAAACGTATGCCTGTGAAATGGCAAAGGCAGATATTCATACGGTACTGATGTCTAATGTTCGGAGTGCGGTTGTAGAGAATGAGTTAAGAGAGAAGGAATATATTTTTTGCATTTTAGGTGAGCTTAGTATTTTTTCAAATAATTTGCTGGAAATACCGAGAAATGTCATGCTTCAAGGAAAATCCAAGGTTATAGCAATGAATTGCAAAGACGATACGGGTATTTTTGTCGAAACTCCAGCTAATATTTTCATGATGCTGGATATTATTCAGAAGAATGAGAAAAATGGAAATAAAGCAATAAGAAATAAAATTGCAAAGTATTGCAAGATTAATCATGTTCATGATTATGTTCGTGATTATATCGTGAATTAAAAAGAATGAAAAAAGAGACATATTCTCAAACGTGAAATTGAAAAATCATGTTTGATAGAATGTGCCTCTTTTTTGATGTTTATTTATTGCCCTGCATATTTTTGCTTGGTTGAATTAATTTGAGTTTGATTTGCTGTTTCCATTGGATACCAACCCTTTTCAGCCATTAAATTATAGATTTTATTTTGAATATTTAAAGATTCATTTAAAGCACATTTAAATGCTTCATGTACTTCGGCTGTTGATGCTTCTGTGGCACCATGTTGATAAAGTTCACATGCACCTTTCACAACATTTAATTCATTTTCCATAATGGTTCTATCATTCATATTTATACTCCTTTCTTATGGAACACATCGTGCTCCACTACATTTTTGTAGAGGCGTATAGTTTGCGCCATCAATCCGTAACTCACAATGCTCCATTACAATAAATTATAAAATTTGTTAAATATTTCCGTGTGCTTTTTTACTAATTCGCCCATATAAGAAGAAAGAGTTGGGTCTGTTAATTGAGAAGTTGCATTTGTGGCACAAGTTTTCATAAATTTCTCATGACCTAAAGCATCTTCAACGTACATTAATTCTTTACTTGTCATATTAATCACCACCTAAAGCTAATTATTACCAGTATTTAAAAAATAATACAAAAAATATTTGCGTAAAGAGAAAATAGAGGAAAATTAATGATTTTTATTGACAAATATATGAATAGGTGCTAAAATAATTTTCGTCAAGAAGAAGTCATCCACTTCTCACCTTAGCACAATGGTGTCTTTGGTTAAATATAAAGTAATTTATGTAGCGATGAATAGAGTTCGCAAGGTATGATGCTTTTTATTTTTGTGGTTTGACTTAAGACGAAAATCTTAAGTCTTTTTTGTTTGTCATAACAAAGAGATAATAAGGTTTTTCTTCTAGATTTAAATTTAAGGAGGGGTTTTTTATCAAACAAGAACTATCTATTAATGAAGAAATCGTTGCCAAAGAAGTCAAAGTAATTGATGAAAATGGCGAGCAATTGGGAGTTATGAAAGTTTCAGAAGCACTTAAAATTGCCGAAGAAAAGGAATTAGACTTAGTTGAAGTTGCTCCAAATGCAAGTCCTGTGGTTTGCAAAATTATGAACTATGGAAAATACAAATATGAGATGGCTAGAAAAGAGAAAGAGTCAAAGAAAAAACAAAAAGTCGTTGAAGTTAAGGAAATCAGACTTTCATCTACAATTGATACACACGATTTTGAATTTAAGGCTAAAAATGCTAGAAAATTTTTAGAAGATGGCAATAAAGTAAAAGCAACTATTAAATTTAAAGGAAGAGAACTTAATAATACTACATTCGGTGCGAATGTACTTAAAAAGTTTGCAGAGGCATTAGAAGAGGTTGGCGCAATAGACAAAGAGCCTAAATTAGAAGGAAGAAGCATGATGTTAATGATCAACCCAAAAAATGTTAAATAAAGAAGGGAGTTTTTAATATGCCTAAAATGAAAACACACAGAGCTACTGCGAAAAGAGTTAGCTTAACAGGAACAGGAAAATTAAAAAGAAACAGAATGAACAGAAGACACTTACTAGATGCAAAAACAACAAAGAGAAAAAGACATTTAAGAATGCCAACAACAGTTGACAAGACAGTAGAAAAGAATGTAAAAGCAATGTTACCATATGCTAAATAAGAAAATGTAGCGGTGAACGGCGTTCGCCATAAGAAAGGAGAAAAATAAAATGGCAAGAGTTAAAACAGGTAAAATTACAAGAAAAAAACATAAAAAGATTTTAAAATTAGCAAAAGGATACTATGGAGCTAAAAGCATTAGATTCAGAATGGCAAAACAAGCTGTTATGAAATCTGGTCAATATGCTTATGTTGGTAGAAAACTTAGAAAAAGAGATTTCAGAAGATTATGGATTGCTAGAATTAATGCTGCTGCTAGAGCAAATGGCATTAATTACAGCACATTAATTAATGGAATGAAAAAATCAAATATCAATGTAAATAGAAAAATGCTTGCTGAGATGGCAGTAAACGATCCTAAAGCTTTTAGTGAAATCGTTGCAGCTATCAAATAGAAACTTATATAAAAACTGACTTAAAAGGTTTAAAACTTTTTAAGTCTTTTTTTTTGTTCTATTTTTACCACTTGTCCTCATATGATTTACTAGTATTTTAAATTAAATTACAATTTGTCGGTTAGACCATTGGGGACGGAGACGGAGGATTTTCGACCAATAGGGACGGAGGATTTTGGCTTTTTTTCGACCAATAGGGACGGAGGATTTTGGCTGAATGCACATTTAATGGACGTCCCCATTTTGCACCCATTGTGCATTCAGCCAAAAT
>JAFUGH010000052.1 GCA_017469465.1 Clostridia bacterium | reverse complement strand
AGTATATCTTGTGTTATATTATTCATAGGAAATACCTCCATCGATATTTATTTTTTGTGACTAAAAAATTATATCATATTTTTAAGGTATTTCCTTTTTATTTAATTCTGTTACTGTGACATATCTATGTTAAACCAACATTTTATCTTAATTTTGAGTTTAAGCAATTGACAATTACCTCACCATCCTTCTGTATCGTATCATACAAAACCAGTTCTGCTTATTATTACTTCACATATCTAAAAGTATAACATATTCTTTTTAGTTCTTCAGCAAAAAGAACATATTTGCGTTTTTTACTTTAAACAAAAAAACTGTGAGATTAAAACTCACAGTTTTTCCAATTTTAGCCTTATTCATTCAAACTTTTTTCTTACGTTCCATTACCATGTCTAACTCTACTAATAAAAATATAATCATAAAGATGCCAAAATACCCAATAAATGTTTCCATTGTAATATCAGTTTGATTTTCAGTTTGTTCATTATTAAAATCACATGAACCATTAGTGGCACTTTGTGAACTTATCTCCAAATTATTAGAAATATCATTTAAATGTTTTTCTGCTTTTGCGCTACCTAATAGCAAAAATGCAATCATAATTAGCAAAAACACGAGTCTTACCTTTGAAATATTGTGCCTACTCACCTTTCTAGCACTCTCCTTTTTTAGATTACAATCTAACCTTATAAAAATGACAACTAAATAAAAATACCACAGTTTTTAAAAAAAGGCAAGTATAATATCATTTAAATTTTCAAACTTTTTCAGCACTTATCCCAAAAAAGTCATTTTACGCAAAGACAAGCGCAAAATGACTTTTTTATTCAATATCTTCTAAGATTATCAGAATCTTTCCATATCGTTTAATACCCAATCATGTTCGCCAATTGTAATAACACTTCCACAGTATTCACACTTACCAGATGATGTAATTCTTGTAGGTGCCCCACAATTTGGACAATTTGTTGTCTTGACCTCGTCTGTTCCTTTCTCAGTTTTAACACCTTTCTTTCTAATAAATGAAAGTTTATACGTATTTGTTCTTCTAGTATCTCTATCGCCTTTTAATACGTTACCCGTCTTTTCATCAATAATATAATCCACCATTGAAGAATTTAATGCAACGACAACTGTTTCTTTTTCATTATCCACAGAATAACTTACAAGTTCTGCAAAATTTACACTGATTCTTTCCATCTTGTTAATTTGCCCTCTCGTAATATAGCCTTGAAGTTGTTTTGAATGTTGTTCAAATAAACTTTCAGATTCAATAGGTCTAATTGTCTCCCAATCCCTTTCGCTCCATGCATTTTGTAGTTTAATAAATTTATTTTTCACGTCAGTAATAAATTTATCATCATTGAAGAATTTATCATTTTCACGAATAGATTCTGCAACTTGTTTACTTCTTGCTTCATCTCTAACATAACCTGAAGAATATCCATTTTGAGTAGTTCTTGTTGTAGTTGGCGTATAAGTATTTGTTTTTCCTTTATTTCCTCTTGCAGCTGCGATTACAATAATCACTATTATAATGGCCATCACAAGTGTTTCCATTCCACTTGAACCACTTGTAGTCCCACTACTATGATAGTCTCTATCAGAGCTAGAAGAACTCCAACTATAGTCATCGTCATCCCAACTTGAAGAGCCCCAATCTGAGTCCCAATCAGAATCATAAGATTCAAAATCCCCAACATCAGCAATTGACCATGTAGGAATAGCAATTGCAAAAATCAAGCACAAAACCATTAATATCTTTGCATACCTATTCATATATAACCTCCCCTATCATTCAATATCATTTCATTTATAAAGCTACTAAAATTATACCATAAATATTACATGAAAAGTACATATAAAAAAAATAATTATAAAATTTATAATTTCAACCAATATTGGTCAAAAAATTGCCAAACCCTCCCCATTTACCTTCATCCCCATAGTGAACCCCCTTCTCATACAAATTACAAAATATATCTTGGAATTTTACAAACAATATGTTAATATATATTGTGTATAATTTTATGAAGGAGGGAATGTGTAGGCGTATTAAAAATACGCTATACAAACATATGACTGAAATAATTATGCTTTTATTATTGGTCCTGCTTAATGCATTTTTTGCTATGACGGAGATCGCATATGTTTCACTTAACGATGCAAAAATCGATATGATGGCAAAATCAGGCGATAAAAAAGCAATAAAAATTAAAAAATTATTAGATATGCCAAGCAAATTTTTAGCAACAATTCAAATTGGTATAACGCTTGCTGGTTTCTTATCAAGTGCATTTGCAGCTGACACTTTTGCTGACAAAATTGCTCCAGCTCTTACACCACTTTTAGGTAGCTCTGCAAGAAGTATTTCCATCGTTTTAATCACGATAATCCTTTCATTCATTTCTTTGATATTTGGTGAATTAGTACCAAAAAGAATTGGAATGAAGTATCATGAAAAAATTGCATTTGCCACTGCCGGTATTATTAGGACCATTTCAATTATTCTTGCACCTTTTGTAAAACTGCTTACTGGCACAACGAACCTAGTTTCGAAATTATTTGGAGTTACTGAAAACGATGAAGAAGTAGTGACAGAAGAAGAAATTAGAATGATGGTTGATGCTGGAGAAGAAAAAGGTGCTATAGAAGAAGAAGAAAAGGAAATGATTAACAACGTATTCGAATTTAATGATATTGTTGTTTCAGAAATAATGGTACCACGAAATGACTTAGTTGCAGTAGACTTAAACTTAACCATTGGTGAACTTTTTGATGAGCTCGGTAATGATAGAACTACTAGTAGAATTCCACTTTATGAAGATGACTTAGACAATATAAAAGGTATTTTGCATATAAAAGATGTTCTAAATAAACCAAAAGAGACAAAATTAAAAGATCTAATGAGAGAAGCTTATTACGTACCCGAAACCAAAAAGATTAATGAATTATTCGATGAATTTAAGCGTCAAAAAATTCAAATGGCAATCGTAATTGATGAATATGGTGGAACAGCTGGAATTGTTACAATGGAAGATGTTTTAGAAGAAATAGTTGGAGATATCTATGATGAATATGATGAAGTAGAAAATTTATATGAAGTTATAAATGAAAATACTTATATATTTGATGCTGGAATCCCAATCTATGATTTATCAAAAATTTTAGAAATAGACATAGAAGAAGGTGACTATGATACACTTTCAGGTTATATTCTAGAAAACCTTGGTAGACTTCCAAAAGAGGGAGAACATCCAATTATCAAAACAGATAAATTTATCATGCAGGTAGAAGAAGTAAAAGATAATAGAATTTTAACTGTGAAAGTAGAAAAGATTGTTGTAGAAGAAAACTTGGAATAGTTCACTATCATGAAAAATCGCACAAAAAGGAACTTCCTTATTGTGCGATTTTTTTATTTTTCAAATACATTTTTAATTTCATAAGTCATTTTATCTTGATTTACAGTAATAATAATATAATTTGTATTCCTAATGTCCTCACTTGTAACGTGATCGAATTCATTAGAACTAATTGTTAAATACCTTACTCCACGCTTCATTGAATAATCAATGTTATCTCCTTTTTGAATTACCCAAATATTTTTGCTGGTGGACTTTCTCAAATCAGCAATAACATTAATAAACAATTCTTTTTCCATGTCATCCCTAAAATCCTCAATATTTCCATTTAAAACAAGTAGAACATTTTTATTGGCAACCTGAATATCATTTTGTAAGCTTAGCCACTGGTTACTATCTGAAGCTCTAAGCCCTCCCTCAGCAATATTTAAATTGATAATTGTCAAACTTCCTCGGTTACTAATAGAATACTGATTTTCAATTACCTTTTCTTTCTCAATATTTACTAACATATCCTCATGATTTTTATAAGGATAAATCACAATTTCTGAATTTTTGTTAATAATATTTTCCATTTTTCTATTTTTTAACTGTTCCAATAAAATGCCACTATAAAATTCAGGTGAAACCACAACTCTAAATGCATTACCATTTTCTAATTCACTATAGGTATTTAATGCATCTTCGCCTTTCACATCTTTTGGAATTTCAACATTTGATTCCGGCACTTCATTCTTATATTCAACAACCAATTTATCAAAGTAAACACTTCCTGAAGTTAATGCATCCTCATTATCTTGAACAACATATAAATCAATCAAATTAGCCGGTAAAGCAACATTTTTTAAATTTAATTTCAACTCTTGCCAACCTTTAGATTCAAGTCCTTTCAAAAGAGATAAATATTGTGTATCGCCATTCGCATCTTTTAATTTAACTTTTATTTGATCACTTGTTGAATTCGTTGCATAAAACATCACTTTTAAATTTTCCGCACCATTTTCAAGAACAATGGTATCATTAAATCTTAAGTAAGCTGCCCTGGTCTCAGTACTTTTTGTAAAATCGTAAGTTAGTTTGGCACTTCTTTTTCCTTCGTATACCTCTTCAGAAGATAGCTGCACATCTCCTTTTACATCAGAAGGATAGCTTGTAAATTGAAAGTTCTTCGTTTCAAAATCACTAATCATTTTACTTTGTTTACTACTTACACTAACAAGTGCATATGCAATTGCTTTTCCTGCAGAAACTTCAACAATATAATTTCCATCTTCTTTTGCAGAAAAAACACCTTCTTTAACACTCGCATTAAAGCCTTGCACTTTCCACTCCACGTCAGAATTTTTCAATTTACTCTCATATCCATTTTTATTCTGACCACTAACTTTAAAAGTAACACTATCATTTTGGGAGATTGTAGTTTTTTTAGGATAAATCGTCAATTCATTCGGCATGCTTAACACATCTATATCAATAGAAGCACTTGCTTTTCCCACTTTTGCAGTTACCTTCGCGGTTCCCACTTCATTTCCCGCTTTCAATACATTATCTTTAACAAAAGCTTCTGCTCCAGAACATGACCACTCAATATCTTTTTTTTCAACTTCAATAGGATGATAATATTCATCATATCCCTTAACGATAAGCTCTTTTTCAGAGCCGACAAAAACATTATTATCATTTACTTCAATCAATAAATTGGAAAGAGTTCCCTTCTTATTTGTATTAAAAACTCCCACTGCATTTGCCACCATTCTAAGAGTTCCATCACTAGGATAATTCTCTATCGTAGCCTCCGTATCGCCTAGCTCTTTTGCGACCATTGTTGTAGAGCCTCCGCCATCTAAATTAATTGCATTGTAAATTCCTTTTTCTGACAAAATTTCAGCAAATTCTACCTGTGTAACACCAATACTCACTGCTTGTCTTCCATCAATTGTCACGAGATAAACTTTGCTACAATCTTTTGATAAGCCAAGTGCTGTTCTAGGATTAGCGCCATAAATTACATGCGTGAAATCTGACACTTCTCCATTTTTAACAAGAAAACTTCCACCTGAAACTGCTGTTTTAACTTTAGTTACATCTATTCCTATGTCAATATTTAACTGGACTTTATTTCCTTTTCTAAACAAATTATTGATTCTTTCTGCCGAACTTCCAATTGCACAAACAACAAATCCATTTGTTGGAATGTCTACTTCTTCCTTGCCCTCTCTAATTTCTTTTACAACTCCATTTTCCACAACAAGTTCCGTAAGGTTAATTCCTAGTGATTGTCCTAAACTTTTTTCTCCCCATTCTCTAGTATATAAAACAGGATATTCATAATTCGATGACCATTTATTCATTTCCGATATAGAAAAGACTTCGGAATTATTTAAATTTTTAAGAGTAATTTCATTTGTAAAATAATCAAATGCAGCACCATTATTATCGTCTATATAAAAACTCGCCATAGTATTTTTTATTTCATTTTCGTAATAAGTAGAGGTAAGCATTTTTCCATTCTTAATTGTCATTCCAATGATATTTCCTTTTTTATAATTTCCTGTGAAAAAATCCGCATTCACCGCTGCGATACAATTTTCTTCATTCGTTAGCATCGTCTTTACATTTTGAAAAGTTTGTAGTCCATTTGATGAAGTTAGTACCCTAACCGTTGTATTCTCATCTTTTAAATTTGCCTCTATCATATTAATAGCAAGCCAACCCTTATCTGTTAATCTTTTATATTTTGTAAGTGTTGTTCCAGAATTAATTACTTGCGTGCTACTTGTTTCATAAAGTTTTGTAAGAGCATATGCATGAGATTGTGCATATAAAACTAAAATTGTAATCATAGAAATTATCAAAAACTTTTTCATTTGTCACACCTCCGTAAGCGTACATATCATACGCTACCAAAAAGTATAACATATCTACTATCAAACAGCAATCAAAGATATAAAAAATTAGTCAAAAATAAGGTGGCAATATTTTTAGCATTGCCACCTTGTTTCTATAAATACTGAATTACTAATTTGCCACTATCATCTAATACAACTCTAAATCTAAGTTCATTTGATTCTTTTGACATGCCTTCCATGTTGTCAATCTTTGTTTTAACTGTGTAAATTCGATTGATAATTAATCCAGTAAACGCACCACTTTCCTGCCAGCTAAATTCTTCTTCACCATCCATTTTCAATGCATATAAAGTTTTAACCTCTTCTGAAAATGTATGTGACTGATTACATTTCACCGTTAAATCATATTTCATATTTAAATTAATACTAGCTGTACTGCTAACACTAACATTTCCATAAGCATCTTTTACCCAAGCATAAAGTGTCTTTTCACCATTTTGACGAGATAATTTAAAAATAGAATATTTTTCATATTTTACCCAATCTCCATTTGTTGGTGCAACGTTACTTTCACTAATATACATGTGACTAATATCATTAGCAGAAGTGATTTGGAAACCAACTGTTACGTCAAGATTTTTAGTTGTATTTGCCCCTCTATTAATTTCCATCTTTACAATCTTAGGAATAACATCAACAACTGTTACATGAATTGTTGCAGATGCTGGTGAATAATTCGTAGTTCCTGTTGCTGAAATAGTCACATCTAATGTTCCTGATTTATTAGTGCTTACTCTAGTTATTTTTACATTTCTTTGTTCTTTATTTAATTCCACAGTTGCAAGCGAAGTATCTGATGAACTTGCAGTAATTGTTCCATCCCCATCATATGAATAGGTTATTGGAATATTTTCATCTCCATTAGATGCATATGTTGTTGGAATATTCTTTTCATTCTTTTTGATTACTACATTCGTTGATGTAGTAATATGTGCTGTAGCCTTATTAATCGTAAAAGTGAAATTGATATCATCCGTGGCTCCATTGGTTTGCCATCCATAATTCGTTTTATCTTTTAATGATATTGTAACTGTTTTTTGTCCTGCATCCGTCATTTTATTATTAGTAATATTCATATAATTAGCATCAAAATTATTTACTTCAAACGTCTGCTCTTTTTTGTTATAAGTATATGTTTTTTGTACGGCAGTTGGTCTTGTAAGTAAACGTTTCGTTATAGAATAACTTTTTGTTGTATTACTTAACGTATAATTTGAAGCTTTTGCGCGCCCACTTGTGACACTTGATATACTAGCTGTTGCTGTATAATTTCCAACATTGGTTTGCGTTGTTCTAACAATATTTACTTTTTCTCCATTTACCCCATTAATTGGAGATGTTACCGTTGGAGCCTGAGCACTACCATTATACGTAAAGGAAGTAGTCGCTCCCCATGTTACCGTTAAACTTTTTGGATTTACTGTCCAACTTACGCTCTTAGGTCCTGTTGATTTATCGGCCCATTGATTATTAGTTGTATCTTTCAATGATACTGTAACATTTTGAGTTCCCGCATCAATACGTGTGTTATTCGTTACATTCATCGCACTAGAATTAAAATTATTTAACGATGCTGTTTGAGATACACCACTATATGTTCCTGCATTTGCTGTCGGCACATTGAAAGATCTTTTTCCTATGCTAAAAGTCTTCGTTGCATTTGTCAAAGCATAGTTATTAGCATTACCGTTTGTTACACTAGATATTTTAGCTGTAGCCGAATATGCACTACCTACATTTGTTTGAGCTCCATCCACCGTTAAATTTACTTTCTGATTGCCCACTCCATTTACCGGTGTAGTTACAGTAGGCTTTTGAGCACCACCATTATACGTAAATGATGTTGTTCCCCATGTTACTGCAACACTCCTCTTTGCAATTGACCAATTCAAGTTAACGTTGTTCGTTGTCTTGTCTGCCCAAGAATATAACGTTGTATCTTTCAATGAAACAGTTGCTGTATAGGAGCCTGCATCCGTTTTCGAATTATTCGTTACATTCATTAAAGATGCATTATAATTATTCAACGCTACTGTTTGTGCACTACCATTATATGTATAGGAACCACTTACCGTCGGTTTATTTAAAAGTCCTTTTCTAATAACTTCTTTCCATGCAGTCCAAGAAGAAGTATTTCCTGCATTATCTGTTGCACATGCACGGAAATAATATTTTCCCACTCCGTTTCTTGTACCACCATTTGCATTTGGTATGTTATCAAACGTAAAATCAGAATACCAAGAACCAGTTGCAACAACCTCCATAGCTTTAGAAACATTTTGTGTTCCGCCATAAATTGCCTGAATCTTAACACTTCCAGCTTTTATTCCAGAAGTATCTGTTGCAGAAACGTTTATCCTAACAGTACTATCAGTTGTTGGATTCTTTGATGGTGTGACACTTACAGTAGGCGGTGTCACATCTGAAAGTACCCAAGTCATATCTAAACAACCAGTATGAAAACTCTTGGCTGCTGTACTAGCACTTCCTGCATCAGAACTAACATATGTAACATGCTTATATTTATACCACGGAACACTGTTAGTAGCTTGTAAAGGTGTTAGCATATTATAATCATCACTTGCACTTGCTGTAGGGTTAAATTCATCTACATATTCAAACAATATATCTCTTTCATCTCTTGTCTTTTTAATGGATTTATGAGCACTTTGCACCCACTGTCCCTTTTTTACTGTTGTATCTCCATTTGAATAAAGAAATTGAATATAGTGTACCCTTGAAGCTTTGTTTAACTTACACTGTTTACCATCATAAAAACCATATTCATTACCCTTTCCATCTTCATCCTTGTTTACAGCAACTGTATATGTCCTTAGTCTTTTTGAATTTGTGTTATCATTCATAGCAACAAGCATCAACGATCTAAAATTACTATAATTAGCAATATTCGTATTTCCATTTGTTGGAGCATCTAGCGAACATATTTCAACCATCTCATGGCTATTCGCTTCAGTGAATACGGTGTATATGTACATACGTGATGTATATGCTGGAATAGTATCAGTTGCAACGAGTCTGCCACTATTATATTGGGAATTGCTAGCACCATATAAATCTAATGTAACGTTCATCGTTCCACCTGTTGTATTTTCAAGTACATAATACCAAACTTGATCTAGAAAATCTCCACCAACATTATTATGTTTTCCATCATCCGTTACTGATGGCTCATATTTTCCTTCTTGCAAACCAAGATGTCCATTTCTCCATTTCATTAAAGTCCATTGATGTGGATAAAGACCTATAGTACCTGCATACACCTTATTTCCATGAAATCCAATGATGGCTAGAAGTAATAAACTTATTATTAATAAACTTTTTATTCTTTTCTCCCAATTCATATGCATACCACCTCCCTTTATCTTATGATTCTCCTGAATAAGATACCTCTTTCATCACTTTTTCATCATCATACATCTCTACATCTACTTTTGTTATCTCATTCTCTATGTCGAATAAGTTTACTTCAAAACTACTTTCCATCCCTGCTTCTATACTTGGAATAAGAGTCACAAAATCTTGAATCATTTCATCATTTGCATTAAATAGCTTCACGAGTAAAGAAATGTTTTCAATTTTTTCATCTGAAGTGTTTTCAACAAAAGCTACTAAAGATTTATGCTCATTTTCTTCCTTGATTTCAAATTTAGAAACCTTAATTTTTTCTGTAATTAATTCATATTTTTCAATATCATTTGAGTTATTTTCTACAATCTTTTCACCAGATGCCAAATAATAATCAGGTCTATCAGTATCAAGTATTGTTACAAACTCTGAAGCCTCGTCTATCTTACCTGTTTCATCAACTACTGGAGTAGATTCGCTTTTGAATTTTTCTTTATTTAATATAAAGTATACAAGAACAAGCAATATTAAAATCAAAATAATCAATATCACTTCTAGAACTACCTTCTTCTTTTTTGAATCAAAAAATTCTTTGAAATTTTTCATAATAACTTCTCCTCTAAACCTATAGTTAATAATATTTTACCTCTTTT
Source organism: Clostridia bacterium (assembly GCA_017469465.1). Lineage (GTDB taxonomy): Bacteria > Bacillota > Clostridia > TANB77 > UBA1234 > UBA1234. The sequence goes on along the minus strand of JAFUGH010000052.1, from coordinate 12,782 downwards.
TTGGATTTATGTCAACCAGACGTAAAACCACTATATACCTAGTCAACGCCTATATTTTGACAATGTCATTATACATTTTAAAAAATTTCTTGTCCATATAGCCATTTTCACCTCATGTGCTATAAGAGGAGTTTTCCACGTTTCTTTGATTTCTGCCCTCTTACGGAAGCACTTTTCTGCTTTTTCACGTCTCACAAATAGTCCATTTTATTAAATTTACATTAACATTATGTTACAAATATTTAATTTTAGTAACTTTGTGGTAACACTTTTGTAACATTCAAAAGAAACCGCTTATTTCCGTACATTTTAACAAACTGAAAGCAAAAAAATGAGCTCTACTTTTCATAGAACTCATTTTAACAACTCTAATACCTTATTCACCTATATTAATTTTTTCAACTTCTACTCTTGCCGTATCAACACAAGAAATTGCTAAATTTTGTCTAAATAGAACTGGTTCTCTCGCTGGTAAAGACTCTAGTCTCACAGTAAAACTTGTTAACACAGTATCAGCTGAATCATACAATGTGATAATATAAGAACCTTGTCCAGCTGGATTCTCTTCCATATTTTCAACATCAAATGTAATATCCGTATCAATATTATTTTCATCTAATTCATCATCACGTTCCATTATTGAAAAATGAGAAAATCTAACATTACCAACGTCAATTTCTGTTCTTGCAAGACTTTCACTATTATTTCTCTTAACACCATTATCTAAAACTTCATAGTTAGTTGAAACCGTGTTCCCTCCAACATTCTGGCCACTTGGCATATTGTAAATTTTATTCCTTACATTTTTTAGAATAATGACACTTACCAATACAAGTACTAAGAATACAATTAGTGAAATTCCAATCATCCAAAATAATTTTTCATTTGAATTTCCCTCTGTTTTTTTCTCTTTCAACTAAATCTCCTCCTCTTTTGTATTTCTACAATAAATTATATCAAAAAAATATCATTTGTCCACCTGTTTCTAAAAAAAAGAACAAAGAAATTTTATCATTTTCTTTGTTCTTTCTTATCCTTCATTTTATGGTATGTACATATAATCAGGAAGGGTACCATCATAATCAACATACTTGCCGTCTATTGTTTCAGAAACAGTATCCGCATTAACTCCCCATAGAGATTTAGCTTTTGAAACCTCTATTGTAAATAATCCATCCACGAAATCATACTCATCCGTCTTTACTGTGACAGTATAGGCATTCGAACCATACTTCTTAATATCTGCTTCTTTAATTTCTATATTCTGCATTTTTACAGTAGGGATATCCGCTAAAACCACGTTCGATTCAATAGTTACAACCACTGTATCACCATATTTTGCAATATACTTTTCCTCTTCGGTTAAGCTATCACCTTGTTTTTGCATCTTAGCTGTTAAGAATGGCTTTTGTGTTAAATCCATTGCCCCATCACATTTATCACAAACTCCATACGGAGCTTCAAGATCAACATGTTCTTCTCTAAACAATTCTGCACCACAAGTCTCACAATAAGCAGCATGCTCTTCTTTATCAATATATTTATAAATATATGGCTCATCATGTGGTGTTGTTTCTTCTCTACCACAGTCTGTACAATACTTAATATGTTCTAAAGAATCTTTTTGCCTATATGCAATATTACAATCTTCAACAGCAGTATATCCACATCTCGTTCCATCTGCTTTTTCGCACCATATATCGTGCGTCCATTTGTCATCTCCCGTTCTAATTGAATAATGTAATGTATGCTCTTCAAAATGCCCTGCTGTACCACATCTGATACATGGATGATAATGTCCTGTAGGAGTATAGCTTAATTCCTCCATGTTGTAGACGTGCCCCGTAGCTTTTTGTTCTATATAACCACATCTCTCACATTTCTTATCCTCTGTACAAGTTGCCTCGTCTAAGTTAAAATGATGACCTAAAGCCTGTGTATTAACAAATCCGCAAATCTTACAAATAGAAGGTTCTGTACAAGTTGCAACTGTCCATATTGGCTCATGACTTGGATCATGAACGCCATCTTCACCAGTTTTAATTTTATCTAAATCAATCTCAATTCTTTCAACATCTTCATAATGTATTAAATGAACAGCACCAGTATAATAGTCAGCAACCGCAATGTATTTTCCTTTTTCACTAGAACTATTATTAATATCCGAAACTAAATAATTGCTAGCATCAATAACGCCCAAATCTCCAGCGCTGGTCGCATCAATAAGATACCAAAGACCTGGCTCATAAGTGAAATCATTTGTATCAAACAAGCTTGAAATCTTTTCAAAGTCGCCAGATGAAATATGATAACCAGAATAATAAGATTTTGCACTTTCAAGTCCAACATAGTTATCATTTTGTCTGCTTTCAACAGCAGTCGACATGATAGATATTAGTGCACTTCTTTCTTGCTCCTTTGACTCGTCAATATATCTTGTGCCAACTCTATAGGCAAGACCTAGCAATATTATCATAACGATGATAGTGATAATTAACGTTATCATTGAAATACCTTTATTATTTTTCATGGTATCCACTCCTTGTACAAGACATAAATATACTTATATATATTTTACTACAAATTGCGAAACATGTCAAAAAATAAATGATTTCAAAGATAAAATATCTTAAATTCGATAAAAAGCTCTAATATTATGATTGACGTCATTAACGAATTCTTCCAATGATATATTTTTTATTTCTGCAATCTTCTTTGCTGTCTCCCACACATGCCAAGGTTCATTTCTTTTTCCCCTAAAGGGTTCTGGCGTTAAATAAGGAGAATCTGTTTCCACAAGCAATTTATCTAATGGCACCATATCAGCAACTTCCTTAGGATTTCTAGCATTTTTAAACGTTACAGTCCCAGCAAGTGAAATATATCCTCCCAGTTTTAAAATTTCTTTTGCAATTTCTACACTTGAGGAAAAGCAATGCATCACAAATCCATTTTCAATCTTATTCTCCTTTAAAATTTTTAATGTATCCATATCTGCATCTCTACTATGAATCGCCACTGGCAAAGAAAGTTCGTTTGCTAACTGTATTTGCTTTATAAATCCATCTTTTTGATTATCTCTATTTGTTTCATCATAGTGGTAGTCCAATCCAATTTCACCAATTGCAACAACTTTTTTATTTTTCGCAAGTTCCTTTAAAAACGCTAAATCAATATTACTTTCATTGCACGCATCTGGATGAAGTCCAACTGCTGCATACATAAAATCATATTGATTTGCAAATTGAACCGCCTCCAAAGAAGATTCTTTATCATATCCAATATTTACAATGAATTCTATATCATTTTCCAAGCACCTTTTAATTACTTCTTCAACATCTTGTTGATACATTTCATCCATTAAATGCGCATGCGAATCAATTAATTTCATTTTTATCTTTTCCCCTTTTATCAATCATAGCGGAGCATGCTGTTGCCCCGCTACGAAAATATTTTTATTCAATTATCTAATATCAGCACCCTCTTTGATGTCTCCATCAACAGTTAGCACCCTAACAATTTCATCTTTGCCAGCAGCAAGCACCATTCCTTGTGATTCTACTCCTCTCAACTTTGCAGGTTTTAAATTTGCAACAATCACAATCTTCTTGTTCAATAGTTCCTCAGGTTTGTAATATTTCTTAATTCCAGCCACGATTGTTCTTTGTTCCTCTCCAAGAGAAACTTTCAATTTTAGAAGTTTATCTGAGCCTTCTATTTCTTCTGCTTCAAGCACTCTTGCCACTTTCAATTTGATCTTTTCCAAATAAGAAATATCAATCAATTCCTCTTTATTCTCTTGAGAATTGTTATTAGCATTTCCATTTTTAGAAATATTGTTTCCAGTATTCTTTTCAGTTAAACTATCATTTTCCAAAGTTGCTTTCTCGTCAAATCTCGTAAATAAAGGTTCAATATTCTCCAATTTGATGCCAGCCTTTGCATCTACAAAATGCCAAACTGCCTTATCCTCGCCAAATATTTCTCTAATTTTTTTAGAAGAAACCGGCATAAATGGCTCCATAATGTTAGCAATATTAATGATTAACGTACTACATGTAAACATTGTATCATGAAAAGCATCCATGTCTTCTTTAAATTGAATCCAAGGCTTTCTATCATCATAATATTTGTTGGCATCCTCAATTAATCGAATCGCCTTTGTAGAAGCTTCTTTAAATTCAAGTTTTTCAATACATTCACCCACTTCAACATATGCTTTTTCAATTAAAGCTTTAATATCTTCATCTAATTTTCCCAAAGGAATTTCACTCATTCCTTTAAATTTCAAAGTTCTATTCACAAAATTACCATATTTGTTAGTAATTTCATTATTATGGGTTTTAATATAATCCACTAAAGTAAAGTTGGTATCCTTCCTTTCTGGACCATTATTAATCAAATGAAATCTCGTTGTATCTGAATTAAACTTTTCTGCCATATCAATTGCAGATATAGCATTTCCCTTGCTCTTCGAAGCTTTTTCATCATTAAAATTTAAATATTCTGAAGACACTATCATATCAGGCACTTGATATCCATCACGAATGGCAAGAAGTAACCCTGGAAAAATAATACTATGGAACACAATATTATCTTTACCATGAACCATGTATATTTTATCGCCATGCTTCCAATAATCTTCAAAATTTAGTCCTCTATCTTCGCAAACCTTCATTGCAGCAGTCACATATCCAAGAACTGCTTCAATCCATACATACAACTTTTTATCATCATACCCAGCAACCGGAATATCAATTCCCCATTCCAAGTCTCTTGTAATTGCTCTATCTCTAAGGCCTTCTCTTAAATATTTCTCTGTTTCATTTTGAGCATTTGGTCTCCACTTCGACTTATTTTTATCAACAAATTCTTGAATTTCAGGTTGTAACTTAGAAAGTGCAATATATAAATTCTTATTATCCTTTTGTACCACTTTACTACCACATTCTCTACATGTTGCATGAATTAAGTCTTCTTCCGTTGGAACATATCCGCACTCACAAGAATCCCCTTTTGCCATCTTGCCACAATTTGGGCAAACAATTTCAAGTTCACGATCTGCCATAAATTTATTACATTTTTCGCAAAAAGCTTGTGGTTCAACTTTTTCATAAATATATCCATTTTCATAAATCTTTTTTATAATCTCTTTCACCTTTTCAAAGTGATAAGGTGTATGCGTTTTTGTATATAAATCATAAGAAAAAGAAAGTGCCTCAAACGTTTTAACAAAATTATCATGATACTTCTCACAAATTTCTTCAGGTGTTGTACCTTCTTTTTTCGCTCTTTCTGTAATTGGTGTTCCATGACAGTCTGAACCAGATACATAAAGCACATCATCCCCTTTTGCTCTATGATATCGTGCAAGCAAATCCCCACCAATTAAGCCTGCCACGTGACCTAAATGTAATTTATAATTAGCATATGGCCATGCACCACCTATTAAAACTTTCATTATCTATTCACCCTTTCCTATTTTATTAAACACAATTGCAGTAGCGATTGCATATTCCTTTTCATGTGACAAACTAACTTCCGCATGCATTTTTTCTGCAACTTTCGCTAGTTCACCGTGAAATGCAACATATGGTCTACCGCTTTCTTCATTCAAAATTTCAACTTCAGTAAAAACTCCACCTTGATTTCTATCAGGAGAAATTGCTTTGTATACCGCTTCTTTTCCAGCAAATCTTGCAGCATAGCTCTCATATTTCGTCATCTTACGCGATTCACAATATTCAATTTCCTTTTCAGTAAACACTCGATGAAGAAACTTCTCACCGAACTTTTCTATAGACGCCTTCATTCTTTCTACACTACAAATATCTGTTCCACACCTCAACTGCGAATCCTCCTAGTTCAATAATACAAGAGCAAAAAATGCTCTCTGAACATTTTTCAGAGAGCATTATATCATACTTTTTTGTAAACTTCAATGAAATTTACCTATTTGTTATTGTAACATGGAAACCATTTCCACTTTCGTTATTTTTATGTACAGGTGAACCATTTGTAAAGTATACTCCTGTTACATTACCGTTTGTTGAACTTGCACTTTCTGCTGAAGTAATAATATCTACACCGCCTTTTTCCAAAGTCTTTACACTTCCATCACTTTCTTTCACTGCAATTGCTCTTGCCTTTCCTAGTGCTCTTACCGCTGTTATCTGGCTTGAACTTGTGATATTTACATTGACTTGTGCCATATCAATTCCATAATATGACTCGCGTGTTCCGTTTGCTGTCACTCTTGCAGTCTTCATTCTTGCAATTAGTTTTTCAGCCCTATCAAGTGTAATTCCTCCGGTGTATACCTCTATTATTTTCTTCACCACATTTTTTACAGTACGGATATTTCTATAGGATGCTTCTACCACTTCATTAACATTTACCACCGTCTTATTTCCTATGTTGTTTTCAAATTCAAAGTTTGCATTAATTTCCGTTGCACCATTTGTAATGTATACTGTAATTTCTTTAGCATAGTTAACCCCGGTTCCTTCTGGTTCAAAGCCATTTGGTACATTCACAATTTGAATATCTTCCGTAGCCTTAAACACAATTTTGGCATTTTCTTCTGATGTTGCATCAAAAACAGTATAGGTAATATTGGCAGATTCTCTACTAATATCCGATACATTATATACTTCACTTACTGTATTTCCATTCTCATCCGTTACTTCAAACTTGAATAATCCATTAATATTTGCGCTGTAATCAAGCTCAGTTCTTACTTGCCATTTTCCTTCTTCTGTTTCATGTGCTCTAATATACTCTTCACTAAACGGATTACCATTGACACTTGCACTTGTAAGTGGAGTGGTAGATTTCACAATTGCGTGAATCATTACTTCACTCTTGCTGATAATTTCTTGTCCAAATGTAACTGTTGGTTTTGAATTGAAATTATTATTACTCATGATTGTATATTTCTTCGTAGCGCTAATTAAAACATAGTTGCCTACATTTCCTTGACCACCTATTACACTACTAATATTTGCCTTAGCCTCATATTCTCCTGCAACAATTGCTGGACTAGGTACTGTAGTAACAGTTAAAACAATAGTTTCTCCTTCTACACCACTTTCTGCTGTTGCCGATGGAATTTTTTCCGTTCCATCATAGTCATACGAGTCAGCGTCTTCCCAAACCGTTGTAATTTGTTTTGCCTTTATACTCCAAGGAATTTGTTTTGCTGATTTATTACCATTACTCCATTCATAACCAGGTTTTGGTGTAGCTATTGCTGTATAGTTTCCAGCATCAATCTTTGTTCCATCACTTACTGTATAATTTGTTCCGCTTGCAACACCTGTTTGTGCACTTCCATTATAAGTCTTATTAGAAGCAGTCGGTTCTTCATTCGATGCAATTTTAGCTCTTGTGATTGGTCCTTTTGTTACTGTAAATGTTTGTGATCCCATTGGTGATTTAGATGCTACTACTGTTACACCAATATATTTACCAATTAATCCTTCTATTGTCGTTCCTGCTTTTGTAATTGTTTCATCATTTAATGTCATTGTTGAACCAGTTTCTTCTGCAAAAGCTGTTCCACTTGTCGCATCACTACTATCTGCATACCACCATACATATGTATAACTACATCCTTCTGGTGTAATGTTTGTAGTATTTACAGTTAACTCTTCTAAATATTTCGGTGTTCCTGTAATACTGATGCTTCCTCCAATTCCTTCTTTAATTGTCAACGTGTACTCAGCTGATGCTGCCTCATGTTGTTCTGTTTGTGCTGATGTTACTCTTACTTTTACAACTGTTCCTTTAGTTAATCCTCCAATGTTTCCAATTGTTACTGTAGATGGATTTCCTGATGTTGCTGTTGGTTGACTAAAGCTAAAGGTTACTCCATGGTTACCTTCTATTTCCTCTGCAGATAATGTTCCTCCATGGCTCTCTAACACTTTAAATGTCTTATTAGGTACCCCTTGTTCTGAATCACCTGTAGTTGAGTCCAACGTAATGTTTCCTGCAGCTCTACTTACTTTTACCTCACATGCTGAACTTGTTACTGCTTTATAGTTCGCTGTTTCTGGAATTGTAATTGTAATTTTGGTTGTACCTTGTTTTAATAGTGTTATTGTTACTGTTCCGCTTAAGTTTCCATCTGTTACTCCTGTTACACTTGCAACATTGCTATCTGAGTTACCTACATTTCCAACAGCTATTGTAGTATCCTCTGCAGAATAACTAAATTCAATGCTTCCTGTTGTGCCATAAGTGAATTCTACTGTACTTGGTACTGAAACAGTTCTTGTTGCTTTCTCTACCTTCTCAGTTGTATTATTAGTATTATCTGTGATATCTGCAACTTTCAATGTAGTGTAATTTGCTTTTGTTCCCGTTACAACCACGTAGATATATTCTCCTGCTAAGCCACTTCCTACTACGTATTGATTGCTACTGCTTGCTTCACCTAGTGGTGTTGCACTTTCAATTGCACTAACATTCGTAGGATCTATCTTTGTATTACTATGATACCAGCGATATGTATAGCTATCTGCATCTGGGTCAAATGATTTCGTTGCTGTTAATGTCTTTCCAAATGTGTTCTCCCCTGTAATCGTTACACTACCTGTCATTGTATTTTCTACATAGTTTGCTGTAAAGGTCTTATCACCTGTACTTCCTTTTTCGATGGTTACATCTAATTGTTGTGTTGTTCCATTGCTTCCTGTCCAACCTGTAAACGTATAACCTTCTTTTGTTGGTGTAGGTAATGTAAATGTTTCTGTTTCTATTGTATAACTCGATGGTTCTTCTATCATACTACCACCATCTAAGTTATATGTGATTGAATAGTTGTTAATTGACCAATCTGCCGATAAAGTATGATTTTCCGTTCTATTCATCACAGTAGATGCTGTAATATATTCTTTTGGCTTCCATTGAATATTAGCAACATCAAAATATGAACCTGTTCCAAATAAGTTTGGCATATCATTTCCAATTTGAATTTTAACAGCGTTCACTCCCATTGGTGCTGTGCATTCTAAAGTAATTAAATGCCAATTATCATCACTAGTAAAGTAAATATCTTCATTTACACCTGTGTTGCTACCGTCGCTCCATATAGCCATCGTGTGACCATAATTTATATAATATTTTTTAATACATTGACTAGTAATTGCATTTTGCGATCTTACATAAAAGCTTAGTATATATGTTCTTCCAGCTTCCACATTAATACTATTCTTACTTAATATCCTCCATGATGTATCAATATTATCATTAGATTGGTTACCGTTAATCCTTATGTATGGTTGGTTTTTCAATCCATCAAAACTTGCATCATTTCTGAATTCAGATGTTGTGCTTGATAGATAATGTGTAATGTTATAATTTTCCTCACTAATTATAGGTGCACTACTATCTTGTAACCAACCTTCGAACGTATATCCAGTTCTCTCTGGTGTTGGTAATTCTCCATAAGGTTCACCATACGTTACTTCTTTGCTTTCTGGACTTACTGTTCCACCGTTTGCATCGAATGTTACTGTAAATTCCGTTGCTCTAATAGTAACTTCAATAAATCCACTCTTTTCACTATAATTATCCGTTGCAGGAATATAATAGTAAATTATATATGTGCCAGGCTCTTTTCCTTCAGCTGTTGGAATATCTGTGCTTGCGATACTTGGATTTGTATAGTTGCTACTTGTTATCTCTGTTCCAACACTATAATATGGTGTTCCTACTTCGTCAGTAACACTTACCAATTCTCCAGTACTTCCATAATCCTGGTCAACACCTGTAAATGTTGTTGGGTTAGTAGCTATTGTAATTGTAAATTCATGTGAGCTTCCTGTTAGAGTATAGTTAGCAACTCTTGCTCTTCCGCCAGTTACCGAATCAACTGCAACTTTTGCCATATAATTTCCGGCATCAACTGCTGGTTTTGTTGGCTCAATATCAATTGCTAATGTAATTTTTTCTTCGCCTACTCCATTTTCTACACTTGCACTTGGTACATGTGCATTTCCATCATATACAAATGTATATGGTTCGTTCCAAGTTACTGCTACTGGTTTTGGACTAATGCCCCAAGCAATATTCTTTGATGTTCTTCCTCCTGTTGTCCATTCATATCCATTATTTGGTGTTACTACTGCTGTGTAACTTCCTGCATCTATCTTAGCTCCATCTTCTACAGTATATCCTGTTCCATTTGCAACACCTGTTTGCTCGCTTCCGTTATATACTAGGCTTTCTCCTGTTGCTTCTGCTACTGTTACAGGTACTGCAATTTGTACTCTTGTTACTGGTCCAATTGTATCGCTAAATGTTGCTGTTGTATAATTTGTCTTTGTTGCAGTTACAGTAACACCAATATACTTGCCAATCAAACTTTCAATTAAGTTTTCATCATTTAGAGTTAATGTGTTTACTGCACTTTCTGCTTGAATAACTGTTCCACTTGTTGCATCTTCACTATCTGCATACCACCACTCATATGTGTAGCTTTCTGCTTCTGGATCAGATGTTGCAGTTGCAGTCAATGTTGATAGATATTTTGCAGTGCCTTCAATTGATACACTACCATTTATTGTTGGATCAATAACTGTTATAGTAATCGTTGCATCTGTTGTTGCTCCAGAATTGTCATCTGTTGCAGTCACAACATAAGTATAAATATCTGCTGGCACGTTAGCTACTGCTGTAATAGTAGTTCCACTAATACTGAAATAATTTGTATCAGCATTACTTGCATCTTTTTCTGATTTTTCAGTATAAGTATAACTTCCTGATCCATTACTTGCACCTGTAATTGTTATATTTTGTTCTTGTGCACTTCTAAATATTTCTTTTGATTGATCCTCAAATATTAAAGGTTTAACTTCCCATACCCATTCACCTGACATGGTTGCTCCGTTATAATTATCTCGAAGTTCTGCTGGTGTATATGGGCCAGCCTCTTCATCACTTCTTATCCATTTGCCTGTATATACTGTGCCTGATGGTGTTGGTAATAAAGCTTTATATGAAGTAGTTGTAATATTGTTTCCACTAAAACTAAAGTTTGTTCCTAGTTTTATTGACGATAAATTAGTACAGCCTGAAAACATACTCTGCATTGTTGTTACTGTACTCGTGTTGAAACTGCTTAAATCTAAGCTTGTTAAACTATTGCACTGATAAAACATACCATTCATCGATGTTACTGCACTTGTATTAAAATTACTTAAATCTAAATTTATCAAACTCCTACAATCATAGAACATACTCTGCATTGTTGTTACTGCACTTGTATCTAATTTTGCTAAGTCCATTTCTGTCACATTTGTCATTCCATAGAACCAATATGCTGTTCCTATTGGACTTATTGTATCTGCAAATGTTACTTTTGTAATAGTAGTTATTTTTGAATTCCAAGGTATTGAAGAACTACTAGTATATACGGTATTAACTGGTACATTATATTTTTCGACTACATCTCCTTTTGTTGCATCTTCATAATCTCCGCTATAAAATACCATTTCATTGTTTGAATAGATTACTGCTACTGGATTTTTATCCCATACCCATTCTCCTGACATTGTTGTTCCATTATAGTTATCTCGAAGTTCTGTTGGTGTATATGGGCCAAATGAACTATCACTTCTTATCCATTTTCCGGAATATCCTATACCTGAAGGAGTTGGTAATGTTGCCATGTTTGATGTATTCGTAATGTTGTTTCCACTAAAGCTAAAGTTTGTTCCTAATTTTACTGATTTCAAACTACTACAACCTGAAAACATACTCTGCATTCCTATTACGGTACTTGTATTGAAGTTACTTAAATCTAAACTTGTTAAACTATTGCACTGATAAAACATACTACTCATCGATGTTACTGAGCCTGTATTAAAACTACTTAAATCTATATTACTTAAACTTTTACAAACACCAAACATTCCATACATATTTGTTACTGCGCTGGTATTGAAGCTACTTAAATTTAAGTTTGTTAAACTTCTACAACCATAAAACATCATATACATTGTTGTTACTTGGCTCGTATTAAATTGACTTAAATCTAAGTTTGTTAAACTACTACAACTATAAAACATCTGATACATTGTTGTTACTTCGCTCGTATTAAATTGACTTAAATCTAAGCTTGTCAAGCTACTACAGTTACAAAACATCTGATACATTGTTGTTACTTTGCTCGTATTAAAACTACTTAAATTTAAGCTACTTAAACTACTACAATTATAAAACATACCATACATCGATGTTACTGCACCTGTATCTAATTTTGCCAAGTCCATTTCTGTTACATTTATCATTCCATAGAACCAATATGCTGTTCCTATTGGACTTATTGTATCTGCAAATGTTACTTTTGTGATTGATTCTCTTTTTGAATACCAAGGTATTGAAGAATTACTAGTATATACCGTATTAACTGGCACATTATATTTTGCAATCACATCACCTTTTGTTGCATCCTCATAATCTCCGCTATAAAATACCATCTCATTATTTGAATAGATTACCGCTACTGGTATTTTCTCCCATATCCATTCACCTGACATAGTTGAACCATCATAGTTGTCTCTTAATTCTGCTGGTGTATATGGACCAAATTCACCATCATTTCTTATCCATTTTCCCGAACTTCCCACACTAGATGGTGGTGTTGGTAATATTGCTTTATATGATGTATTAGTAATATTGTTTCCACTAAAGTTAAAGTCGGTTCCCAGTTTTACTGATTTCAAACTACTACAGTCTGAAAACATATAACTCATATTTGTTACCGCACTTGT
>JAFUGH010000051.1 GCA_017469465.1 Clostridia bacterium | reverse complement strand
TTGTCTATAAAAAAATCGTGAAATCTTTTTATTGATTGCGCAAGAACTATAACGGTTGATACTCCGCCAATAAAATCAGTTATTAGATTTAAAATCATAAAGCACCTCAAATTAAGAATGATAATTATTAGTTATCGGTTGCTGAGTGAGAAGTAAAGCAATTATCTTTTTGAACCATTCTGATAATTATACTAGGAAGTGTAAGTAAATGCTTAAAATAGACATCTGCGATGATGAACAGCTTTGGATAGACAAAGCCCGTGAGATAGTCGGAGCTTTTTTCAAGGGTAAGCAGGAGATCGAGCTTAACTTTTTCGATAATTCCAAAGCACTTATCAATAAAATAGTTAATAAGAAAGAATATCCGGATATTGTCATACTTGATATTGATATGCCGGAGATGAACGGATTTGAAACAGCAAAGCTGTTAAAGGATACATATCCTGACATTCTGTTATTATTTTATACTGTTCATGAGCAATATGTTTTTGAGGCTTTTCAGTTCCAGCCCTTTCGATATATCCGCAAGTCATATGTTGAAACGGAACTGAAATTGGCTTTTGAGGCTGCTTGGCATATGATTGAAAATCGTCATGAGAAGTACATAACACTTAAAACTTTTAATGAAACTATAAATGTAAAAATATCAGAGATAGTATATTTTGAGACGAACAAGAGACGTTGTGATGTCCACCTTGTTGGCAAGACGATCAATGTTCGTAAAACAATCAAAGAGCTTTATTCTGAAATAGATAACCCGGAGTTTGTAATGATCCACAGCGGAGCAGTTGTAAATGTACGCCATATAAAGAGTTATTCAAGCTATGATATCACTTTAGAAAGCGATGAAAGACTTGTAGTTGGCAGAAACCACATAAAATCTGTTAAATCAGCGTTAGCAAAATACTGGGGGAACAGGATATGACGACGTTTTATTGGATATCGGAATATATTTTCTCTCTGTTTGAATGTCTAATGGGATTTGTGTTTGGTGAAAGCTTTCTTGCAAATGCCGAGAAACATACCAGCAGAAAAATATATTTTCTAATAGCGATTCCATTCTCCGCAGGAATGATCGTTTTGAACAAAATAGATCTGTTCTCTTCCATCAACACAATTATTATTTATCTCTCTTTTACACTATGTAGCATTTGTATATTTAAATCGCACATAATAAAAACGCTTATAGTTGAATTGTTGTATTTTCTGTTGGTATTTGTGACAGATATGATAATGTGCTCAATCGCTGCTGATCTTACGGGAATTTCAATTTCCGATTTGTTTAATACTCTTTCGGATGGCAGAATAATAGGCGGTTATCATCAAAAATAGTTTTGATGATAACCTGTGTTGCAATAAACAAGCTGGTAGGTCAAAAACGAATTGTCAGCAAAAAGGTGCTAATATTCTCCCTTACAGGATCAGTCATGCTGATTATGATATCATCGGGGCTGTACTTTGAACTTGGCAGAGACAAGGATTCAAATATGATAATTATGTCTGTGTTTTTGCTTATGCTTGCACTTATTGCCGCTGCATATATAGCTGTTTTGTATATATCGGAATCACAGCTAAAAAAAGAGGAAAATAATATAATATCGCAGCAAAACAGATTTCTCGAAAGGTCGCTAAAGGAACAGGAAAATACTTTTTCTATGTGGCGTAAAAGTGTCCACGATTACAAGAATACAATACTTGTGATCGACTCGCTTATCGCTCAGGGAAAAATCGATGAGCTTAGGGAATTTGTTCATAGGGAACAAAGATCATTCGAGCATAAGTCCGAATATTTTCATACGGGTAACACCACAGCAGATACCATCATAAATGCAAAACACGCTACAGCACTTTCACTGGGAATACCCTTTACTGTAAATGCAGCAATACCTGAACGATGCGCTCTTTCCGACATTCATCTGGCATCAATACTCGGAAATATAATTGATAATGCAATAGAGGTACAGACAGATGAAACCGAACCATTTATTCACATTCAAATCTCTGTTATAAACAATTTATTCATGATCAAGATACTAAACAGATGCACTCACTCATTTAATGCTGACTCGACCTCAAAAAAAGACAAGGCCATGCATGGTATAGGGCTTAAAAGCGTAAAAAATATAGTGCAGTCATATGACGGAGAGTTCACTCTTGAAGCCCATGATGATATCGTTGAAGCTATAATAATGATTCCCAATAATGTATAGCAGGAAAAGTCGTCAAGAAATTGGCGGCTTTTCTTTTGTCACAATTATATTAATAAATTGTCAAACGGATGACATATATTGGTAATCGCTACAGATTACGCAAATTTTCCTACAGATTACGCAAATTTTTACACAAACAATAAAAAATATGTTACCATATACTCAAGGAATCAGAACCAAGGAAAGGAGGTTAAACTCATGGGAAAGAAACTTGGAAGAGCGGTAGCAAAGGCAGTTGAATTTTCGGCTAAGATGGCTTGCAATTCCACATCAATGATCGGTTGCTATCAGCCCACAGCACCCAAGCAGCTTAAGTCCGTCAAGAAATCGGAAAAGAAGTGAGGTCTTTGGTATGTTTCGATATATAGCTGAAGATATTGCTTTTCTTCTGATCAAAAACAAAATAGTTGACATTGAGAAACGTGACGAATGCGTTTATGGCGCAGAGGTACTTTTACTTAATCTTTCAAATATTCTGACAGCACTGATTATTAGCATTTTTACAAAATCGATGCTGCACTTTGTGGCTTTTATGCTGATATTTGTTCCACTCAGGATATTCATTGGAGGATTTCATGCAAAAAAAAGCGAAAGCTGTTACCTGATAACATCGGCAATATATGCACTCACCGTTTTATGTGTCAAACTAATGCCGGATCTGTACAGTAATATTCCGGCAATTATCACATTCGCAGTTCTGATCGTTCCAATAGTTCTGTTTGCACCAGTCGAGCATAAGAATAATCCCTTAAAGCCAAATGAGCACAGGAGAAACAGACTTATATCAATCGTATTAACTGCTGTCGATTCCTTAATATTCATAGCACTCTTCATTCTATCTATTTCAACAGCGACAAGCGTTATGATATTTATGGCAGTTGATTCGGTTTTGATGCTTATAGGATTATTGATGAACAGAATCGGAAAAACTAAAAATATGGAGGAATAAAACTATGAACAAGTTAACAAAGAGACTTGCTGCAATTGGTGCGGCAATGACAATGGCAGTAAGCATGATGAGTATGGTCGCAAGTGCTTACAACATATCAGAAACAGGTGTAGGTGCGTTTGAGTGGTATACTACATCAGCCAAAATTACGAATACATCTACATCCTCATGCTATATGGAATCACATATTAATGTGTACAAAGACAAAACAGGCGAATTTGTAACATCTATTTCTAAAAATGCTACAGGAGGTTATAATACTTATGCTAAGGCCGTCAACAGCAGCTATAGCTCGAGTAATTATAATTTTGAGATTTGGGGAACTATATATAACAGTTCATCACCCATGTCTGGAGTTAAGTGGAGTACCGGATATAAATACCTCAACTAATCATTCACGGTATGTAGTCTAATTTTGCTTTATTCATCAAACCGAAGAGTAATCGAATATCATTTGATTGCTCTTGGTTTGATGTAATTATTGAAATACAGAGGAATGGTGATGTGAAGTGAGATACGTTCTAAAAAACATTAAAAACTTTATTATGTATGAAAAATTGATATTTATAGTTACCATACTATGTGTATTGGTATCCGCTTTCGTTATTAATTTTTCGTATGGTTTATATTATAATTACAACACAAAAATAGTTGAGGCAGAAATAGATTCAAAAGATCTTGATCCGGAAATAGCAGAGGGAACGACACTCAGTAAAAGGGAGTTTCAAACATATATTGAAGCCCTTGACGATAAGACACTGAATAATATGACTGTCATATATGCTGCATCGTATATTGACGGCTTTAGTATAGAAGAAGGCTATGGTCCATTGGCAATGAGATTTGTTATACGAAACGGTAAGTATAACATATGTGAGTTGACAAGAAAAAACTACGAAGAACATGGACTTATAACCTCCGGCAGATACATTACAGATGAAGAAGAGACTACGGGAAGTTTTAATGCCATGGTATGGGGCGAGAGCGATGACCAGTGGAATGATGCATGTGAAAAACTAAAAAATGATGATGGAACGATCAATTTGTTTGGAAATAAGTATAAAGTCATTGGAACCTATCGAGGGGGATTTGGTACGCCCGTTGTACCTTTTTTAACAATTCCCGGGAATCAACAGATAGATCAGTTTGGTTTCACTTTTGAGAAGAATATTACAAAATCCGATTATGAAAACATGGTGGATACAGCGCAGCTACTAATACCTGGTAAACTCAGTTTCCCGGAGATGAGCTTTCCGGATAGCGATACGATAGCAACGTACAATAATATGATTTATATAGCTCTGATATTATCAATAATATCTGTTATTAATTTTTCTGTACTATTCTATTTTATCTTACAAAAAAGGCAGAGAAAGCTGGCTATTATGCGTATAAATGGCTGCACAAAGCAATATGCAGTGCTTATGTATCTTTGCGAGTGTTCAATTCTTGTATTGCCATGTTATATTGCAGGAGCAGATATTAATTATCTATTATGTCAGGAGTACTTTAATAAAGCCTTTGAATACTTTGAAAAAGCATATTCTTTACAAGTTTATATGAAGCTGTTCTTTATTTATTTTATATCATTTATTATAATTACGATCATTATGATTATTATTATAGTAAGAAAAACTATTACTGATAGTCTAAGGGAGGCGGGAAAATGATGCTTATAATCACTGCAATAAAAGAACTAAAAAGACACATCATAATGAATATCATAACATTTATCGAATTGACTGTAAGCATTATCCTAGTTTGTATTATGGTTTCAGCAGTAATGATCCGATATAAGTATTATGAACCATTTGCAGATATGTATAGCTCAAGTGGAATATATTGTGAGTTTAGCCAGGCGTCGGTTAATGGATCTAATTATACCTCAATGGAGGAATTGTTAGGCAATGATGACATTTTTCCATATCTATCTTCTCCTGAACAAATTGTTAGTACTAACAAAGTAATGGCATTTCCAATGATTGAAAATGAAAATGTTCCATGCTATAGTTATAGTTATAATGACGAGTTGATAAACAGGTATCGTCCAGAGTTATCAAGTGGGAATTGGTTTAAGATCACCAAAACAGATGATATGCTTAATGCGGTTGTATCCGAAAATGAATATGGCTGGAAAGTAGGAGATACTATCCCGGTACATTTTGCTTGCAAGGGCTGGGACGGTATAATCGAAGTAAAGATCATAGGTGAACTTGAGGAAAACACAAAACTCCCTGGCATTTCTCATAATCACACCGGTGAAAATAATTCAAATATGTTTTTTTCATCTTTTGATTATGATGAAGAGAAAGTTCCCCTTTTGCTCTTTTCGTATTCTCAATTAAAAAGTAAAGATGTTTTTCAGAGTTTAAATTCAGCAATTATCAAATATACAAAAAACACAGATACAAAAACTTTAGCTGATGACCAGAAAACAATAGCATCATTTGGCAGTCCATTTTCTATCAAACTTTCTGAGCTCAATGAAAACAGTATTGAATACTTTAAAATACAGGTATATAATTATCTTCCAATAATAATTGTTGTAATGGTGTTGACACTTGTTAGCAGTATAAGCATCACGGCAATATCAGCAAGACGGAGACTTCATGATTATGGGATATATTATGTATGCGGTCTGAAGTGGAAAAGCTGCAGCTTTGTAAATCTGTATTACTCATTGATATTAGGTATATTGTCACTTATAATCGCATTGCTTCTTATGAGATTCACAGATTCCATTCCCTTGTTAGGACAAATGACAATATTACTGAACATATGGACTATTGTAGCTGTTATAGCAGTTATGATAACATTTATAGTGGGTTCTATGATAATGCCGCTGATAATAATCAGGAACAATACGCCAAAGGAAATTTTGACAAGAGGTGATATATAATGGTACAAATAAAGAATGTCACAAAAATATACAATCATAATAAAAGTAATGCGTTTGAAGCGCTACACAAAGTATCTGCTACAATTAAGGATGGTGAACTTGTAGCTATCATTGGTACATCAGGAGCTGGAAAGTCAACACTATTGCATATCCTTGCATGCATAGATAGCTATCAGGAAGGAGAGTACCAAATAGATGGTACACTTGTCAAAAATTTGACTGAAAGGCAGTATGCAAGGATAAGAAATGAAAAAATAGGCATGGTAATGCAGGACTTTGCGCTTGTTGAGGATTTCACAGCACTTGAAAACGTGATGATTCCGCTTAACTTCTCAAAGAAAAGGATAAAGGACAAAAAGGGAAAAGCCCTCGCAGCCCTGCAATCTGTTGGCATTGAGGAACTTGCTAAAAAGCCCTGCAATAAACTCTCTGGAGGACAAAAGCAGCGTGTAGCTATTGCTCGTGCTATCGTTAATGAGCCGTCTATGATTCTTGCTGACGAGCCAACAGGGGCACTTGATACTAAGACCTCTGCGGAAATAATGGAACTATTTAAATCTCTCAATGAACAAGGAAGAACAGTAGTAATTGTGACACACGATCCAAAAGTAGCAGAACAATGTGGACGTATTATTGAGATCAGTGACGGAATTATAGTTGATTGAATCACGAATGTAGGTCATCGGAAAGAACGAAAAGGAAGAAAAACAGGCGAGGCAGTTTATACCGATGAATTCGGCAACTAGATTACTGCAAGTACCGTAAGGAATCAATTGGCATATGTTGGCGAGTTATTTACTAGATTGATTGTTCCTGAAAAGCATGATGATGTCTATTGCATGCCTGCGAAATATGTTCAAATGTTAGTCTACTGAGTTTTCGGAGTATTTGGGCTGACAGGATTAGTTCTAATCATTTGCGGTATAGTAAGTGCATCTTAAAGGTCGCATGAATTCTTATTAAAAATAATTATTTTGCTTAATTTTTGGAGCAGTTTGCTTAAAATAACGGGCTGCGCTCTTTTTGTACCAAAATATTATATGATTCGTACCCTATATTCACAATTTGTCGAAGAATATTGTATAATACAAATAAGGATATAATGGGATAGTTATATTTAGAACAAAAATCTAAGAAAAGATGTCGAAAGTCATTTGCTTTAAACATAAGGGATGTATGTTACCACAATCTTTTTAAGGAATATGTTTGCTTTTTGATAATAGTTGAATCAGAAATAGATAGCAAATTATGAGAAAATCAATAGGTAGAAAAAGAACTTTTAATTGCATTTATTTTAATAGCCTCTTGAGAAAATAATTCAATAAAGCGATTTGTTGAAATCTCGGAAAATCAGACAATTTCACTAATCTTATGGAAGCGAGTAATTCCAAATGTAGGGAGTAAGTAAAATATGACTCTGTATATAAATCTGAAATAAAAAAATTTTAGTTAGTAAAAAAGATAACTCCAACTATAACGATAGTGTTGATAATGCAGCTTCTTTAATTGTAGATGATTCTTTATGAATACAGAATTCTGATTAGGAGAAAATGATTCGTTACGACTAATAACATTTTGGATTATTTTTCTCAGATATCGGTACTGTAATCCAGCCGCAAATGATTACAGTTGGATAGGAAGAACCGGTGACGGATATAGGTATAATTACTGTTTCGTTTCAGGCGATTTAATTAAAAATGTTGTAAGTTGCTCGTTTGAGCATGAAACTCGTGATCTTAAATTAACAGATCATTCTGCAATTACTGTTGAATTAGGCTTGTAGTAGATAAGTGTGGATCTTGAATGCCAACAAAAGCATTATTAAAATAAGAAAGACAATATAAATGTTTTTTAACATATGTTTTATGTTTATACTCTAAAATACTAAGAGAATTATTATGGATAATACAATTGTATATACTAAATGCAAAACGGGAGCGGAGCCATTGAAAATAGCATACTCAGGTTGTCGCTCAAATTGCAGGTGCGATCAGCGATGCGTTAGGTTTGAATTATTATCTTACTCAAGCCATAGCTATAGGACATGATATTGGACATACGCCTTTTGGTCATCAAGGTGAGAGAACATTAAATAGAATACTCACAGGAGAGATCTCAATAATAAAAAACCTGGATCTATTTAATGATAATTTCGGTGGGTTCAAGCATAATTATCAATCAATAAGAGTGGCAACTAAACTTGAAGAAGAGTATGCTGGGATTTATGGAATTGATTTGTCGCTACAGACACTTGAAGGTAAGCTTTTACATAAGGGAACACTCATAAGAATAATGAACGAGTTTAAAAGGCACACAAATAACGTTATAGATTTTACTAATTCAAATTATGAGGTGGTTAGTGATGAGCTTAATACCATAGTTAACGCCGATTTGAACATTTTTTCACAGTTCGATGATAATAAGAAAAAAAGAGTATGTGTATAAAAGAAGGATGCTAGTAAGAGCGATATGCGATTATATTTCAGGAATGACGGATTCTTATGTTATAAACGAATATGGGAAGATAGTAAAATAGATGTAAAACGCTGAAAAGAATATTAATCTGTTTTATATGGAGATAACTATGGAAATAAGAAATAAATTTGGAAAAAGTAAAGTTGTAGTTATTAACGTAAGTGATAAAGATGTTGAAGGGCTTATTCTTAACTGGGATTTGAATGACAATGGAAATTTCAAGTTTATGGAGAAGGAATTAATTGATCAGACTATGAGATATCTTCCGGAGTATGCAATGGGATACGACACGACAAGTATCAATCAACTGGATTTAGTTGATTATTTGAGGGAAGCTGCCAGTAGTGTAATAAGGTTAAAGAATATAGAGCGAATAAAAGAGTATATAGATAAGAAAACCCCATATAATCAGTGGGATAGAGAAATCTACTCATTTTATAATTCTAAAGGTGTTTTTAGTGAATTAATATTGCATTTTCTTTTGCGTGATATTAAAGATACGCTGCCATTAATATCTAAAATCTATTTTAAAGATTCCGTTCCTATGGAAGCTCATGGATTTGATGCAGTTCATGTAAAGGATAATACGCTTTGGCTTGGTGAAACAAAGTTTTATAATAGTGGAAAAAGCGGTATAAAGTCATTGATTAGTGATCTAAATAAACATTTTACTCATGATTATTTAAATGAGCAATTTGTAATTATCAGTAGAGCGTTGATTCATAACAATGAATTGCGTGAAAAATGGATCAAGAAGGTAACTAACTGTAAAAGATTAAAAGATATTTTTGGAATGATAAGGATTCCCTTACTATGTATCTATGAAGATAATATAACGTCAAGTATAATAAATGAATTGAATCAGGGCGGTCTACCTGAGAGTGTTTATATTAGTCATGTAAGAGATATGAAAAGCTACTTTGATAACAATAATACATACCCAAACAAAAACAATGTTGAATATGTATTAATGCTGTTACCTGTTGAATCTAAAGATAGAATCGTAAGTTCAATGTTGTCAAAAATCTTTAGTATGCAAAATATATAGGAGTAATTATGCGAAAAGAATTACTATTAAAATTACATAATCACGAGATTATTACATTTGATGAAAGTTTTGAAATAGCAACTGAAATCAGTTCTTTACTAAATAATCAAAGTGAACATCTTAAACAAAAAGGTCGTGAAATAATAATCTTGGTTTTGGATAATTGGAATAATATTCCTCAGAATACCAAAAAAATATTTATAGATTTTGTTTCGGCAGCCGGTTTTTATCCATATCTTCAGAATTTAAAATCAGTTGATCAGGATCTTGATGACCAGATCAGACTATCTATTCATAAATCTTTATATTTGAATGACAAGTTTTTTCACTCTGAACAGAAAAAAATATCAGATTTAATAAAGAGCCATAAGAACGTTATAGTTAGTGCACCTACCAGTTTCGGGAAAAGCTTATTAATTGAAGAAATAGTTGCTAGTAGAGAATATAATAATATTGTAATTATACAGCCAACATTAGCGTTACTTGATGAAACGAGGAGAAAACTAAAAAAGTATTCTGATTACTACAAAATTATTGTAAAGACATCTCAAGAGTATTGTTCTGATAAAGGAAATATATTTTTGCTTACTGCTGAAAGAGTCTTGGAATATCAAAACTTACCTAGTATCGAATTACTAATACTTGATGAGTTCTATAAACTTAGCAATGGAAGGGGAGATAATAGAAACAATATATTAAATATTGCATTTGTACGTATAATGAAAAATAAGACATGCAAATTTTATATGTTGGGACCTAACATTGACGACATACCGCATGGTTTTGTGGAAAAATATGATGCCATATTCTATAAAACAGACTTTTCTATGGTTTTGACCGAATCGGATAACAAGTACGACTTGGTAAAGACAAAAAAAGGTGGTAAAATATGTGAAGATGACATTTTCAAAATCCTCGATTCGCAAAGAGACCAAACATTAGTTTACTGTTCCTCCCCGAATACTGCAAGAAAATTGGCTTTTCAATACTGTGAACATCTTGTTAAAAGTGGTATTGCATTAGAAAAAGATTTACCATTGAATGAATGGATCAAGCAGAATCTATCATATAGATGGTCATTAGCAAAATGCTTAAAATATGGTATAGCTGTACACGATGGAGCAATGCCTAAGCATATTACGTCTTCAACTATACAGTATTTTAATGATAAAAAAATCAAAATCATATTTTGTACAAATACAATTATAGAGGGTGTTAACACCAGTGCGAAGAATGTTATTTATTATGACAATAAAATCGGCAGTAGAAAAATTGATTATTTTGATTATTCCAATATTAAAGGTCGTGCCGGCCGATTAATGGAGCATTATACCGGAAAAATAATAAACTTACATAAGCCGCCTGAAAAAGAAAAAATGGTTGTTGACTTTCCTTTTTTTGAGCAAGACCCAATAGCAACAGAAGTTCTTGTTAATCTTGATAAAGATGAAGTAAAGAACGTAAACGACAATTTTATACGCTATAATGATTTTGAATCAAAGGATCCAGAATTACAAACTATACTTAAAAGGAATGCTGTTTCAATTGAAGGACAAGAAGCTATTCTTAATAGATTGTTTAAAGACTTAAAAGAGCCCCAAAACAGAGAACTTATACTATGGAGTAAAATAGACGGAAAGCTTTATGCTCGAATGACATATCTTTTTGATTTATGTTGGGAAAACTTAACTTCTTCTGACGAAAGAAAAGGATATGATTCTCAAAAGTGGGTAGTAAATAAAATAGTTGGAAGCTGCTACAAAACATCATTAGATGAAATGATAAGAAAAGATCTTGAGTATCAGGCAAGGAAACTAGCGAAAGGAAAAAGAAAACATTTTGTTTCAATTGATGATATGTTTATACAATATCCGCTAGAAATGCAGCAAAAAACTGATCATATTATTGAACGAATTTTCGCTCTACAAAAAAACTGGTTACAGTACAGGGCTCCTAAATGGATAAATGTTGTTGATTCTTTGCAAAAATATGCAACATCTAGGTTAGGTTTACCTTCAGGAGATTATACTTATGTTGCCGAGATGATAGAGAACGATTTTATTCAATCAAATTATCGTATTTTGATTGAATATGGAGTGCCTAAATCTGCAATAGAAACAATTGAGATTGTGTTTCGAGCATATAAGTTTAATACTGATAATATATCTGAAGATGAATTATTAGAATTAATTAGTCGAAATAAGAATCTGCTTTTTAAGTATTTAAGCGAGTATGAAAGGGAGATTGTTGAAAGAACACTGTAGTTTTAAGATTATAGTATTGACTAAATTCAGCTTAATTACATACCCCACGAGAAGTTTTATTGTCGATTTATAGGCTAAAAGATGAAAAGTAATAATTTGGAGAAAAACCTGAAATCAAGAAGTAACTTTAGTATAAGAAATAATCGGTAATACTCGGTGAGTGTAAAGTAAGTGTCAAAATGGTCTATGAGATGTGTATCGAAAAGAGATAAATGTCAGTGTTTACTGTGTATTGTGAAATTCTTTAAAAGGCGTTTAACGTCCGGCATCATGTGGTTCAGAGTGTAGCAATGTGCGGTTTTAAATCGGTACAGTTAACTCTGTAGAGTCGGTATATACAAATTGTTTACTCTTTATGCTAATGCTTTTATTATGTGCTGCTTAATACAGATTAATTCATGTATAGACATGGACTTTTTAGCATTTATGTTGGTTTGGTAAAAACATATTATAATGTGTGTATCAATTATCCTAGATTTAGTTTGTTTCTGGGATGCTTGGTTTTAAGTATTTCTTTTTGCTTGGCAGAGGTCACATGAGTATATATTTGAGTGGTAGTTATCGAGCTATGCCCGAGCATTCGCTGGATATATCTAATATCAACGTCTTCTTCGAGCAAAAGAGTTGCAAAGGAATGACGGAACATATGCGGAGTGATATGCAGGCTGATACCGCACCTATTGCAATAATTATTTATCATGTTTCTGACAGACTGTTCGGTGGTGCGCTGCCCCAGTCTGTTAATAAAGAAAAACTTACCTTCTGCTATTCTTTCTTCATAGAGCATTCGATATCGGTTAAGTATTCCGAGTACAGCGTGGTTTTCTATCGGAACAACACGCTCTTTGGAGCCCTTCCCATAGAACTTTACTGTGCCTCCGAGCAGATCAACATCTTCCGGGACAAGCGTACATATTTCAGCTACTCTACCGCCGGTCGCAAAAAGCAGTTCAATAATGGCTGCATTTCGCACGGCACAGCCAAATTGATAATTGGTTTTTGCTTTTCTTATCTGTTCATACGAAAATGAAATCAGCTTTGCGATTGTGTCAAGCGGTATAGTTTTCGGCAGCAGCAATGGCTCTCTTATTGAGGTTTCGATCTTGTCAAACGGATTATAGTTGATCAGATCCTGCAGCAGAAGATAGTGAATGAATGCCTTGAGCGTTGCTAACTTACGCTTAACGGTTTTGGGCTTGAATTGCTTGTTCAAGTGTTCTATGTATGCCCAAAGAGACTCTTTGGTGAGCTCTTGTGAGAACGCACTGTACTGAGTTAAATCTATACGATAGGCACGTATAGTTTTTTCACTTAGTTTCTTGTGAAAAATGCAATAATTAAAAAAGTCTTCTATATGGGATCGGTAATTGAACATTTTATCAGCTCCGGGAAATCAAATTTGCGAGATTTAGGCACGCATGATTTAATTATATCATTTTTTACGGAACAATTAAAGAGTTTGTATTGATCAAAGGCAAAATAATGGATAAATAAAAGATATTATAACATTATAAGATATTATTTCTTATGCATTATAATAATTAGAAAGCCGAGAAAAGTATATGAAAGGATGTACCAGTTATGCTGAAAAATGGTTTTGTAAAAATAAGCGGTAATTCTAGTAATATAAAAGAAGAATTAAATAAAAATGTTGTGTTGAATAGGCCACAGGCTGATATCTTGTTTGAGAGAATACAGGAAAACAAGAATTTATTATCAGATGGTGAATGTTTTACCACCCTTCCTTTTAACACTTCGAAGAATAATGGTTACTATAATTTTATAACATATGATGCATCGTATTTTATTAATGTAAAACACTTAACACTTGCATTGTTATGCTTACTTTTTGACATAAAAATGTCTAATGGATTTGCAAGTTTAATTCTGAATATGATTGGAATTAATTGTGAAGTAATTGAATTAGATGATACGGAGAAATGTGTTGCTTATAAAATTAAAACAGAAAAAAGAATTAGCTTTGAACAATTAGTTCCTTTGATTCAATGCAATTTTATTGGCAAAAATGATAAGTGTGGACATTATAGAAGGGATTGCACTTGTGAGATCTGGACCAAAGATACTATTCAAACTTCTATTGACTCATTAGAATCAAAAAAGATAATTAAAAAGAACGGTGATATGTATGAAATCATCTTTTAAAAATGTGAAATTAACAAGCACTGAAATAGGTCAGTATATAAAAAAACATGGGGGTCTGCAAGGAATAAGTGAACCGTGTGTTTATGTTCCGGAATTAAAATACAACGATTATCATTATTATGAGGAGGAATCTGATGATACGAATACAATTAAGTATCCTTTGGCCTGTGGAGTAAATATAAATGATAAGAAATACTTGCCAGATTCAGTTTTTCTTTTTGTCAACGATGACAGCACCAATGCAATAGCTACAAAAATTGGATTAACGCCAATAATTGGAATATATACAGGAAGTATTGCTGACATCGAGTATAATGCAAATTTAATGATTGGAACCATATATGAACAAGAAAAGTTCCCATATTCATTATTAAAACGGAAAATTGTTTCCATTGGGGATGATGGTTTATTAAATATTACAAGTAAGGACGCTTTATTAGGTTATAAAGATGAGAGAATAGTGAGCTATTTGGTATCCCAATGTGCACTTCGTTTTTTGGTTCTACATGAGATAGGACATCATGTAAGAGGGCACATTTCAAATCTTGAAAAAATAAACAATTTTGTTTTATTAAAAGCTACCGATAAAGTGAATAGTTCATTTGAACATGAAGCAGATGCTTTTGCTGCTTCAAAAATAGCTGAAGAATATGGATTAGTGCTCTCAGAACTCGAAAGGCATAGAAAGGATTTTGATATAACCGATCCAAATGAACTTGCTTTAATGGCTTTAAAAATCATAGTGTTGGCAATAACGCTGCCTTATTCAATATTGTATCAACCAGAAACTAAAATCACAATTAAGAATAATATAGAATCGACCATAGCTTATCGTGAGTTGATAAATGTAATAATTCTTTTTTGTGAACTATATAATAATGAAAAGTGTAAACGCGCTGTAATATGGGATGTATGCCAACAAAGCATTAATAATCTGACAACTCTTTCTGAGGAAATCGATATTAATCAGATAAAGAAAGAAAAGGATATTAGTTCTACGGCATTTGTGGCATACTTAAGAGAGGATTTCATTAGGTTTAAACAATTGTATTATAAAGTAAATGAGATATCAGATAAAGATTTTTACTTAAAAAGCTATATTAAAGTTTTATCGTATTTAAAAAACTAGTTTTAAATAAGACTACTAATAATATATACAAATTCACATACAGTTTTAAAATAAGGCACTTATAGTATAATAAGTTCGGAAATAAATATAAAGCGTATGAATCAAAGAAATAGGAGTTTCTTTTCCTACATTAGCCAATTTATCACATCAAGAGATTAATAAGCTGTTAGTGGCCTGTATAAGAGTTATGTCTTTTACTTTACCTATTGAATTGTTTGTAGCAATAATAAATGCTCTGTTAAGCAGAGCGGCGGTGAGAAATCTATATGATGTCTATAATATGGTGAATAAGGATTTGTTTTTAAGTGAAGTAAATATGCTGAGCAAATGTATTATAGCATATACAGTTATATATCATGAATTAATTCCAGATATATGAGTTCTCATGAATTGATACGATATCTCTAAAAAGATAAAATCTAATCTGCTGTCGGTTACTCAAAAGGAAGAGCATGTTCTACTTGAGCAAATGAAACAAACCGTTAAAAGCTTTTTTAAGCAATTTACTAACGTTAAATAATAGTGAAAAAGAATTTCTGTTATCTTTTAAATCAGAACTTCTTTTTGAGCAACAGGATATTATCGATAGGCTTAATCGTCATCCGATGATAGAATGGAAATTGAAAGAATAATAGTACATTGTATTATTTACATAAAATAGGTTGAATATCAACAACCGATAACTTAATATTA
>JAFUGH010000050.1 GCA_017469465.1 Clostridia bacterium | reverse complement strand
TATGACCATGTTTTATTTCATGGCGAACGCTGTTCGCCACTACGAATGATGAAGCACAATGTTGTAGAGGAGCACAGCATGCTCCATATGACCATGTTTTATTTCATGGCGAACGCTGTTCGCCGCTACGAATGATAAAGCACAATGTTGTAGAGGAGCACAGCGTGCTCCACATGACCATGTTTTATTTCATGGCGAACGCTGTTCGCCGCTACGAATGATAAAGCACAATGTTGTAGAGGAGCACAGCGTGCTCCACATAAAATTGGTAAACGATGTTCGCCGCACCGTAAAAAAAGAACCACAGCCATAGCCATGATTCTTTTTGATTTATAAACTTTCTATTTCTTCCTTGGTTAAACCAGTCAATTCTGCAATAATATCTATCTCCATCCCTTTCGTTTTCATTTTTCTTGCAATCTCAATTTGTTTTGCCTTCTCTCCTCGCTTTTCTCCAATCGCTTCCCCTTGTTTTTGTGCGTGATATAACGCGTTATTATGGTCCAACTCATATTTCCTTCTTAAAAAGGCAATTCTTTGTACTTCTTCATCACCTTTTAAATATTCATACTCCTCAACCGCTTCTTTTATCATTTCATTCTTATCTTCAACCATCTTCAACAGCTCCTTTCTCGAATACTCAATAAACAGTAACCACTGATCTATCTTTCTATCTGTATTCAAATTACTTCGCAAAAATTTAGGTAACTCTATAAAGTGCATCTCTTGTTCTTCAATCGTTTTAGTCTTATCATGTTGCTCTGTCATCTTCCATATCGTATGATACTCTTCAATATCTTTGAAATAATCAAAATTCAATATTCCAATCGCTATCGCTTTGTTTAACTCATTGTACATTTTGCCTTTTGCTAATTCTCCGACATATAGCTGATTTAAATAATACGTCATCCTCTTTTCAATATCATGATAATTTACATTTTGCATTTCAATATCTACCGTAGTCCCATCTAGTAGCTCTGCTTTTACATCCAATATTCCTAGCTTTTGATTTATTATTTCTGGTAGCAACTGCGTCTCTTTTTCTAAATTTACTTTTTCGATTTTGATATTTATTCATATTATACTACTTTCTCCTTTCCGTTTCTACTAAATTTGCTTTTTTTATTTTCAATATTACCCTATTTATTACATAAGAATAAAGATATCAATTAAAGGTAACATTTTCATTCTAATTAGCATATTATTTATTGATAAATTAATATATATATTTTTAGGAGGTGCTTTTCATGGATAATGAGATGATGTACAAAATGTTTTTAAATACTTTAGCTAAAATGGATGATGCTGAACTTGAAACTGCTTTAAGAAAAGCAAAAGAATTGCTTAGTGAAAATGATTATAATACTTTGGTGGATATGATAAAAAAAGAAAAAGGCAAATGACATCAAGCCATATTTCAAAAATTAGGAGGGAGAATTTATGAGTGATAAACCTGATTTATCTGCTTTGTTATCAATGCTTACTAACACAGCAGAAAATAAAAATGTTATTCCTGAAGAATTATTGTCAAAACTTATGAATTCTTCTTCCACTCATTCTAATAATTCTTCAAGCAATGGTGACAATTCAAAAGAATCTATCAATCATGATTCTACTGCTTCTTTTTCTTCTGAAAAATCAAATCATGCGACAAATACTAATAATGTACCGGATATGGAAATGATGATGAAATTAATGCAAGTACTGAAATCTTCTAATCAAGATAGCCCAAGCAAAGAGCTTTTAAAATCACTCAAGCCTTTTTTAAATGACGCGCGAAAAGAAAAAGTGGATCAATATATTAAAATTTTGGGAATGACGAAAGCTTTAGAAATTTTTAATGAATTGGGTGATAAACCAAAATGAATCATTTAGATATGATGATAAAAGAAAATTTTGATACTATTTTAATTCTCCTTTTAATTTTCTTTCTCATTAAAGAAGGGGTTGAAGACATGGAAACTTTATTGGCTTTGACATTTTTGCTTTTTACTTAAAGCTTCCATGCCTTCATATATATGAATTTTGAGGATTGCAACTTAACATTGTGGAGTGCTTAATGCTCCACTACTTTTTTCTATATATCCATGAAAAATGGCACTTTTTTCATTCATACCAGCGGTATTAAAAACATAATCGTGCTCATCAAGTATATTGTATAAAATATCATTTGTATCGTAAATTTCATAGCAATTAATAATGGTAACATGTCTATATAGCTCTTTTGCTTTTACTGCTATGTAGGTATTGATTTCTTTAATAAAACTTACTGCACCTTGCACCACAATCGTGACAGGTTTTATTTCTTCCTTTAATTCTAAAACAAAATTTTCATCAAGCCATAATACATCATTCATTCCATTTTTGTTTTCAAATTTTAAATTCAATTTTGCAACTAATTGCTTTAATCCTTTTTCGAGGTTGTCCTGTGAAATGAATATAATTTTATTATTTTTCTTAAGTTCATCTCTCACATACGGTAATAATGCGGCGAATAAATGCCACTGACTTACATAAAAATTACATGCCTTTATCATTTGATTTTCCCCCATTATTTTTCCTCCTTGTTTTGTTCTGAAATCATATTACCATATTTTTCCAATTGGTGTCAATCATTAATTTCCATTTTTTGGAATATTTTTTCGACAATCGGTAATAATACCACTTGTAACAACATTTTGGGGAGGTTTTTATGAAAAAAATTTTAATTTTTTTGACGATTTTCTTTTGGTCCATGATTTTTCCAAGTTTCTCTTTTAATCAGTTAACCACAGATATTACTGGTGAAGAAGTACAATACCTAGATTTATTCCAAAAAGAATCGAGAAAAGAAATACTTCAAAATGCAACATTTGATTTCTATCTTTTTCAATAAAAAAATGTCACCCATCTTCCATTAGCGAAATGAACAAAAATAGCAAAAAACAATCTTGTTTTCATGATTATAATATGGTATAGTTTATTGTGTGAAATTCCCCTCTACTTATTTTTAAGAGTGGAATGTGATGATTGTTATTTTGATTATTTATTATTATTGATATAAAGGAGTTCGTTATGGAAAAATTAGTGATTACTGGTGGGACACCTCTTAAAGGAAGTGTAAAAATTAGCGGTGCTAAAAATGCTGCCGTTGCCATTTTACCTGCAACTGTATTAATCAAAGGAAAATGCCATATCGAGAATTTACCAGACATAAGTGATATTAAACTATGTTGTGAAATTCTTGAGTATTTAGGTGCTTCCGTTACATATATTTCTGGAAATGAAGTAGAAATTGATTGTACTAATATTAATAAAACTGACGTACCATTTTCTATGACCAAAAAATTTAGAGCATCCTACTATTTTATAGGTGCGCTACTTAGTAGATTTGGTAAAGCAGAAGTTGGTAGTCCAGGTGGCTGTAACTTAGGGGTTCGTCCTATTGACCAACATATTAAAGGCTTTGAAGCAATGGGAGCAAAAGTTGAAATTGAAGGTGGTATTATCAAAGCATATTCTCCTTTTGGTAAATTACATGGAGATAATGTTTATCTAGATATCGTAAGTGTTGGTGCAACAATGAATATTATGCTTTCCGCCGTTTTGGCTGACGGAACTACTGTAATTGAAAATGCTGCAAAAGAGCCTCATATTGTTGACCTTGCAAACTTCTTAAACACCATGGGTGCTAATATTAAAGGAGCAGGTACAGATGTCATCAAAATTACAGGCGTTGAATCACTAAATCGTAGTGCATCTTATTCTATTGTTCCAGATCAAATTGAAGCAGGTACCTTTATGATTGCTGCTGCTGCATCTAGAGGAGATGTTACTATCACCAATTGTATTACAACTCACCTTTCCCCTATTTCCGCGAAATTGATAGAAATGGGAGTTAGCATTGAAGAATCTGATGACGGAGAACAAATTAGAGTTTATTGTCCAAATCGTACAACAAAAGCTAATATTAAAACATTACCATATCCAGGTTTTCCAACTGATATGCAACCGCAGGCTGCAGTACTTTTAAGTGTTTCCGAAGGTACAAGTTATTTGACAGAAAGTGTTTGGGATTCCCGTTTTCAATATACTGAAGAATTAAAGAGGATGGGAGCTAACATTAGAGTCGAAGGTAAAACGGCTTGTATTGAAGGTGTTGACCATTTAAATGCTTGTCCTGTTAACGCAACTGATTTACGTGCAGGAGCTGCTATGATTATTGCAGGTATTATCGCTGAAGGTGACACAGAAATTCATTCCATCGAACATATTGATAGAGGATATGAAAAATTTGAAGAAAAATTTCAAAAACTTGGTGCGAAAATAAAACGTGTAATGGAAGAAGAATAATACAGGTGTATTCTATCAATTCGCAGCAATAGACATACATAAAGAATGTAAGTTGCGAAAAGATTCGCCATATAGAAGGGGTATACTTATGATAAGATTTTGCAATTTATATAGTGGTAGTAGTGGAAATTCCACCTACATTGAATATAATGATACAAGAATTTTAATTGATGCTGGAGTTAGCTGTCAAAAAATAGTTAAGGGGTTATCTGATTTAAATGTTAGTTTAGATATGATTGATGGAATTTTGATTACTCATGAACATTCTGATCACGTAAAAGGATTAACTACCATTAGTAAAAAATTTAATATTCCAATCTATGCTACAAATAAAACATGGAATCAGATGGCTCTACTAAAGTTACCGGAATATAATCATATTGTTTTTAACGCAAATGAAAGTTTTGATTTGGGTGAATTAAAAGTTCATCCTTTTTCAATTCCTCATGATGCTGTTGATCCTTGTGCTTTTAATATCACTGCTGGTAATAAGAAATTAACCGTGGCAACTGATATTGGTCATGTAACGAAAGGAATATATGATAAGCTCGTTGGTAGTGATGTTTTATTATTAGAATCTAACTACGATCCAAACACTTTATCATATAGTAGCTATCCTTATTTTTTGAAAAGACGTATTTCCAGTGACGTAGGTCATCTTTCCAATGAAATGGCAAGTAAAGTCATTAAAAAACTTTATGATGATACTGGTATTAATCACATCATTTTAGGACATTTAAGCAAAGAAAATAATTTTCCAGAACTTGCCTATCAAACAGTAGTAAATGCATTTGGAGAAATTCCAAAAGACTTCCATCTCTCCGTTGCTGGAAGAGATACGGTAGATACTGTATTAGTAATATAATCATGGAGGAGTGTTTCTATTGAATATTAATATTTTATGCCTTGGCAAATTAAAGGAAAAATATTTGTCAGATGGAGTAAATGAATATTTAAAAAGAATTAGCAAGTATGCTAGTATTAAAATCATAGAGCTACCAGATGAAATTATTCCAGAAAACGCTTCTCAAAAAGAAATTGAAAACATTCAAAAAATCGAAGCTGATAAAATTCAAAAGCATATAAAAGCGCAAGACTATACGATTGCCTTAGACTTAACAGGCACGCAACTTACTTCTGAAGAATTTGCCAATAAAATACAAGATATTACTGTAAAAGGATTTAGTACCATCAACTTTATCATCGGTGGTACTACTGGTTTATATAAAGAATTAGTTACTAACAGTAATTTCGTTTTTTCGTTTTCTAAATTAACATTTCCGCATCAACTTATTCGACTTTTCCTAAGCGAGCAAATTTTTCGAGCCTTTAAAATTATTCATCATGAAAAATATCACTGGTAATTTAAGTTACCAGTTTTTTTATCGCTTACACACCGAATTTCTTTCTACTTTCATTTGAATTATTTGTGGTTTTTGAAGCGGTAATTGCATCTCATAATTATATACCAATCTTAAATAAATGGGATCACCATATTCTTTTCTATAATTTGTATATTTCATATTCAGTTTATCAGGATCAAATCCTTGTTCTTTTAAATCTTCTTTTAAGGTTTTAGCCTCTTGACTTGTTAAATAGCCAAACTCTTCCATGATATAGATGTACTTAATACAGGTGCTTGAGAGTTTTTCATACCATAAATATGGAATGAGTATTTGCACTGCAAGAATAATGAGTCCTGTTACAATCATCATTCCTATCGCAATAATAATTGGTGTTGTTAAAACCGTATTTCCTTTTTTATTTTTCATCTTACCTCCTAACATGATGATATTTCTCAATCTTCATAGTGAAAACTGGTAATGTTTTAATATGCTAAATTCAAATTCACATCTTCATGAATGGTAAATGTAAATATTTTTTCAAAAAAACTACGCATAATAATAGGCTTTATTCTCGCTTCTATAACCGTATGTATTACGCGATTACTACTCTTTGTTTTCGTAAAGGAATCTTTTCTTCCTTTTTCAATTATTTCATACTCAACAATTTTGACTGATTCGATCATAGCATCTCTATTTTCAAATTTTTCATTTAAATGAAAACTATCTTTTAATGCTTTTTCAAAATATGCTTGATATGCTTTTTGATTGTATGAAAAATCATCCATGCTTGTTTGATTTTTGTTTACTGAAATAATGGCTGATTTATTAATGGCATACATATCAAGCTTTAAATTGTATAATATTGAATTCACATGACTCATAAATATTGCTGCAATAAAGAGTATTATCACTATGCAAATTGCAACAAATATCATTGCAGTGATTAAGATATTTCCTTTTTTCATTTTACAAACTCACTTATATTTCTATTATAAATTGTATCCCATCTTTCAAACACATCTAACTCTGCTGTTCTTGTAGTTGAACCTCCATCATTTTTAGCATATATTTTTATGAGATATGGGCTTGCTATTCTTGTAAATAACTTTGATTTATCAATATCAAATGCATTATTACTGATGGTTCTAAGTGTACTCCATGAATTTAATGATTGCTTTGTTCCATAGGGAATAATATATTCTAATTTATAAATTCCCTCTTCGTTTTTCATATTTGCTGGCAAATGATAAGATGCCTTTAATGAATCTAACGAAGAATAGATTAATTTTTCTCCCCTTCTCTTTGGTTCGTCGTAAACAAACCTTTTGGTTAAATCATCCAGTGTTTGAATTTTTGAATTTCCTTCTATGGCAAGTGTAACTGTTTGCGGATTATTTAACACCGTTGCTTCCACCACTAAGATTTGTCCCGCACAAATAAATTGCGTATTTGTTTTCTTGGCAATAGAGAGCTTGCTTTTATTGTTTCTATTGGTAATTGTTTTTTTATAGAGTCTTATTTCCTGAATGATTGGTCTTGGGATGTCATTTTCTTTTCTACTATTAATATTATCAACCTTAATATATTCTCCTTCATCTTCTATTTTCATATCTTCATGAATCACTATCTCTATCTTTGTTTCTTTCATGTCTACCATTGGTGCTTCTGCATGAAAGCAGGTTTCTAAGATGGATGTATTTTTTACGACTAATGTTATTTTATTGGCATTAGGATAGTCGGATTTATGAATGACAATTTTACTATCTTTAAGAATACTAGTTTCATTTTCAGAATGAATTTTATCTATTAAATTGTTTTCAACTTCAAGTTCTGACGAAATATTTTTAATATCTTCTTTTTTGGCATATTGCCCTAGATTTGTTACCTCAGCACCAAATGAAATTGGAATTTCTAATGTTTCCTGCTCTGGCTCAAATTGATATTTTTGTCCTTGAATTATATTTAACTTGGCAGAGAAATTAGCTTCTGCAGCCATTGGTGGTATACGAAACGTTGCTTCCCAAATCCCCCCTTGACTATCTTTCTTTAATGTAAAAATGCTCCCAGCTGTTTTCCAGGTTGCATATGCTTCTAATCTAGCTTTATCCAATCCTAAAAGGCTTGCTGTAATGTTATAAGTAATTCCATTTCTAGTTAATCTTTGCGTAAGCATGTACTCAAGTTGAGCTTTTGTCTGATATTTTTCTGTATCATTCCAAGAACTAATAGCATCCCCAATGGTTATATAATTCCATTCTTCCGGTGAAATGCCACTATTATAATCATCTGGAAAAACTTCATTGTTTACCACAGTTCCAGTTAAGCTATAGCCAAGGATTCTATATTCTCCTTGTTTGCCTGTAATTTCGTTTTTCCACTTTCCCGTAGGAACATCTTTCCACCTTTGATTTTTGGTTATATCCGTT
Source organism: Clostridia bacterium (assembly GCA_017469465.1). Lineage (GTDB taxonomy): Bacteria > Bacillota > Clostridia > TANB77 > UBA1234 > UBA1234. The sequence goes on along the minus strand of JAFUGH010000050.1, from coordinate 33,951 downwards.
GGTGTACCATATACAATTAAACCATATTTATGATAGATTTCTTCGTTTATTTCAAAGCCATCAATATTTTTTGTTGGCACATTAATAAGTGAAAGCACCTTTTCAAAGTTTTCACTCATTACGGCATTTGTCATGCTAAAAAGCAATGTAAATATGATGCAGCTTATACATACCATTTTTTTCATGTTGAATTACTCCTGTTTTTTTAATTAGAATTATCTGAAGAGGGCGAGGGGTGAGAAATGCCCTCTCCAAAATTTATGATGAGAGTTTTTCAAAATAGAATTCCAAACTCGTAACATCCGTTTTATATGTATTGATAATATATTTTCCAATTTGAATTTGTTCAGCTATTTCTTCATTGTAAATCATACTATTTTCATATTTTTCAAGCATATAGTTCATGATATCTTCTGCCTCTCTCCCAAATTCAATTTTCAAACTTTTCAACAACTTATTTCTTATATCTTCGTCAATGTATATACGATTTTCAAACTGATATAATTCTTTCCACATCTTCTTAATGCTTATCTTGAAATAGCATTCCCTACTAAAACATTCTTTCAAAGTAATTCTATTTAAATCATAGAGCTTGTCTTCAAAATATGTAAAAGAAAAATAATCTAAATTGTGATTGATGGCGTCATCACTTTCTCCATATTTAATCAGCACTTGATTAATGATATATTTGGATGGCACATAAAACGCAGCAGTATAACTATTTTCAGAAACAAGATTCTCAATTATCTTAATGAGTTTTTCATTTGTAATATATTTTTCGTTAATTGTGTAATCGTAAGAATCAGAGAATCTGCCATTATCATAAAAATATATTTTTTTATCTCTAATCTCATATCTTATTTTATTTATTTCACTGTCAGCAGGAGCTTCTCTATCTATGTTTGTATAGGCACTATCTATCTTATATTTTTTGCTATTAATGATTTTTTGATAGGCTTCTACCGTTCTTAATACAATTGTGACTGCTTCCGCTCTCGTTATATTGTTTTCTCCTCTAAATGTTCCATCTGAATAACCCTTAATGATTTTTAATTGATGTAATTTTGAGACTTCAGGTTGATATTTTGAACTTACATCCTTAAATTTTTTGCTAGAATTTGAAATTGATTTCACATCAATCAAACTAGAAATAATCTCTATTGCTTCGTATCTAGTTAACAATTGATGATAATCGTAATCCAAATGATATTTTTTCGCAGTTGCAATATAATAATCTGGCCACTTGTTTAACCCTTCTTGCTCAATTTTTATGTTTAAATTTTCCATCATCATTTTTATAAATTCTAAAATTGTAATTTCGTTATTAGGTCTAAAAGTATTATCTGGATATCCATTCACTTTTTCATTGGTTATCATTCTAACAATACTTTCCTTTGCCCAATGATTTTCTATGTCTACAATGTTTCTTTCGGATGCTTGTACATTTGTAATTTCCATCATTAACAAGATGAAGCAAAAACATATTTTTTTCATAATCCTCTCCTTACCAATTTTTCAATTCTTTGTGCTATATAATTTTCGTCTAATGCATTATCGATAATATCGAGTGCTTTGTGATTATTCACCAATCTCCAAATATATTTATAATCTTTTTTGATTGTTAGTATAATTATATTTTTCAATTTTTCTAAGCCTTCCAAGTTTCCCACTTCGTCACTTAAAATCACATAATCATTTTTCGTCATTTTGAATTTACAATTTTCTTTCGTTTCTATATTGAAATACTCTTGTAATTCTTTTCCAACTTTTTTTAATTTTCTAGTATTATCAATCAAATATATTTTCATTTAAATCTCATCTCCAAATAAATGTGACTCAATTTCTTTACTTTTTAAATCATATCCTTCGCCACTTGCTTTCGAGTTTGTGATTTTTCCTGAATTGATTCCAGTAATATTAAATGTTGCAATGTCTCGTATTAAATTAATTTGTTTAGCTTCTTCTGGTGTGACGGAGATTAAAATTGAATCTAGATTTTCACTATTAGATTTTTCCAATTCTACTCCATCAATTGTAAAGACTCCAAGTACTTCAACATTTTCTAATATTTTAATAATTGTATATCCTTCCAATTCATCTCCGATATTCATTCGTTCATGATTCATTAAAAAGCCATTTGCATATTCATTTCTAAGTGTTGCGTAGATATTCACATGAGACTTTGTTTTAATTTGAAAAGACATTCCATTTTCAGCATTTTTGATTTTTATAGATAACTTTTCTTTGCCAGCTTCAGCTTCATATATAGATAAATTTTCTCTCGTGTCAAACTGATCTTTAATCGCAATTTGGCTAGACTTAATATTATCCTTAGCATATAATCCCTCTATTTCTTCAAAACTTTTAACAATTTTTTGCGTCGCAACAATGGATATTGGAACATTTGCTTTTTTAAAATCTTCTCTATTCACCATTTCATTTTCCGCAATATCTTTTGCTAAAATCAAGCAAGAAACTGTTGCTTCATAATTTATCATTTTCTTTTGCATATAGGTAGATATTCCAAACAAAACGATAGCCAATATTATCGCAATTATGAGGATATTGATTTTCATTTTCATTTATAGCACCATTCCTTTAACATTGTTCCTATGTTTAAAATTACGATTGAAATGGTTTGCTACCAACATTGGTAAACCAATTTGAAATCGTATTCATCATATTTTCAAAAAGTGTTTGCATTTGAGGATAAAACAATGTAATTACCAATACTAATAATATTCCTGCAATCAAGATAACCTGTAATATTTCAGAGCCTTTGTTTGATTTTAATAATTCTTTTATTTTTTTCATTTATATTTCCCCTTTACTTAAAAATTTGATTGAAATTATTTCCAATAGAAATGAACAATGGATAGAATGTGATAAGGATAATATTAGTTAGTGCTAATATTACACCACATGTGATATAGATTACTTTTTCTCGTGTTTTTGATTTTAGTTTATTCATATATTTTTCTTTCAGAATGTATGATAAATTTTCAAGAAGTTCAATAATGTTTCCCACTTTGTTATATTGCCTTATGGTATTACAAAACATGTCTACTTCTAAAATATCGAATCGTGAATTTAAATCGTTAAGTGCTTCATCGATGTTTAATTCAGAAAGTTCATATTTTGTTGCAAACATCATAATTGCTTTTCTAAAATCTTGATTATTGCAATTTTCATATTGATTTTTGAGTGAATCTTTGAGTGGAACATATGAAGACAACTGCATTGTAATAGAATTCGTTACAGTCAGTAAATCACTGCAAATTTCACTATCTCTAGATTTTTTATTCAACTGAATATATATATCTAGAAAATAAAAGCCAATCAATCCAAGAAGTAGCATGATAACGTAAGAATGGTAGTTGAATATTCCTGCAACACCAAACACTATTGCCATGATGATTTTAATGAAATAATATGAAATTGCATTTAATTTTAATGGGTAACCTTGTAAGAATAAATAATTTTCTTTTGTCTTTATAAAATTGATTTTTGAAAAAAGTTTTTTGAAAGAATTTTCTTTTGCGAAAGATTGAACGCTGTTCCTTTTTTTGAATTTATTTACTTGCCTATTTACATAGAATTCATGCGCAAGTAAATAACATATGACAAAAAACAAAACAAACAGTAAACAATTTATCATTATTTCCACGTCCTGTTTTATTTAATTTTGAGCTCATTATAACATGATTTTTTTTCAAGTCAATCTTTTTGTCAAAAAAAGTCGAGCCAATTTGAGTCATCAGTTCGAATCTATTGAAAATACTGAAAATTTTATTTCAAATTTTTTAAACTTGTGGACGTCCGGTGCCACTGAAAAAGTCATAATTTTGAATTTCTGCAATTTCGTAGCGGAGCATGCATGATACTGTTAGAGCTTTGCTCGCTACAATATCAGTATACAGCGGACATTGTGCTCCATAATAATTTGTAATATTGATTTTTTGTTTTATGGTGAACGCTGTTCGCCACTGCGATTGTGACTTTTTCAATGATCCCGGACATCATAAAGTCCATATCCATACCGCAGTACATAACGCGACAAAATCACAAAGCAGTGCAATCTTTAATACTCCTCTTGTATTCTTTGCTCCAACTGCACTTGTATACATTGCAATCACATAAAGCGTTGTTTCACTCGAACCTAGTATGGTACAAGCCATCTTTCCAATAAGACTATCTGCTCCATAAGTATCTAAAGTATTTGATAATAGTCCAATACTTGCTCCTCCAGAAATTGATCTCATAACACCGAGAGGCACAATCTCACTTGGTATTCTCAATATTTTTGTAATTGGTGAAATTATTTTGATAAAAATATCCATTGCCCCAGTTACTTGAAACAAATTGATTGCAACTAAAATTCCAATCATAGTTGGAAAAATTTTTAATATAACATTCATTCCCTCCCTTGCTCCATTTAAAAAAATATTATATGTTTCTTTTTTTTGCTTCACTGAAAAAGAAATGATGAACAGTACCATCAACGGTATTGCTATATAAGATATATACTCAATTGCTTTCATTACCTACCTCTTTCTCCCCAATGATTTAATGATACCTTTTTAGTGACCTTTCTACCTTGCACTTTTTTACATTTTATTTTGACCAGTATGATACCAGTAACTAATGATATAAAACTTGCTATTAAAATTGGAACAACTACAATCACTGGATTTTCTGAATGGTGTGCTGCTCTAAGTGCAATAATTGATGTTGGTATTAATTGAATTGATGCTGTATTAATAACGATCAACATTATCATTTCATTTGTCAGTGTATCCTTATTAGGATTCTCTTGTTGCATTTGTTTCATTGCATTTAAGCCTAAGGGAGTTGCTACATTTCCAAGTCCTAAAATATTAGCGGTCATATTTAATGCAATAAATCCTTTTGCTTCTCCCTCATCTTTTAGTTTTGGAAATAATACTTTTAAAATTGGATTTACCAATTTAGATAATTTTTTTATTACACCTGTTTCTTCTGCAATTTTCATTATTCCTGCCCAAAAACAAATCATACCAATTATGCTAGTAGAATTTTCTGTTGCTAATTTCGTTGACTCAATAATGGAATTAACCATATCTGGTGCCTTACCATTTGCTAATCCTACAATGATGGAAATGATTATCATAAAAACCCAAATGTTATTCATACGTCACCTCTTAATTAACTCTATTCACATGCATTTCATTCTATGATTGCAAATGTAATATTATGACAATATCTTCCATTTTTTTACTTTTTCTTCTTGACTTCTTAATTGGAAAATGATACCATATTTTTAAAGTTAAGAATACTTAACTTTATTCATGAAATGGAGGGATTGGCATGAAATCAACTGGAATTGTGAGAAAAGTAGATGAATTAGGTAGAATTGTTTTACCAATTGAATTGAGGCGTACATTGGATATCGACATTAAAGATTCGCTTGAAATATATGTCGAAAATGATGCAATCGTATTAAAGAAATATGAACCTACTTGTATTTTTTGTGGAAGTAGTAAAGAACTAACTATTTTTAATGACAAAAACATTTGTGAAAAATGTTTGGAAAAATTAAGAAGCTAACATTAAAAATTATAGGGACGGAATTTTGAAAACTAAATTCTCCGTCCCTATTGTTTTTAAATTTTTATCATTGCATAAACTTGTGATTTTGTCATTCCCTTATCTTTCGCAACTTTTTTCATTGCATCTTTTTCGGATAATCCTTCCTGTAAATACTTTTTCATTAGTTCTTCAACTGTATCTGTAATGATAACTTCTTTCTTCGATGAACCCTCTACTAAAACAACAAATTCACCTTTTATATCCATGTCTTCATAATAATCGATGGCTTCTTTTAAAGACATTCTTAAATGTTCTTCATGAATTTTTGTAATCTCTCTCGCTAATACTACTTTTCTATTTTCACCAAAATTGTCAGATAAATCTTTTAACGTTCTTTTTAATTTATGGGGTGCCTCATAAAAAATCATCGTTCTCTCTTCATTTTCTAGAGACTTTAGATGTTCTCTTCTATTTGCTTTATTCATTGGTAAAAATCCTTCAAATACAAATCTTGTCGTGTCAAATCCCGATACAATTAGTCCCTGAATAAAAGCTACAGCCCCTGGTATTGGTATAATCTCTAAATTTTCTTTAATTGCTTCTCGCACCAAATCCTCACCTGGATCTGATATAGCAGGAGTTCCAGCATCAGAGACAAGTGCTATATTTTTTCCTTCCTTTAACATATCAATCACTCCGGCAATCTTTGTTCCTTCGTTGTGTCTATAAAAACTAATCATCGGCTTTGAGATTTCAAAATGATTTAATAGTTTAATTGTTTTTCTAGTGTCTTCTGCTAATATCATATCTACACTCTTTAATGTTTCTAATGCTCTTAAAGTAATATCTCCAAGATTCCCTATTGGAGTTGCAACTAAATATAATTTACCTTTTTCCAATTTTTATTCTCCTTTACTGATTAATGTAACTTTATATTGTGGTATTATCGTGAATACTGAAGCTGTACCCCTCTATGCAAACCCACATCTCACTTATCAATGTGATATATTTCTTTAATAGTATCTGTATAATTTTCGTCTTTTTCATAAACGTATATCGGTTCTTCTATTTTTAAAAATGGTTTTGCATGTTTTATTCCTTCAACTAAAAATAAATTAGGTGCTTTTCCATAGGATGGATGTATAAATCTGATTCTTTTTGGTTCTATTTTTTCACTTCGCATCTCAGAAAGCACATCTACTAATCTTTCCGTTCGATGAACCATATAAATGGAACCAGAAGTTTTAAGAAGTCTAGCGGATACTTTTATAATATCCTCTAATGTGCATAACACTTCATGTCTAGAAATTGATTTTGTATCCGTTTCATTGATGATACCGCTTCCTGCTTTTTTATAAGGTGGATTCACTGTTATCGCATCTACCGAATCTTTTTTTAGTATTGTATCTATTCTCTTTAAATCTTCATTTATCACTTCAATTTTTTCTTCCTGATGATTTAGCAAAACACTTCTACTTGCCATTTCTGCCATCTCTTGTTGAATTTCAACAGCATATATTTTTTTTATTTTTGTCTTTCCTTCCAATAAGATAGCAACAATTCCTGTACCACTGCACAAATCAACCACAGTACTATTGTTTTTTACATTTTTCGCAAAATCAGATAATAATACTGCATCGATTCCAAAACAAAATGCATTTTTATTTTGTATAATTTTCAAATCTTTAAATTGTAAATCATCTACTCTCTCATCTTTTTTTAGTTTCATTTTTATCTCCTAATACATATGATATTGTAATGACGAATCAATTCCATTCGTCATTTTATTTGATGGTGAATCTATTCGCTATACTGCGCAAGGATGTGATTTTTTGAAAGATTGGTTTTCTAATGTAATGTATTCCTTAAGACAAGTTGAATGTTTTTTGACAAATGTATCTCGTGTAAAAAAAGCAAGAAGAACAACGAAAAGTTTACTCTTCTTATCCGAATGTTTTAAAAAAAGGAGATGAGAAATCATCCCCTTATCATTTTTGTAAATGTCTTACTACTCTTGCTCTGGTGCTGATACAGGACAAACTCCAGCACATGTTCCACATTCTACACACATTGATGGATCGATTACATATCTATCTTCTCCCTCTGTAATGCATTCAACAGGACAACTTCCAGCACATGCTCCACATTTAATACAAGCATCTGTAATTTTATATGCCATTATTTTCACCTCCCTATAAGTAATTTTACTTTCTTAAAAAGAATTTTGCATTTTAACATGCTATCCAATATAGCTTTTTAAAAATCTTCCCCTCTTTTAAAGCCTTCCTCAAGTGCTCTTAATTCGTTCATATCAACATCTTCTTGTTTTTCTTTGCGCTTTTTATTTTTTAGTATTTCAATTTCATTTAGGTGAAATGCTTTTTTGTGAGTTGTTCCTTCTTTTTCAATTTTTACTTTAACAATTTCTTTCAAGGTTTCAACATCTTCTACTGTTCCATTTCCTTCTGGTGTTTTTACCAAAGCGCCTATATTAGGTAATCTTGAAAGTTTTTCTTCATACACTTCTTGTTCATGTTTTAAGCAGCACATCAATCTTCCACAAACACCTGAAATTTTGGTAGGATTCAATGATAAGCCTTGCTCTTTTGCCATTTTAATTGAAACAGGATTTAAATCGGTTAAATGCTTACAACAGCAAAGTTCTCTTCCACACATTCCATATCCTCCAAGCATTTTAACTTCATCTCTGACCCCGATTTGTCTAAGCTCAATTCTCGTCTTATAAATAGCAGCCAAATCTTTTACTAATTCTCTAAAGTCAATTCTACCATCTGCTGTAAAATAAAAAAGTAATTTACTATTATCAAACGTATATTCCACATCCACAAGTTTCATGTCTAAATGATGATTAGCAATTTTTTGAAGTGCTATATTGTATGCTTCTTGAGCTTTTTTCTCGTTATCCTCAAATTTCTTTTCATCTTCCTCTGTTGCCACTCTGATAATATTTTTTAATGGTGCTATAATTTTATCTTCATCAATTTTTCTATTTTCAATTGCTACCTCTCCAAGTTCAATCCCTCTTGCCGTTTCCACAATAACATTTTGCCCTTTTTTTAATTCGATTTCTACTGGATTAAAAAAATATATCTTGCCTATTTTCTTAAACCTAACGCCTACTATTTCTTGCATCTTTACCTCCTAGGTTAAACTCTACAAATTTCTATCATAAGTTTATCTAATGCCAAATCTGCATTTGCATTTCTATTCAGGTTTTTGATAGTGTCGTCTAGTAATTCAATTTTCTTAATTTTAGCATACGTATCTTCTTTCATATTTTTATGGTACATTATCTTTATCATTTCTAAAAGTTTCACTATGACAACATCTGATTGTTTTGCCTCCGTCATCTTTTTATTTAATTTTAAGAAATCTTTTTCATCCATTGCTGTAATTAATTGAGTTGCCATTTCATAGTAATTACCTTCAAGTAAAGACAGTGCTTTACTTGCACTTCCACGTGCATAATCTAAATCAATTGCTTTTCCAACAATTTTTTCTAATTCTTGATTTGTTAAATTATCAAATGTAATTTCAGTTACTCTTGATAAAATAGTTTTAATTATTTTCTCTTTATTAGAAACTACTAATATAAGTGTTGCATACATCGGTGGTTCTTCCAATACTTTTAAAAGAGCATTTTGTGCATTTGCATTCATCTTATCTGCATCATCTATGACAATCACTTTGTGTTTTGAATAAACTGGTTTCAAATAAACTTCATTTATTATTTTTCGAATTTGTTCAACTTTAATCAAATCATTTTCTGGTAAAATAATTTTAAAATCAGACTCGTTAAACGTACTGCCATCTAGGTTCATTATTTGCTTTGCAAATGCTATTGCTACAAGTTTTTTCCCTATTCCTTCTTTTCCTACAAACATATATGCATGTCCAACTTTATTCTCATCTATTATTTTTTTCAATATAATTTTCACTTTTTCATGACCAATTATATTTTCCATGATTCCTCCTAAGCAGTGTTCCCTATTTATCAATTTTTCCAAATTTAGAAAGTGGCCAAATTCTATATGTTACACGACCTTCAACTTTCTCTAAAGGAATACAACCAAATTCTCTACTATCACTAGAACCAGTTCTATTATCTCCCATAACAAAAATATAACCTTCTGGTACATCTATGTTATAAAACTCTCCTGTAATTGGTGTTGCTAACCCCTCTATCAAATATGGCTCATTTAGTATTTCACCATTAATATATACTTCACCATCAGCAGAAATTTCAATATGATCTCCACCTAGTCCAATTACTCTCTTAATGTAGCTTACTTTTGTGATTTCTAGTAAGTCATGAAGCACAAAAGAGACTACTCCTGTGTTTTTGTTATAATATGCTACACCACTTTCTTCTGTTGCATCTGGCTTTTCAAAAGTAATGATATCGCCTCTATTTATCGGCAATTGAAAAGTTCTAACGATTCTATTTATTAAAACTCGTTCTCCATCTAAAATGGTTGGTGTCATTGAACGTTGCTGAACTAAAGTTGGAGTAAAGATAAAATACTTGATAATGATTGCTACTACGAAGGCTGCTAAAATGCACAAAACCCATTCTGCTATTTCTCTTGGTATAGACTTTCCTACACTTTTTTGTATTTCTTTATTCTCCATAAAAAAAAACACCTCCACTGCTTAATTATACAGCTCTTTATTGATATTTGCAACCATAATTTTACTGAGGATAAACCATACTTTTATGATAATTCAATAATTTTTTCCCAAGGTAAATTTTCTTTTCCAAAATGTCCATAATTGGTTGTTTTTTTATAAATTGGCTTTTTCAAATCTAAATACTGAATAATTCCATTAGGCGTTAAATCAAATCTTCTTTCAATTAACTCACTTAATTCCTCATCTGATTTTATTCCTGTTCCATAAGTATCTATAAATATTGATAACGGTTTACTCATTCCAATGGCATAGGATAACTGTATTTCACATTTTTCAGCATATCCGTTAGCAACAATATTTTTAGCAATATGACGTAGCATATATGCTGCACTACGGTCTACCTTGCTCGCATCTTTTCCTGAAAATGCTCCACCCCCATGGCGTGCATAACCGCCATACGTATCAACAATTATTTTTCTACCTGTTAATCCAGTGTCTCCTAGTGGTCCACCAATCACAAATCTACCTGTTGGATTTACATATATCTTTGTATTAGAATCCATCATTTCTTGTGGAACTACTGAATGAATTACTTTTTCTATTATTTGACTTTTAATCTCTTCCATAGAGACGTTTGGTGTATGCTGTGCAGATATCAGTATTGTTTCTATTCTCTTTGGTTTTCCATTTTCGTATTCCATTGTAACTTGTGTTTTTCCATCTGGTCGTAAAAATGGTATTTCTCCTTTCTTTCTAACTTCAGTTAATCTCTTAGCAAGTTTATGGGCCAAATCAATTGCATATGGCATATAATTAGGTGTTTCATTTGTTGCATAGCCAAACATAATTCCTTGATCTCCTGCACCACCAATATCTACACCCATTGCTATATCGCTACTCTGCTTATCAATATTTATTATTACTTTGCAAGTTCTATAATCAATATCACTCTCTTCATTATCATATCCAATTTCCTTTATTGCATTTCTAACAATTGATTCAATATCGATTTTCGCATTTGAAGTTATTTGTCCTGCCACCGTAATCAGATTTGTAGAGGCAAATGTTTCAACAGCAACTCTTGAATTTTCATCTTGTTCCAAGCACTCATCTAATATACAATCTGAAATATAATCACACAGTTTATCAGGATGTCCTTCTGTTACGCTTTCAGATGTAAAATAATATTTTTTCATTCTTCTTCCTCTTTTCCTTCTTTATTTATTGGTACTTTTATGATAACTTCTGTTCCTTTTCCAATATCACTCTTCATGTCTATGCTACCTCCATTTGCTTCTATGATTTCTTTTGCAATTGGAAGTCCAAGTCCCGTTCCACCCATCTCACGAGAACGTGCTTTATCTACTCGATAAAATCTTTCAAAAACTCTCGGCAAATCTTCTTTAGGAATACCTATACCATTGTCAATTATTTTAATATAGGCATCATCATACACTGCTCCAACATAAACTTTAATGTTACCGCCTTCAGGTGTATACTTGATACTGTTTGTAACAATGTTTGTGATTACTCTTTCTATACCATCTCTATCGCCATACACTTCAGGAACATTAGAAGTAATATAACATTCTAAAACTTGATTCTTTTTATCAGCTTGAATTTTATGTTTTTCACAAATTTGTTTTGTAAGCTCTGTAATATCAAAATCAATTTTATTCCAAGCTACTTTTTTATAATCAAATTTCGTTAGTTGAAGCAAGTCACTAACTAATCTACTCATTCTATTTGCCTCTGTCAAAATAACATTCATGAATTTTTGGCGACTTTCTTCATCCAAATCTTGCTCTAGCATTGTTTCCGAATATGTTTTTATAGATGTAAGTGGCGTTTTTAATTCATGAGAAACATTGGCTACAAATTCTTTTCTCATATCATCTAGTTTTGCTTGTTCTGTCATATCCTGAATAACAGCAACTACACCACTCGCTCTATTTTGTTCGTCTCTAAATGGTGCAAAGAAAATATTAAAAAACTTATCATCAATTTTCACCATTTGTTCTGAAGAAGTCCAATCTTCCAAATAAATTATCTTTTCCAAATTAATGTCAATATTTAATCTTGAGAAAATAGCTTCAAAAGTTTTTTCCTCTGGTGTTAACGTTAACATTTTTTTTGCAGCTAAGTTAACATGAATTAAATTTCCTTTTAAATTGAATGCAAGTACACCATCAGCTAAATGAAGCAAAATTGTTTCAAGTTTATTTTTTTCACTTGAAATTTCATTCATATTATCTTTTGTTTGATTGATCATCACATTAAATGTATCAATCAATTTTGATATTTCATATCCGGCATGACTCTTTTGTGAAAGTGCTATATGTTCAATAGAACCATTTGCAATAGACTCAGCCTTACTTGTCAAAATTGCAATTGGCTTTGTTATGCTTCTAGCTGTTATATAAACAATCAATATTGTAACCAAAATCATTAAAATAATGGCAATAAGATAAGCATTTTTTACATTATTTAACTGCCTACTAATATACGTCATATCTTGTGCAACAAAAATAATGAATTCTATTTTTTCTCCATCCAATTCATAATTAATACTGTAAGCAAATACGTATGCATTTGAATCCAAATCTTTCATACTGTAATAATGTTGGTTGTCTGACTGTGCTAATTCAATACATTTTTGTGCAATACTACTTAATTCCAACTTTTTCTCTGTCAAAAGATCTTTATAGTTACTATCCAAAAGAAGCCCTCTACGACTAATGTTATTTAAAGAAAAATAAATATTAAAATTGTCATATATTCTTTTTAATGTTTCTTGCATCTTTTTTTCTTCTTCTTCTTTTTGTATCGCTTCCTGATTAATCACAATAGTATTTGTGTTATTCAGCGGATCTACTACTTTTTCAGCCGATGCATTTATATTGATCATATCCTCACGTTTTATATTTTCAATATTTAATCCAAAACTAGAAATCGTATTGAGCATTTCCTCTATAAATCCATTATAATAAATCTCTTCTATCTTATTAATCGAATAAACCCCAATTCCTATTGTAGTTGTTGATATTAAAATAAAAAAAACTAATAATAATTTTAATTGTAAGCTTTTCCAAAACATAAATAATCTCCTAAAACTATTATAGGAGCGATTATCACAAACACTCAAAACAGCAGTTACAACATGTTTTCGAGTAAATGCTCAATCACCCCTACATTCTATTTTTATCACATTGATTTCATACCGTACTATTCTCTTTAATTTGCATTGAAATAGTATCCTATTCCTCTTTTCGTTGCCAAAAATTCTGGAACACTTGGATTTTCTTCTATTTTTTCTCTGATTCTTCTAATGGTAACATCCACGGTTCGAACATCACCAAAATATTCATAACCCCAAACCTTTTCTAAAAGTTCTTCTCTAGAAAAAACTTGTCCTTGTTGTGTTGCTAAAAATTTTAGTAATTCAAACTCTCTAAGAGTAAGTTCAACACTTTTTCCACTAACTTTCGCTTCATATTTGTATGTGTCAAGTGTTAATGGTCCAAAGCTTAAAAGTTGTTGATCTCCATCTGAATTTTTTAAACTTGTTTCTATTTCATCCCATTTTCTTAGGTTTGCTTTCACTCTTGCCATTACTTCTCTGACACTAAATGGCTTCGTGATATAATCATCTGCTCCTAATTCTAAGCCTATTACTTTATCTACCACATCTTCTTTTGCTGTTACCATTATGATAGGAATATTGCTTGTTTGTCTAATTGTTTTGCATACTGTAAAGCCATCCATTTTAGGAAGCATTACATCTAAAAGTATTAAATCTGGTTTTTCTTCTTTTACTTTTGCAACAGCTTCTTCTCCATCATAAGCTTGTATCGTTTCATAGCCTTCTCTTTTTAAATTATGATTTAATATATCAACAATCGCTTTTTCATCATCAACTATTAATATTTTTTTACTCATCACATTCACCTTTCTTTGCTAGGCATACATTATCCGCAATTTTATAAAAGCTCAAGCAACTAAAGCATACGGGTACACTATTTTCGCTACCTTTATTATCTATTATTCTGCTTTGATTGTCAATGTAAAATATTTGATTTATTGATAAATTTTTAAAATATTTTTGAGCAAAAAAAGATGCACAATTAAAATAAATTGTGCATTTTCTTTCTTACATTATTAGTTAATAAATTGTTCTGGGTTATATGCATTACCATTCATTCTTACTTCAAAATGTAAGTGTGGTCCAGTAGAATTTCCTGTGCTTCCTACATAACCAATTAAAGTTCCTTTTGTAACACTATCTCCAGCATTACAAGCTAATTTACTACAATGTCCATAATATGTTTCATATCCATTAATATGTTGTATCTTAATTAAATATCCATATCCATAATACCAACCTGAATAAGTAACAATACCATCTTCAGCAGCATAGATTGGTGTACCTGTTGGTGCTCCTATATCAATTCCTTTATGATTATTACGTGATCTTAAGCCATATCTTGATGTAATAATTCCAGCAGAATTTAGTGGATGAGAAAAATTTAAACTTCCATTTTCAGATTGCATTGCTAGTAAAACACTCTCTGGTACTGTATAAGATGAACTTGTATACGCTGCATATGAAGTTGATACTGTCTTAACTTGTGATTTAACATACTCATCATTACTATCTTTTAAAGTTTTATTAATATCGTTTACAGCAACTTCAATGTCATCTGGTAATGTATATTCTTGAACAAATTTTTCTGAAATTTCAATGGTTGATTTCTTTTGGTAATCTTTTTGCTCCTCATTAATCTTATCTACTATCTCTTGTGCTTCTTTTACTGTGTCTACGACGAATTTTTCTTCATCATCTACGTTTACTCCATAAACTCTATAGTAAACATCACACGCATCTATTACTTTTGCAACAATTTCATCATCACTGACACAAGTATCTTTCTTTACAAAACTAAATTCATATGTTGGTTCTTCCTTTAATATAACATAACCAACATTATCTTTATCCCCGTTTTGTAAGAAGTTACTAATCTGTTTTTGAACATCAGCTTTATCTGAAATATAGCCTAGTACCTCGCCCTCAAATTTTACTTCATATGTAGGTTTGTACAATACAAAAAGCATAGAGAACATCACTACACACGAAATAACAATTGCCAATATTAACTTAATTAATGTACTAAAAATAAGCTTCGTCTTTCCTGATATATTCAGCAAAATTCCAACTCCTTTTTTCAATTTCGAACAACCATATTTTACTATAAGCTCAACTTTGGTGCAACAATTCTTTGCCTTTTTTTGCCTTTTTTAGTTTTGTTTGTAAAAAATACATTTAATTTACATGCCATTTTCTTACTTTTTTAAAGTTTTACTCGCTTTTTTATTACTATTTGTGTAATTTTAAAAGATTTTAAGAGAATATCAGAGATATTGCTATGTTTTTTAAATTTACACTTTTTTTAAAAAATATATTTTAAAAATAAATGGTCGCCCTTACGGATTGTTGATTTTCAATCACTAGACGACCAAAAAAATTTATTTTTTAAATGTGTGATAATAATATTCTTCTATCTCATTTGCATCATATTTTACACTAATTGTATCTCCTGATTTTATTTCAATTCCCTTAATCAAATATATATTCAAAGTATTAAAATCTAGCAAATAATCATGATTAACATTTTCTAACTCTAATGTATTTTCTAACTTTCTTGAAGATGTAAAGTCTAAATAATAATACTCACCTGTTCGATTATCGCCTAAAACTGTTTCATAAGCATCTGCATCAACTTTAGGTACAGTTACCTCTCCATAAAAGTCTAATGTATCTCCTTTTACTTTCATCTTATTTAACATACGTGCCTCTACTATTGAACTTTTTATCTCTTTTACTTCGTTATAAATCGTGGCTATTCTCGCTTCAGACGGAACACCTTGTGCGTAAAATACAGCAATTGTGGCTAAAATTATCATGATAACAATCGTAATGACAATTTGTAAAATAGTTATACCTTCATTTTTCATGGTATGACCCCCTTATATTTTATCTGATTCAACTAGTGCTCTTAGTGAATCATATGTTCTTATAGAGTTTCCAAAAATTTCTATCGGTGTACTAAGAACAACCTCACCAGTATCATAATTTACCATATAGTTTCTTTTAATTGTATCCATATCTAATTTTTTTCTAAGATTGCTTTCCTCATAATGAGAATCTCCCACACCATACACTGTGAACCAACCATTAGTACCATTATCTCCTGATTCACAATATCCGTTTTTTACTATCCAATCACTTCCGCCTCTTTCTAATTCTCTTTGCACCATAACTCCATTTACTGCTTTCATTAGATTGGACATTTCTGCGTAAAGTTCAGTTGCTTCTGCTTTTTGAATTGAGTTAATACCACTAAAAATTGCAAAACTAGCAATCAAAATCATGATAATGATTACAATTACTAATTCAATCATAGAAATTCCTTTATTTTTCTCCATCCGTGTCACACTCCTCATATGAATATAGTAACATATCTACAAATGATAAACAATAACATTTTATTTATAAAATCTCAAGTCTAGCAAACTTTGCCATGAGTCTTTTCATTCCAACTTTTTCAAAATTAATATCTAGCTTTAAATCATCATCTTCTGGCTCTGCACTTAAAATAATTCCCTCTCCAAATTTTTTATGTAATACTCTTGTTCCTGCAGTGAATGCGCCCAAATCAACAGTATCATCTCCCGATACTTTTTGTAAAAAGCTTTCTGCCGTCCTAAAAGAAAAAGCTGCTTTTGGCTGTTCAACAAAGTTTGGTAAGTCATCCCCCATATTAAACAATGCTTCTTTCTTCTTTATTTGACCATCCAGTAATTCAGTTGGTATTTCTTCTAAAAATCTTGATGGCTTATTATATGATGTACTGCCGAATACCGTTCTACATCTAGCACATGTTAAAAATAGATGCTCTTTTGCTCTTGTAATCCCAACATAAAAAAGTCTTCTTTCTTCTTCCTCCTCTGCTGGCTCCCCAATACTTCTATAGCTCGGAAACAAACCGTCTTCCATTCCAACTAAAAACACGTTAGGAAATTCCAATCCTTTTGCCGTATGTAAGGTCATTAGCAAAACGCTATCCTGTTCTTCGTCAACGTTGTCTAAATCCGTCACCAATGCTATATTTTCTAAGAAGCTTGCTAGATCACTGTCTGCTTCCTCGTTTTCATATTCGATTACAACATTCAAAAATTCTCCGATATTCTCTATTCTACTTTCAGATTCCGTGCTCTTATCATCTTCTAACATTTGCATGTAGCCGGATTCTTTTAAAATTCTATTCGTCAATTTTTCAATACTTGATGTATCATCTTGTAGTTTTTTTATCAACTCTGCAAACTCGCGAAGTCCTGCTTGCGCTCTTGTCAAACCATATTTTTCAATGTGATTTACAATATCAAACATAGAAATGTTTTGTTCATTTGAAAGTTGTTCTATCGTATCTACTGTCGTCTTTCCAATTCCTCTTTTTGGCTCATTAATTACTCTTTTTAGACTTACATTATCATTTGGATTATGTACTAATCTTAGATATGCTAATATATCTTTAATTTCTTTTCTTTCATAGAATTTTTGACCACCAACAACCCTGTAAGGAATCCCCTCACGCATTAGCACATCTTCAAAAGCTCTTGATTGAGCATTCGTTCTATACAAAATGGCAAAATCAGAATATTTAGCATATTCTTCTCGTTTAATATGATTAATATTTGAAACAATATAATTTGCTTCGTCATATTCATCATTAGCTTGATGTAAACTAGGCTTTGTTCCTTCACCATTTTCTGTCCATAATTTCTTTTTCACATTGCCTCGATTATTCTTAATTACTTCATTTGCTACTTTTAAAATACAATCCGTTGAACGATAATTTTGTTCTAACTTTATCACTTTTGTATTTGGAAAACGTTTTTCAAAATTTAAAATGTTGGTAATATCTGCTCCTCTAAATTTATAAATACTTTGCTGATCGTCCCCAACTACAAAAACATTATGATGTTGTTCTCCAAGTAGCATAATTAATCTATCTTGTGCTTTGTTTGTATCTTGATACTCATCTACTAAAATATATCTAAATTTATTTTGATATACCTCTAATACATCTGGATTTTCTTCAAAAATTTTAATCGTATTATTAATAATATCATCAAAATCTAATGCATTATTTTTCATTAATTTTGATTGATATAATTGATACACCTTAGCAACTGTAGACATTCTTGTATCGGAAGCATACATGTTTGCAAATCTGTCTACTGTAATCATTTCATTTTTAGCTTTACTAAATTCATACGCTAAATATCTATCACTATATACTTTATCATCTAACTTTAATTCTTTTATACATTCTTTAATAACAGTTCTCACGTCACTTGTGTCAAAAATAACAAAATCACTATTATATCCTATTTTTGTAATTTCTCTTCTTAGTATTCTTACACACATTGAGTGAAATGTACCAATCCAAATATCATTTGCACACTCTGTTCCAACAATGTTTTCAATTCTATTTTTCATTTCTTTTGCAGCTTTATTAGTAAAAGTAATAGCGATGATGTTCCAAGGTTTTACATTTTTCTCAGATATAAGGTAAGCAATTCTATGGGTAAGTACTCTTGTTTTTCCACTACCTGCACCTGCAATGACTAAAAGTGGTCCATCAACATGTAAAACAGCCTCTTTTTGCTCTTTGTTAAGTCCATTTAATATTTCATCTGTATTCATGATTTCATCCTTCCTTTTGTTTTCATCTTTATCAGTATAATATATCCCCAAATTTTATTCAAGAAAAAAGATTGAAGAGAGTGTCCAAATTTACCTTTTGGACACTCTCTTCACCAACTACATTACAATTTCAATGATGTGTTCTTTCCTATCATTTTGTAATGTTACTTCATTTGTTTGAATAAAGTCATTATCAAAAGAGATAGATGTTATACCAGTTGATTTTTGGTTTGGATTTTTGACTACTATTCTATACTTTGTTTCTTGATATAAATACTCTATTTTCATTTCTTCCCAATCATGTGGAATGCAAGGATTTATTATTAAAGCATTTGCTCTTTTTTTTATACCTAAAATATACTCTAAGCCTGCAATATAAAACCATGAGCTTGAACCAGTATACCAAGTCCAACCTCCTCTACCAATCATACGAGGACTTGCATAAACATCCGCTGCCATAACGTATGGTTCTACTTTGTATCTTAATGCGTTTTCTTTTGTGCGAGCATGCTCTATTGGATTTAATATTCTAAAATACTCTCCTGCTCTATTGCCATCTTTTAAAATTGCATTTGCAATTACACTCCATATTGCCCCATGAGTGTACTGTCCTCCATTTTCTCTGACTCCAGGAATATATTCTTTAATATATCCTGGATTTAATTTTATTTTATCAAAGGGCGGAGTCAAAAGTTTAATAATCATGTTCTCTTTATCTACCAAATAAGAGTCTAAGCTGTCCATCCCTTGAGCACATTTTTCTATATCTCCTGCACCTGATATGACTGCCCAGCTTTGTGAAATACCATCAATTTTACATTCATCATTTTGTGCAGAACCGACTGGTTCTCCTGTTTCAAAATAGGCTCTTCTATACCACTTTCCATCCCACCCATATTCATTCAAACTATTTTTTAAAGTAATGAGTATTTTTTCATATTCTTCTTTTTTTTCATCATCTTTTTTTATTTCACAAATTTTTTTAAAACCATCTAACACTGTATAAACAAAAAAGCCTAACCAAATACTTTGCCCTTTAATTTTATTCATTCCATCATTCCAGTCGCCACCGTTCATTTTAGGCAAACCATTTTCAGAAAGATTTACGCCAAACTTAATCGCCTTCTTCGCATGGTCGTATAACGTGTCATTATATGCTGTTATTTCCACATTAGTATATCTTTCTACTTCATCTTCTCTTAATATTTCACTTTTTACATATGGGACCCTTTCTTCTAAAATTTGAACATCTCCTGTAAATTCTACATATTTACTTAGAACATATGGAAGCCATAACAGATCATCTGAATATCTTGTTCTTGTGCCATTATTCTTTTCTTGATGCCACCAATGCAAAACATCTCCCTCTTCAAATTGATGTGCTGCATGATATAGAATTTGCTTTCTAGTTATATTAGAGTCAAACCACAAAATTGAAAGAGAATCTTGTAATTGATCTCGAAAGCCAAATGCTCCTCCGGCTTGATAAAATGAAGTTCTCGCCCACATTCTGCAACATAACGTTTGATATAGTAACCAGCCATTCATCAAAAGATTCATTGACTCTATCGGTGTAGCTATTTTTACATTTTTCATTTTTTCTTTCCAAAATTTCTCAATTTCTTCCAAATCACTTGATACATTTTGTAATTCATTTTCTTCAATTATAATATTCTTATTTCTGCAACCTATTTCTATTTGTATTTTTGATTTTTCCAACTTATTAATTGACATATTCATTTTTAACACAGTATCATCGAATGACACTTGTGTAATATTTTCAGATGTTGTTACAATTACATCATCTTCAGCATAATTATCCCTATATTTATTCTTAAAAACAATTTCTTGTTTTCTCTTTTCCATTACGATATGTTTTTTAGTAAATTCTCTACTTACTCCTAGCACTGGAACTAAAGTATATTCTATTTTCCATGAATTTTCTGTATCATTATTTTGTAAAGCAGTCTCTTCGTTTTCTTGAATGCATTCTTGCTTTTTTAATTTTTCATCAATTGTTATTTCGTACACTTTTTTAAGCCCATTAATGGGTACGTAGATTAATGTTTCAATAGATAATTCTTCATCTTCATATATATATTTGGCATAACCAAATCCATAAAACACTGTATATTTTTCAAGAGATTCATATGGTAAAAGGTTAATTTCTCTATTTTTCATTTTTAATACAAGTCTTTCAGAAGGTGTATCTCGCAAACAATCATTAGACCAACTAGTTATTTTATTCGATTGACTATTTCCATGCCATATATATCCGCCACCATTTGCAGTTACGATAGTACCAAAATTTTCATTTGCAATTACATGGCTCCAAGGCGCTGGAGTGGTTTTCTCCTTCGTTTTAATGACATACTCTTTTCCGTCTTTACTGAAGCCACCATACCCATTGTAGTATAACAATTCATTTTCCATCACAACATAACTCCTTTTATACCATACGATGCGCTAATACTCCTCATAAAGTTGCTCTTTTAAGAAACCATCTCTTGCATTCAATATAATATCACTACAAGAAAGTAACAAACATTCCTCTTCATAACTGATTTCGTTTTTCTTAATAATAAATACCCCACCATTTCTATGAAGTAAATATTGTATTCCCTTGCTACTTATTGCTTCATATAATTTATCTTGAACATACTGTTCATATTTATTTTCTTCTTCATTTAATATGATTAAATCAATAAAAACATTTTTCTTATAATAATATTCGATAGCAGAAAGCAACTCCTTTATAACATAAACATCATTTACGCGATTTATTTTAACCAGTATCATTGGTAAATCACCTGATATACCAAATTTCCATAAATTACTTTGCTTTAAAATATTATGATTAATTTTCTCTCTATATTTTTCTCTCGTATTGTTATTATTTAAAAGAGAATAAAGTTTATGATACAATAAGATATCTTTTCCCTTATATCCCAAGAATCTATTTTCCACTATGCTTTTTGCATAAGCAAGTTCAAATAATCTATTACCTGCATCTACTAATTTATACTTTTCATACATATCAATAATTTCACTATAATCTTTACTTACACCGTAATATACATACAATGTTTTCTTTTTCCCTGTTGGTATTTTCAAATTCTTTTTAAAAGAAATAATTGTATTAGTTGAAATACTTTCCTCGTTAGAATAGGCCACATCTCCTGTAGCAATTAATGGATTTTTTATTGTATTCAATCTTCCAATTATTTTCGATTTATCTAGTTCAAATTCTTGTCCTCCTTCTTCATCACAAACAATAAAATTTAAATAGTAAATCTCTTCATGATGCAATCTTTTTTCTAATATAATTGCATTTTCATACTTAGCTGATCTAAAGAACAAATTATTGTATGCGGGATGAACAATATCATTATTTTGATTGGCAAGAACAGGTTCTAAATAAGTCATAACATCTAAATTCAATTCTTTATCAGTAATATTTTTAACAGTAATTTCCCTTAATTCAATATTTTCTTCTGGTGAAATTGCTATTTTTGTTTTTACTTCAACTCGGTCATTTTTCCTATAAAACTTTGAACTAGAAGGAGAAAATTTTACTTCATATTCATCACTATCATTAAACAGTGGATTTGGTGTATTGGATAACACCTGCCCCGTTTCTAAATCTTTTATATACACACATATTCCTTGCTTTGTTGTGTCGTTGTGCTTTGTTAAAAGTAGATTATCAAATGTTGAATACGATTCTCCAAAATCATTTATCAACAAAGTATACGAATTGTTAGACTGAATATTCACATTTCCACAAGGACTACTTATATCTTCTTCTATATGTTCTTCATAATTTTTGTATTTTAGTATTTTTACTTTTTCTTTCTTCTTTTTTGTAAATACTACATTGGTTGGAATCCTTTCCTCTAGTAGCAATTCTGCACTTTTCACTTCCTCATTTGTAGAAAATCTTTTTTGCAAAATATTATTATTCAAATAATTATTGATAGATAAAAGAATTAAAGCTTCATGATGTGCCATGAAAGTTTTTACAATGCTATGTCCCTCTGCAGACACTCTATTTGGTGTAAAATCAATTGCATCATAAAAGCCATATTTATCATATGCTCCAAGTTTTTTTAATTCATTTAAATTTTTAAACACATCTTTTGGAATCATCCCAATTGCTAAAAAAGAGCTGTATGGACTAACGACGACTTCTTCTTTCAATCCTCTTTTCAGTCCTAGCCAAGGTATTCCAAATGCTTTATATTGATAATTATCATTTAAATCTTGCAAATTAAATGCGGATTCCGATATTCCCCATGGGATATTTAATTTTTTAGCATATTTTTTTTGACTATAAATACAAAACTCATATGTTTCATCTAGAAGTGTATAACGACGTGCTTTCATTACTACAATTGGCATAAAATATTCAAACATTGTTCCAGACCATGATACAAGTCCTTTATGCCTGTCCACACAAGTAAGTGTTCTACTCATACAAAACCAATGCTTATATGGAACATCTCTCTTTGCAATTGCAACAAAACTAGCTAGTCTTGCCTCTGAAGCAAGCAAATCGTAGTAAGAATCCACTAATTTATTTTCTCTAATATCATATCCAATGGAAAAGATGTTTTTATCTACATCATATAATTTTGAAAAATCCGTCTCATTAATTAATTGATTAACAATATTAGCATACTCATATTCCTGATTTTCTTTTAAAAATTCTCTAATAACATATAAATATCCTATAAAATTTCCACTATCCACTGTAGAAATAAATCTAGGATTCAGTGGACTTAATTTTTTTATATTATACCAATTATATAAATGTCCATTCCATTTTTCTAACTTTACTATGACATCAATTGATTGCTTCAATTTTTGAATACACGTTTCACGTGGAACAAATTTTAAATCATATGCTGAAATGATAGCCATTAAGCCTAGTCCAATATTGGTTGAAGATGTTGTACTTACTAATTTATTTTTTCTTCCAACTTGATAATTATCTGGTGGCAGAAAATGATTTTCTGCATTCATATTTTCATTAAAATACTCCCATGTTTTTTGGGCTATTTCTTTTAATTCCTCGTTTTCTTCCTCGGATAGTTTTTCGGTTTTATTTACACATGTTTTACTGATTCGATAACTAATAATGGGTGAAATCATCCATAAAAGCACAAGAGACATCCTCAGTATTTGATGTACGTTAAAGCTATACCATGTTGATGCATGTATCAATTCCTGTGTATGCTCCGCTATAAACTGATTATAAATTGTACCTGCTTGCAAAACATACAATCCTACTTTAGTTGTAGCATCAACTATAAAAACATGCCACAACAATAGTATTCCTATGAGGGGTGAAACTTTCATTTCTTTAATATAATTATTTAATTTGTTTCCTAAACTTTTTTCAGCATCAGCAGCAGTGACCCATTCCAATAAATGCTTTTTTGATATGAACATTCTATATAAAGTTACGATGATTGCTTTGAGCATTAATGTAGCTTTATAAGGTAAGATAATCAAAGAAAAAAGGCATCTTAAAAAACTACCAGAACTTCCACTAATAATAGGCAAATAATTTTTTGCTTTTATTCCGCCTTTATAATGAAGCAATCTTTCAAAAACATCGATAATAAAAGGAAGAAAAATTGCAATAAAACTAATATAATAAAACTTCGTAAATAATAAAATAAGCAAAAAAATATCTAATACACTTCTCCTTAAATTATCAAAAATCTTATATTTCGATAATTTATTAAGTGCATTTTTAAACAACCACGTTACAATCTGCCAATCTCCTCTTGTCCATCTATGAAGACGAAGCATGTATGAATTTACTTTTGATGGGAATCCATCTATAACCTCTATATCACTCGCTAAGCCACATCTTAAATAGCTTCCCTCCAATAAGTCATGGCTAAGTACCGTATTTTCTGGTATTTCATTTTTTAATAACTGATGGAATATCTCAATATGAAATATTCCTTTTCCCGTAAAAATTGCTTCACCAAACAAATCTTGATATACATTTGATTCGGCAGTAGAGTATACATCAATTCCTCCATCACCAGCAAAGATTTTTGAAAAAATAGATGCCGTCGAACTCTCCATTGAAATTCCAATTTTGGGTTGAACAAGCCCATATCCTTTCGTAACAATTTTCCCCTCTACTACTGGGAAATTTAAAGGATGTTCCATTGTTCCAATCAATTTTTTGGCAGAATCAAACGGTAGAATTGTATCTGCATCCAATGTAATAATGTATTTTATTTTTGGAAGTTCTTTAATTGTATTCACAATAAAACTTCCTTTACTTCCACTTACTAGGAATTCAACAAACTCTGTTATCATTCCTCTTTTTCTTTCATACCCAAGCCACTTTCTTTGAGAAGTATTATATTTTCTTTGTCGATAAAGGAAAAAAAATATTTCCTTTCCATATTTTTCATTTAGTTTTTTTATTTCACTAACACCTGTATTAATAATCTCATCATCAAACTCCATATGTTCTTTTTCTTCTTCAGAGGCATCTCCTAAAAGAGCAAAATATAGGTTATCCATTTTATTACTTAAATAAAATACTTCTAAATGATCTACTATCTCTTTTACTCTATCTATATTATTCAATAAAGTTGGTATTATCACAAATGTATTAACATCATCTGGCACGTTTTCAAGTCTTGGTAATATTTTAGGAGTCTTAATTTTTGAAATAATTTTGTTAGTTAATAAGACAAATATTTCTGATAGTGGAATGATTCCTATTAAAAAAAACTTTTTCATAATTAGTACACTAATTATGATGGAAGGTAAATAAATAAAACACAAAAAAATAAACAATTTTTGGTTTGTTGTTTTTGTATTTTGCACCTTTATTCCCAATTCTTTTAAAAGTTTTATTTTTTCGTCACCCAACAGTACTTCACCAACATGTATGTTTTGACTCTTAGCAAGTTCTATTGCGCTAGATGCAATATAAGTTTCAGAAATTCTTGCTTTTTTTGCTATTCTTTGAATCTCATTTCGGTATAATGATTTGGTATCATAATCAGATTTTTCATACCATTCATCTTGAAGCAATATATTTTCAATTCCATTTATTTTTTCAAAAATTTCATTCCAATTATATCGAAGAATATTCTTAATACTCATGATACTATTACTAATAGAAACTCTTCTTAAAGCCATATCATAGTGTTCAATTTTGATGATTTCATCAAGTGTTGTTCCTGCTTTTTTTATTTCTTCATTTAAAATATCAATATACTTTTTTGCTGATTTGCCTTCTTTTTTTAGCAAATACACTAAAAATTCAACATATGCTGTAATTTGACCATTTAAATTAATACTCCTATATTCATAGAAAACTTGATCATTTATTGCTTTATTCTTTACAATTCTTTCCATTAAACTAGCAACTTTAAATTTTTGATATTGAGATGTTATAATTCTATCTGCTACAATTCCAATATACTTGATCAATGCAATTTTAAGCATTACTGGTAATATCCATATTTCTTTCATTGATATTTTTCTTTTTGATTGATAGCTCATTACAAATTTCTCAATCGCTTCTTTAGTAATATTTCCATCCGTGTATAAAACCATTTCTTCTGCTAGCAAATATATTCTTGCTTTTCCTTTTACAGCAGGCAATTTTTTGTAATACTCCATCTTTATTTCTTTTTGAATTGTATTTACCTGTTCTTCTATTACGTAGAAATTATCCAATATCCATTCTCCACTTGGAGGAAGTGGAATATTCAAAGAAACACTCTCTGTAAGCAATTCATATGCTTTTCTTATTTTCTCAAAATCTATTTTCATACCATATATAGGATAATAACTTTTAGAAGTTTTCCCTTGAATATTATGCTCTAACGCAAGCCTCTTCGCATAATTTTCCATTTTATATCTTCCTTTACAAAATATATTTAACACTATTTTTTGCGAAGATATAAAAAATATACACTCAATGATAAAACTCTTCAACTCCATTACATATTCCTTCAACCAATTTAGATTGATATGTATCATTTTGAAGTAGCTCTGCTTCTTCAGCATTTGAAATAAAGCCACACTCCACTATTACAACTGGAATGTTCGTTTTGTCCACTATTTTAATTCCATCAATTTTTAAAGCCGTTCTAGTATTCTCTTTTTTTATTACTTCAGTAATATTTTCTTGAATACACCTAGCAAGTTCTTTTCCTTCTTCTGACTTTTCATTATAAAAAGTTTGCCATCCCCAATATTTTGGATTTTCAAACTTATTTAAATGAATTGATATACAAAAGTCTGCACCACTTTCATTAATGATTTTTACTCTATTATTCAGGTCTGATGTTTTCATACTTGAAAGACTAGATTGTTTATCCGCATCTGCTATATTATTTTCATTTTCTCGTGTCATAATAACATCATAACCTCTATTCGTTAATTCTTCTTCTAATTTTTTAGCAATTTTCAAATTCAAATCAGATTCATATAAATCACCATTACTAGCTCCTCCATCAGGTAACCCGTGCCCAGCATCTACAACAATAACATCAGAATAAGAGCTAGCCATAGTTTCAACTTTTGTAGATTTATTCAAAAGTAAATTTAAACTTATCGTAACAACAGCAATACCTAAAAAGATAAAAAAAATATTTCTCAATTTAACTACATACATAAAATCACCTCTCTGATTAAATGTATTCATTAAGAGAAATATTATACCTTAAAAAATCCTTTTTATTTCTTTCTTTTATCTTCCAAAAATGTACTTCCTTCTATTGTTTTTGCTTTTTTCTTAATACTTGCACCATCCTCACCAATCTCTAAAGGCGTTACATATTTCTTAAACTTGTTACTAAGCATTGCTACCGTAATTGTCATGATAGCATATTTTTCTAATTTGCCTTTCCTGTTTAGTACTTTTATATATCCTTTACTAACATCATCTTCTGTATAAAACTGTACTATCTCAGTATCAAATTTTTTAATGATATATCTTGCTATTTTTTTAGCATTTTCATAATTTACTACTGTAACAAAATCGTCTCCTCCAACATGCCCAACAAAATCACCTTTTACTCCATACTTTTGCACAGCTTCTTGAATTACATCACTTGTAAACTTAATTACTTCATCACCGTTCATAAATCCATATTTGTCATTATATGCTTTAAAATTGTCTAAATCAATATACATAACTGCATATTGTGACCTAGAAGAAATTCTTCTTTTTAACTCATTTTCAATTTGAATATTTCCCGGTAAACCTGTTAGTGCACTAATACATCTATTAGCGCTGATTAATCCACTGATATTTCTAATTGTATAATAAAAATATTTTTCGTTTAAAGGTTTAGAAATAACATATTCTACTTTATTTTTCATCATATCAATCTTAAATTCTTCGTCTCTAGTAGATGTTGTTATAATAATAGGCGTAATATTGTTTTCCTTATTCTTCCTAACAAATTCGCACACACCTCTCACATCATTTTGCAAATTATCTGCATTTACTACAATCAAGTCAGGAATTGATTGTAGTCCAGACCTTAGTGTTGGAGTATCAGAAGAACAATGAACAAAAACAAATCCATTCTCTTTCTTAAACAATTTTAATGTTAAATCAATTACTTCCGTGGTATCATCAACAATTAAAACATATCTATTATTAATCATTTTTCTCCTCCTATTTTATATAGCAAATGGTAAACACAATTTTCCGCTACAAATTTTGTAAAGTTCACCGATGAAGTGCTACAAATTATAACATATTTGCGATTTGTGCATATTGCTCTATCGATAAATTTTCTGCTCTTAATTTTGTATCTATATTTAAACTAGTTAGTATATCACTTATCTCTTCTTTTGATTTTCCAGAACTTGTTAGTGAATTATTAATTGTCTTTCTTCTTTGTGTAAAAGCTCCTTTTACTAATCTAAAAAATAACTTCTCATCTTTTACTTCTACTCTAGGTTTCTCTAAAATATCTAGTTTTATCACACAAGAATCAACTTCTGGCGCTGGTAAAAAATTTTCTTTTGGCACATCGATTATTATTTTTGGAGAAGTATAATATTGAACGCTAACTGTTATTGCACCATATTCTTTGTCCTTATTTGTAGCGCATATTCTTTCTCCAACTTCTTTTTGAACCATTACCGTTATTGATTTTAAATTTAATCTATCTTCTAATAACTTCATAATAATTGGTGTAGTAATGTAATATGGTAAATTGGCAACAACTTTTACACTTTCGTAATCTTTGATTAATTCTAAAATATTTGTTCTTAAAACATCTCCATAAATCACTTCAAAATTATCAAAAATACCGAATCTAGCTTTTAGTATATCCACCATATTGGAATCTATTTCAATTGCAATTACCTTTTTAGCATTTGCAATTAAACAACTTGTTAAACTTCCAATTCCAGGGCCAATTTCTATTACTACATCATCCTTTGAAATTTCAGCTTTCTCTACAATATCCTCTATGATTTTTTCATTAATTAAAAAATTTTGCCCCAATTTTTTATTTGCTCTCAGTCCATATTTATTTAATACAGCTTTTGTTTCTTCTCGTAAATTCATAAAACACCTCTCATTCATTATATTATTATCCAATTTTAAAATCAAGAAAAATGTGAACAAACAAAGAACTGTCTTGAAACAAACAGGGACACTCTTAAATGTTAATCTGATAAAGCAGATTAACATTTAAGAGTGTCCCTGTTTGTTTTTCCTATTCATCTTTTAGAATATACACATTTACATTTTTTACTCCCCATTGTAAAGCAAGTGAATGAGTATCTTTATAAACGTCAATTTTATTTCCCTTTATTGCTCCACCTGTATCGCCTGCAATAGCATATCCATAGCCTTCTACATATACCTCTGTTCCTAATGGAATAACACTTGGATCTACTGAGATAATTTTCATATCTCTTCCTGGAGTAATTACGATTCCTGAAGCTGTGTGACCGTATCCTGCACTACTTGGTGTTTTTCCAGTACATTTTTGACACAAACAATATGCTGTGGCTCTTACTGTAATTACCTTTTCATAATCCGTTGGGGCTACATTTGTATCTCTTATGTATGAACCTCTAGAAGCCACCTTACTGCTGATTCCTTGATCAGATTGAGTAGCACCACCATTTTGCTCAGTCACAACAGATTGTACTGTGTAAACGGATGTCGCAATTGGCACTTCCTCTACTACTCTTTGCTTAACAGGTTCCACATTTCCAACTACTTCTACTTTAAATAAATCTTCATTAGCAACATAGTTCGTATAAACTTTTTTCACTTCATTTATAGAAGCAGCATTAACTGTGTTTTTTTGAATATTTAACATTCCCATTGTAAAAGCTAAAATAAACAATGAAAACATTACTATCGTTTTCTTTCGTAGAACAATTACTTGTTCTGTTTTCATTTTAAAAAAACTCCTTCCTTAAGTCTTTAAGACGAGCTATTTAATTTTACTATTATTATAATAGCTTGTCAAATTTTTTATTCAATTTTAACAAATTTTCCATAAAAATCTAAGCATATTTCACTAATTGAAGAAGCAAAATATTACCGAAACAAAAAATAATTTTGTTGACAAAATTTATCTTTTATGGAGGTTTAAAAATGTTAAACAAACTAAAAATATTAGCATTTTCAATGCTATTTATGATAATTGCCTCTAATTCTTTTGTAGTTTTTGGAACATCTGAAATAGTAAGTGGTGAAATATCTGGCGAAATTTCCACACCTATCTCTACTACAGAGCCTAGCTCAGGTGAAACACCTATTACTCCAGAGCCCACAACATCTTCAGGAGAAATATCAGGGGAATTACCATCATCTGGTGAACAAATTTTAGCAAGTGTTGCTCAAAGTTCTTCAATTTCAACATATAAAAATACAACTGTAACTTCTACAATGCATGCAGAAATTGCTTCAGGAGAAACAAACATAAGATATGTTATTGAAACACAACCTTCACATGGTACTCTTCTTTATGAAGATAATACTGTAGCAACATTTTCTTATACACCGGATAGAGATTATCTTGGAACAGATACTTTTTCATTTAAATTAACAAATGGTACTTTATTTTCAAATGTAGCAATGGTTACAATTACTATCAGTGAAAACAGTGCACCTGTTATTCCATTCTATTATATTGACTTGCAAGACCATTGGGTAAATTATTCCGCATCACATCTTGCAGCAAGAGATATTATCGTTGGTGAAAAAATTGGTAATAGATATTACTTCAAGCCTAATACTATTACAACTAGACAAGATTTTATGCTATATTTACTTGCAATTACCGAAAGTAATGAAGATGCAAATATTGAAATTCCAAAAGTAACTTTTGAAGATGCAAAAATGTATCCTGATTGGTTATTAGAAGCTGCTAAATTAGCATATGCAAAAGGTATTATTAAAGGTTCATTAGTAGGAAATAAACTATATTTAAATCTTTATAATAATATTACAAGAAGTGAAGCCGCTATTATGATTAATAACATTTTGAAAGGTAACGCAGATTCTGAAAAATTAACTTATGAAGATAAAGCAACTATCCCTTCTTGGGCTTTACAAGCAGTAAAAGCATTAACAGCATATAAAATAATGCAAGGGGATGGAACTAATTTAAGACCAAACTCATTAATCACTAAAGCAGAATCAATTGAGTTGTCATATAAACTATTAAAGCAATTAGAAAAAAATAGTTGGAATGCTAGTAGTGGTGATGTAAGTGGAAATTCAAATTAAAGGTTATTAATAGTTTTAGAAAAAAATGAGGAATGACATATTATAAACAGTCTTTCCTCATTTTTATTTTGTTTTTTACACTTTTTCTAACTCCATAAATTTTTCATTTTATTTTTTATTCGTTCTTCTCTTATTCTTCTTTCCTCTTCATCTGTATTACAAACATTTTCATTAAAAATTAATACATCTCCCTCACGGATTACAAATGGAATTTCAGAAATATTAAAATTTTTAATTTCACCCGTCTCCACATTTTCCAGTGAAGCTATTTTCTCTTCAATTCTTTCAACAATGTATTTCATACTATTCACTTCCGATTTCCATCCAAAGATATATCTAAGAAATTTATTGAAATTTCTTTTCCGTCACTACTTAAATGAATTGTTCCTTTTTTATCCGTTCTATAAACTTCACTATTTACTACTTTTAATCTTTTTAATGTTTCTTGATGTGGATGTCCATAATCGTTATTTTTACCATCAGAAATAATTGCAATTTCCGGGCTTGTAGCGTCTAAAAATGTTTTGGAACTACTATATCTGGAACCATGATGTGCAACTTTGAGTACATCAATATCTTCCCACTCTATCCTTTCCTCAAGTGTACTCGTTAAATCGCCTGTAAACAAATATTTATGTTTTCCGAAAGTAAGCTGAATAACAATTGAAGAATCATTCGTATCTTCCGCATCAGATTCAGCAGACAAAACTTTACATTCAGCTTCTCCTAAATTAAAAGTTGTTCCCCTATTTGGAGCTACTATCTTCAAATTCTTGTTAATTGCTGCATCTAGTACATCTTCAAAAGTAGCTGAATTAGCTTGTCTATTAGGCATATAGAACTTACCAATTTTAAAACTTCTAATAATATTATCTAACCCACCAATATGATCTTCATGAGGATGTGTTCCAATTAGATAATCAATCTTTGTTATTTCCATTTCTTTTAGTTGTTCCTCGATTAACTTTCCATCTGCATTATTTCCTGCATCAATTAACATGTATTTTCCATCACAACAAACTAAAATACAATCAGCTTGACCAACATCCCAAAAATATATTTCTAAGTTGTCTAAATAGTTTGAATTTTCTTCTAAATTATTATCTGTTTCGCCATTTTCTTCAATTTCTGTTAGTGAAGTATATAATGTTTGTACTTGTTTTTCAAAATCATTTGGTGCAATGAAATAATATGCAATAATTAATAGAACTACTCCTAAAATATACCATGTTTTTCTTACTATTTTTTTATTTTTCTTTTGTGCCATTAAAATGCCTCCTCTTTTGTTGTTCCAATAACATTATTATTCACTTTCTAGATATGGTTTAATAATGTTATAAACTTTATGAACAGGTAATCCAACAACTGTATAATAATTACCATCAATCTTTTGGATAAACACGCCAAATTTTCCTTGAATTGCATATCCACCCGCTTTGTCGTATGCCTCATTTGTGGCAATCCAATCTTCTATTTCTTTTTCACTCAAGTCATTAATATATACCGCTGTTATATCAATGTCAAGTTTTTCTAATATTTCACCATTCTTTTCAATCATGATACATAAGCCTGTCATTACTTCATGTTTAGCATTTTTCAAATCTTTTAACATATTCACAGCATCATCATGATTCTTAGGTTTTCCATATATTTTTTCATCTTTTACAACTATCGTATCACTTCCAATAACTATCCTGTTTCCTAAGTCTTTTGTCTCATCAAAAACAGCTTTAGCTTTAATATATGCTAAATGTTTGACTTGCTCTTCATTTGTTAACTTTTTATCAATAACTTCCTCAGCATTACTAACAATTACTTCAAAATTGTTAGTAATCATAGATAAAATCTCCTTTCTACGTGGAGATTGAGATGCTAATATTATCTTCATGATAAAACCTCCTAAAAAATATGATAATTCAATAATATCTTTTTAAAAATAAAAATGCAACAAAAAACGCCAATAAAAAAACCGCTTATAAGCGACTTTTCTGCCTTTCGGGATTCGCCAGTCGCTTCGCGCCTTATATCTCCTTCGCATGCTCAGTCGATCATCTCTCTAAAAAAGCTCCACCGGAGCTTTTTCTTCTCGCTCGATGCCCTCTCGGGTTCGAATCCCTCTGTCTCCGCCAATAAAAAAAAGTCGCTTATAAGCGACTTTTTTTTATTGGCGGAGACAGAGGGATTCGAACCCGAGAGG